>JAVBMS010000080.1:0-18189 GCA_031552135.1 Mailhella sp.
GCGCACCACCAACGCGCTGGGTTCCGACATCATCATCCACGCGGGCAGCTACGACGGCGCAAACCTGGAAGCCGGGGCCAACCTCTACGGCCTGGCCAGCGCGGGCAACCTCAAGGCCCGCATCGACATCGCCAGCACCAACAAAATCGACATCCTCGGCGGCGCAAACGTGTACAGCACGCGCGACCTGGCCATGGCCACCGGCCGCATCGGCTACAAGTACGCCACGGCCGAAAACTCCAACCTCAACACGGGCGGCTTCAGCCATATCGGCGACGCCAACATCTATCTGGCGGGCGACATTTACGACAAGACCGTCATTCCCGCCTCTTTCGGCACCGGCAGCGGCGTGGTGTGGACGCGCAACAACCTGATCAACGTCGAGGCGGGCGCGGTGCTCCAGTCGCGCGGCGACGCGGAACTGTACGCCCAGCAGGGCTCGTTCTCCGACCAGAGCCATGTTTACGCCCACAACTGGACCAGCGAGCTTTTCGGCAAGACGGACTATTCCGCCAAGACCGAAAACTTCACCAACCTCGTCACCATGAACGGCGAACTGACCGCCGGCGTGGACAACGTGATCAACGCCACGCTGCACGAGCTGACCAGGGACAACTGGAGGGACAAGAAAGACGAGCTTTCGCCTGAGGAACGCGCGCGCGTGGAAAACGCCATGGCGATTTTTGAGGCGACGTTCGGCATCAGTTACTTCGATTTTCTGGACAACCCCACCGCCGCAACCCAAAACTACATGCAAAGCGGCTTGATCAAGGCCAATGCCCTGACCGACGAGGAGTGGGAGAGCTTCCTCGCGGCGGCCGGAAATCTTGACAACTACGGCGTGACCGAGTTGATGCAGGGCGTCTTTACGCAGCTTTGCGGCGACGCGATGAGCTCCCTGCGCGAACTGAGCGGCAATGCGACAAGGGCCGCCGAAATGGCAGCCAGGGCGGAGGCGCTGTTCGCCGGCCTGGACATGAAGGCGGCGGAGCAGATCTTCAAGGATCTGTTCGGCACGGCCGACACGTTCTGGAAGCAGTTCCTGGCGCGTGACGCCGATCTGCGGGCCCAGAAGGATCTTTTTGCCGCGCTGGCGGCCGCCCACTACGACATCGCCGCGCTGCGCGCCGCCAACGCGGACGCGGCCACCCGCCTCGCGGGCCTGGGCGCGGCCTTCGGCCTCAACCTTGCCGCATCCACCACGGAAGAAAAGGCGCAACTGGCGCTGGACTGGCAGGCGCTGGAGACGATTTTCGCCACCAACACCACCGGGCTGACAGCCGCCCAACAGGCGGCCATCAACCTGCTTGTGGACAACTTTGAAAGCTACGCGCAGGCAAGCGCCATGCTGGCGGCGTACGACAGCCTTGCCACGCTGGGCACGGCGCGAAACGCGGGCTACCTGTCCCAGGCGGGCTGGGAGGCGTTGTACGACGCCCGCGCGACCAAGACCGGCGGAAACTGGGACAGCACATGGAGCGACAGCCTGGAAGCCGCCTATAACGCTTTGGAAAGCGCGGGCTATGCGTTCAGCGGGCTCACCACCGCGCAGCAAAACCTCCTGCAGGGCGCGCTCACGGCCCATGTGCCGAGCATCGCCTCGTTCACCACGGCAACCTGGCTTACCAACTACAAGACCGGCACGATCGTCTCAAACGGCATCACCCTCACGCAGGCCTGCGAGGCGCGGAATCTGGGCCTGACCCAGGCCGCCCTGGATACCCTGCTGGGCCTCCGGGAGAATACGGCGCTCTTTGACAATGGCTTCATGAGCGCTCTGCTGTCGGAAGACGAGCAGGGCAACGCGTACCTCTCCACGCTGATCGCGGGCGCCGCCAGCGCCGAAGACCGCGTTCTGCTCGGCCTCCTCGCCTACAGCGACGGCCGCGCCGACGCCATGGCCATGTTCGGCAAGGCGGCCTACAACGCGTATGCCACCCTCTATGCCGCGCAGTCGGGCATGCAGGATCTTTCGCAGGAAATGAAGGACGCCGCTTCGCAACTGGGCTTCTTTGCCGTCGGCCAGAACGCGCACCTGCTCACCTACGCGGCCGACCCGCAGGGCCCCGGCAACAACCTGTACAACCAGTACCAGAACCTGGCGCAGATTGTGGCCGTTTACGGCGAGGGCGACCCGGCGGCCAAGCAGGCGCTGGAGCAAATGCGCGCGATGGAGAACGAGCTTAT
The DNA here is from genome assembly GCA_031552135.1 of Mailhella sp. Lineage (GTDB taxonomy): Bacteria > Desulfobacterota > Desulfovibrionia > Desulfovibrionales > Desulfovibrionaceae > Mailhella. Next base: position 2,188 of record JAVBMS010000080.1, read on the forward strand.
CGCCTACGGCTACGGCCGGCACGAGGGCACAAGGTTTGTGCTTAACAAGAGCGGCGGCGACGTCGGCACCATCGTGGTGAAGGACGCGCTGCTCAGCAAGGGCAACGTGCACATATACGCCAACACCGTTGCGGGCAGCGGCGCGTTGCGGGCCGTGGGCGACGCCTCCCTCAACATCATTAACGAAATCCCCGGCGCCACCCTCTGGGTGGACAACCTGACCATCAGCGCCAAGGACGGCGGCGCGGTGCGCATTTTTGGCGGCAAGACGGCCGCCGGTTCCGCGCCGGCCATCACGCAGGACACGGACGGCACGTCCACGATGAACATCAATCAGGCCCAGCCGCACAGCATGCTCCTGGCCAGCAACCTCTACAACCTCGCGGGCACAACCACGCTGACCAGCAAGGGCGACATCAGCATCATCGGCTCGGTGTTTGCCCGCACGCTCAACGTAACCGCCTACGGCACCCTGACCGTCAATCTCAAGGAAGACGGCTCGTTCTACAACGCGGGCGGCATTCCGGTGACCATCGGGGGCGACAACACCTTCTACGACATCAGCGGCGTCGGCTCCGGCTCGCTGCTCGCCCTGGGCGACATCAACCTCAAGGCGTCCTACATCAACGCCAACGGCGTCATCCAGTCGGGCGTGAAGAGTTACGACATCACCCTCACGGGCTCGGGCTCCGGCTACATGAAGCTCAACGCCAACGGCACCGCCACCTCCACGACCAACCAGTATGACGGCGTGCAGCTCTACACCTTTGATACGGTTACCCAAACCTACAGGCTCAACCCCATCTACGCCGGCGGCGGACAAATCCACATCACCGGCGTGCTGATGAACACCAACAAGGGCAAGGGCACCATAGCCATCTACAACAACCCGGACATCAACATCACCAACAACACCAGCCACACCGTCGCGCTGGGCGAGATAAACACGGGCAGCACCGACAGCGGCGGCATGTTCTGGCGCCAGAAGACGGATGATCAGTGGACGCAACTGACAGGCGACAGCTTCACGCCGCAGACGCAGGACATCAAGTACAACTTCCTGGCCGGCAACTCCACCGGCCGCGAGCAGACCTTCCAGTACACCACGGTCAAGTATCTCGGCGCGGACTGGCTCGACTGGGCCTGGCCGGATATCACCCAGTACAAGCTTGTGAACACCAAGTACAGCGACAACGAGCCCCTGAGCAAGACGGGCGGATTCATATCGACCATGAGTACAAATTCAACGCTCAATGCGCTGGAACTTTACAATCTGGCAAGGACATCCGACAAGCTGTACGAGGATGCCACATACCCTATACTTTACGGATGGCTGCATAATGCTGACGCCATTAACGCGGGCTACACCGGCTACGGGCTTCAGCAGCTGCGTCCGGGCTCAACTATCAGTGATGAAGTAAGCGGCGTCTTTACCATCTATACGCGCAAGCTGGATTCCACACTGCAACAGTTGCCGACGGAACACTGGAGCGAAGGCGCGTTCCTGTGGTACCGCAGCTACGCCCGTGACACCAGGATTGTGAAGGATACGCTGCAAACCGCCATTTGGGTGGCGCTTGACACGCACCATGCCATCAATCTGGTGCAGTCGAACAACGGCGCGTACCAGGGCGGCGGCAACATCACCGTCACCAGCCAGGGCTCGGTGATCCTGGACGGCGCCCTTACGGCCAACGGCGGCATCTCCATCACCAGCACAGCCGGCAGCGTGACCGACGCGGGCGAAAGCTGGCTCAGCACGGCCGACGGCACCGTCAACATCAGCGCGGGCGCCGCCATCGGCACGGCCACCAACCGCGTCAAGATCTTCTCGCCCTCCGGCGGCCGCACGGCCACGCTGGCGGGCCAGGACATCTTCGCCCAGTTTGAGGGCGGCGACGTCAACCTGAACGCCAGCGCAAGCCGCCTGGCCGACATCGCGGCCGGACAGGCGATGCTGGGCACGGTCAGCGCGCCCACCATCGTGCTCGCGGCTGAAAACGGCATAGGCACGGAGGCCGCGCCGCTGGTGGTGCTCAGCCCCGACGCCTCCCCGGCCCGGATCAGCGCCGCCGTTACCGGCGCCACCGGCGACATCCACCTGAACAGCACGCAGGATCTGGCCCTGGTGCAGGTCAGCGCGCCGGGCGCCGTGGGCCTGACCACCACCGGCGACCTGCTTGACGCCAACGACACGCAGCTTATCGACCAGCGCGATCTGGATCGCCTGAACAATATGTGGGAACGCCTCGGCATCCTGGCCGCCGAGGAGCAATCGGCCTACAACGCGCAGATTGCGGCCAAGGTGGACGCGCAGTGCGCCCAGCTCACCACCATGTACCACAGCTACCATGAGCTTCAGGGCAAGGTGGACGCCATGGGCCGCGACGCCTTCCTGGCCATGGTGGCGGCCGACGCATCCTACGGCTTCCGCTTTGACCCCGACGGCCTGCCCGTGAGCGACGAGGAAGCCCTGGCAAACGCCACCGCGTGGCTCGACGGCTCGCTCGCCTTCTGGGCGGGGCATCTCAACACCATCGACCCGGCCCTGCTGACCAACCCCTACAACCCGGGTCTGGTCATCAGCGCGGGCAGCATCCCGGCCGAACAACTGACGCGCCTGCAAGGCATCGCGGCTTCGTCGCTGTGGGACAAGCCCTCGCTGACCTCGCGGCTGACCGAGGCCCTCTTCAACGGCACCACCACCACCCTGATGACGGAAACCGCCAATGTGGTCGGCCATGACGTGAAGCTGCGCGCCCATGCCATCGGGGCCTACGGCTTTGACCGGCCGTTCGTCATCGCGGGTTACAACGCGCGTCAGGCCGCGCAGGAGCTTACCCCTCTGGAAGCGGCCATTCTGGGCCTCGTGAACGCCGGCCTGGCCGAACTGCGTTACGACGCGGCCACGGACATCGCGCTTGTGCTGGTGAAGTCCTACACCGTGAACGACTACAGCCTCAAGCTGAAGGGCGACCTTGAGTTCACCGAGCTCGACAAGTTCTTCATCTGGACGTCCGAAACCACGGATCGCGCGTACGACGAAGGCGCGGACACCCTGGGCATCCGCATGAGCGACGACCTCAACGTGCTGCTCACCGGCGGGACGCTGTCGCTCTACGCGGACGACTTCGCCCTGGTCGGCACCGGCCTCCGGGATCTCAACCTCAACACCCCGCAGGATCTGGCGGTGGACGCGGCCGTGGCCAAGAACGGCGAACTGCGCCTCAAGGCCGACGGCAACCTCTCCACCACCGGCAACGGCGTGGTCTTTGAAGGCGTAACCTACAGCGGCCTGCACGCCGGCGCCTACCTGGTGGCCGAAGCCAGCAACGGCGACCTCGGCCAGGCCGGCAACCCGCTGCTGATCGGCGCGCACGACATGCTGCGCCTGCGCGCTTACGGCAGCATCTATGCCCACAGCGAGCAGGATCTCGTGCTCGACGGCATCAGCAAGGAGGCGGGCAAGCCCGCCCACGTCAGCAGCGCCGGCAACATCACCATCATCAACGAGCAGGTCATCATCGGCGAGAACACCACCCTCAGCGCCGGCCTCAAGCTGCTGCTGCGCGGTTCGGTGATCGACATCCGCGACCTGACCCGCTTTGAATACAACGACCTTGAAATCGTGCTCGCCCCCGTGGCCTCGCCCACGGGCAGCAACATCGTGACCGACGGCCGCTTCTGGGTCACCATCCACGACAACGCCGTGTTTGTTGACCGCCTGGCCGATCCGGACGCCGACCCCACCGTCAACGTCACCGGCACCGGCGGCAACGACATGATCGACATGCGCGGCAGCCAGCTTGAAAGCGTCTGGCGGCTGAACGCCGCCAACGGCGGCTCGATGGAACGCACGGGCCTGGTGCTTCAGTTCAGCGGCGTCGAGCACTTCATCGGCGGCCTGAACGACGACACGCTCTACCTGCTGCCCGGCGGCTCCCTTGAAAGCGCCCACCTGGGCGAAGGCGACGGCTACGATACGGCCGTGAACAGCCTGGGCGCGCCCGGCACCTGGATCCTCAACGGCATGGGCGTCCTTGAGTTCGGCTCGGCGGCGGGAGTCGCCATACCCCGGCTGATGGGCGTTTCGGGCATTGTGGGCTCCACCCCCGGCCCCGTCATCGGCACCGGCATGGGCGACACCCTGATCTACCGCGATACCATGATGCCCGGCTTCTGGGTTGTGGATCCGGATAACGCGGGCACCCTGAACGGCCTCAACTTCAGCAACATCACCACAGCCGTCCACGACGCGCCCGGAGGCACGTTCGACCTCTACGCGCGCATGGACAACATCGACATGCGGGGCGTGCCCTTCACCCTGACCGTGCACCCCGGCGGCTACTTCGGCTTCATCAACTACATCCCCGGCATCGCCATCCTTGACCTGCGGCCGCGCAACCACTACCTCCCCGACGACGAGGAGCCTGTGGACGACGCCGTGGCCGGCCTCGACATGGCGCGGCTTGTGCTGGGCGACGCACGCGACGGGCTTGCCGGCCGGACGCCGCAGGGCCATCCGCTGGTTGTCGCGCAGTACCTGCCCGACGGGCAGGCCTCCACCGGCTCAAGCAACACCGGCGGGCGCAGGCCCGAACCCCCGGCCGAGCCCGGCGTTGAACCCGGAATTGAGCCCGGCGTCGAGCCCGGAGTTGAGCCCGAAGACGAAACCGCGCGTACCGCTCCCGCCACAAGCTCGGACGACGCCACCGGCGACGCCGGCGACGGCGGGGCCGGCACGGACGCGGGCGGCGACGGCGCTTCCGGCAACGGTGAAGAAAGCGGCGGCCATGACGGCGACAACGAACAGGGCGAAGAAGACCCCGACGGCCAGGACGGCGAAACGCCTCCCACGGCCTGACGCGACAGGAAACGGCTCGGGGAGGAACCTCCCCGGGCCGTGGATGTCCGTGGCAGGGACGGCTGGGCTTGCGGCAAAGGCCGTGATGACAACGTGATCGTGGCCCTTGCCGCCCGCTTAAAAGCCTACAGCGCGCGTGTTCATCGGACACGCGCGCTTTTGCGCTCCGGGCGTTTCCAACGCCCCCGGCAGGGGACGCGGGGCCGCGCTACGCTTTTTTCCAGCGCTTGAGGGTCGGCAGCGTCTCGCGGAAATAGCGGCGGGCTTCTTCCTTGGTCTGGGTGCCCGCAATTTCCGAGTTGACCTTCACGCAGATTTCCACCGCTTCTTCCAGGGTGAATTCCATTGCAAACGCGCCGTTTTCGTAACAGTAGCGGCAATAATCGGGGTTGGGGCTGCCGTCGGCGTTGGTTCCGTAAAGGGCTTTGGTCAGGGGCATGGCGCAGGATTGGCAGAGGTTCTCCATTTTCCTCTTTACTCCTTCAAGCGGCTGAAAGGTCCCGGGGACATGCGTTTACAGGCTGCGCGCGGGGGTCACTTCGCGGCGTCATTTTTGGGGCGGAACAGAAAGGAAGCGATGATGCCCGCCGCCAGCAGCGAACCCACGACGATCAGGTTGCCCATGGCGGGCATGTGGAAAACGCCGGCCACGTCGATCAGCATCTTGATGCCGATGAAGGCCAGGATGGCGACCACGGCCTTGTCGAGGTGGCACAGGCTGCTGCGCGCGGCGGCCAGCAGAAAGTACAGCGAGCGCAGGCCCAGAATGGCGAAAATGTTCGAGGTGTACACCAAAAAGGGTTCCTGGGTGATGGCGAAAATGGCGGGCACGGAGTCGAAGGCGAACATGACGTCGGCCAGTTCAATCGCCACCAGGCAGAGAAAAAGCGGGGTCACGGCCCAGCCCACGTTGGTGCGGAAGAAGAAGGAATGGCCTTCCAGGCGGCTGTGCACGGGCAGGATGCGCGCGGCCCAGCGCACCGACCAGTGGTGGGTGTAGTCGGTAATTTCCTGATGCCCGGCCAGGATGGCCTGGGCCATTTTCCAGGCGCTCCACAGCACAAAGAGGCCGAAGGCCAGAAGCGCCCATTTGTCGAACATGGCCAGCAGCGAGGCGCCCGCCGCCACAAAGATCAGGCGGAAGACCAGCGCGCCGAGAATGCCGTAATACAGCACGCGGTGCTGGTATTTGTCCGGCACGGCGAAGTTGGCGAAAATAGCCATCATCACGAAAAGATTGTCCACCGACAGCGATTTTTCCAGCAAATAGCCCGTCAGGTAGAGCGAGGCGTCCCCCCAGTTGTGGGTTTTGCCGATGTAAACGGCAAAACTCACGCCCAGTGCGATCCACAGCGCCGACCACAGCGCCGCGCCGCGCACGGAAATGGCTTTGTCCTGCCGGTGCGCGAGCAGATCGATGACCAGGGCGGCCACCACCAGCACGCCGAAGATCAGGATATTGTTGATGGAGTAAGATCCTATCATGACGTTCCTTTGGGGGGCAAAAGGGTCAGGCAGGGAAGCAGCGCCGGTACGCCGCGTAGCAGCGGCCGACCGGCGACGAAGGGTCAAGATCCAGCGCGCCCAGGCCTTGGGGCCGGGGCGGCGTTTCCGTGCGGAAGGCGGGCGCGGCGCGCGGCGCGTCGAGCGCGGTTTTGCCGAACATCAAATGCAGTTCCACGCGGGTAAAGCGGTCTTCCGCCATAAAGGCGTTCACCCGCTCCAAAATTTCCGGCACGGCGTAGGTCAGTTCCTGCACGGCGCAGGGGTCGTCGCCGCCCACCAGCAGCACGTCGCCCCGGTGGCCCAGCGGCCGCGCGTTTTGCGCCAGATCGGGGCCCATGACCATGCTCCAGTTCTTCCACAACTGGAGCAGATGCGCCCCGGCGTTGTCGCGCATGTTCGCGGCCACCCAGCCGGGCAGCATGTCGCGGAGCAAAAACGTTCCTCCGCGCGTTTGGGAGGTCTGCGGACGCGCCATAACCTGCCTCTGCGGAATGTGATTGCTGTTTCCTATCGTATTCCGGGTGCGCCGTACAGGTTTAAATAGGCCCCGCGCGCAAGGTCAGAGCGCTCCTTCCAGGCGGGCGGCGCGTTCTCCGGCCGCCGGGTGGCTCGAAAGCAGGCCCCCGCCCTTGCCGCCGCCAAGCGCTTCCATCTTGCGCAACGCCGTGATCGCGCCCCGGGTGTTGTAGCCGTTGGCGCGCAAAAAATTCAGCGCGTAAGCGTCGGCGGCCAGCTCCTGCTGCTGCGAGAACTGGGCGTTGAGCGTGGCTTCGAGCAGATCGCCAAGAAAGGACGACGAAAGCGCGCCCGCCGCCGGGTTGAGCGAACCCAGGCCCTTGCGCGCGGCCGAGCCCACATAGGCCACGCGCGTGGCGCGCAGCGTGTCGCCGTTGGCCACATGGCCGATTTCGTGGCCCAGCACATAGCGGATTTCGTCGTCGGTCATCAAATCCATCAGGCCGGAATAGACGCGCACGGAACCGTCGGCCGAGGCGTTGGCGTTGACTTCATCCGTCAGGTAGACCTTGTAGTTGAGGGGCACGCCGTTGACGCTGGCGTGGTTGGCCATGATGCGGTTCAGGCGCTGGACGTGGGGGCTGTTTGCCGGGGCCACGCGGGCCTTGGCGTCGCCCTCCGCGCGCATGGAGCGCGAGAGATCCCGCAGTTGCTGATCGTTGACGGCGGCGGCCATGCCCAGATCGACCACCGCGCTGCTGGCCTGAACCATGTTGATCTGCTCGACGCAGCCCGCCAGAAGCGCGCAGGCCGCCAAAAGGCACAGGAATCGTTTCATCGTGTTCTCCCGGCGGCCTCGGCGGCCGCCGTGTTTTGGGCGCGTTCCACAATGTGGGGGTGCAGGTCGTAAAAAGCATAATACGCCATGGCCACGTCTTCAATACGCTGCCGCGTGCCCGCCAGCAGGAACCAGGGCTGCTCCGCAAAGCCGAACAGGCGGTGCCGCCGCGTGATCACCGGCCAGCTGTTGAAGCCGAACGTGGCGCGTTCCAGATCCTCCGTCCTGTCGGCGGGGGGCAGGCCCAGCGCGTCGGCCAGGCCGGCGAGCAGGTGGGCCATGAGCGGCTCGGCCGGGTGCATCCAGGAATGGAAAAGCCGCGTTTGCGCGTAGTGGCGGGCGATGAAGGGGCTTGCCGGCACGTCCACATCCTGGTCGCGCCGGGCGCAGGTTTCGAGCGCGCTTGCCACGGTTCGGCGCATGGCCTGCTCGCCGAACAGGGGGTGGTGCAGGTAGAGGGCTTCCACGTCAAAAATCGGCACGCCCGCCGTAAAGCAGGAAAAGACGATGCGGCTGTCCCAGTCGAACGGGGGCTGGCAACGCAGCTCTCCGGCGTCTCCGGCTTTTTGGGGCGAGCGGTCGATCAGCATGACGTCGGAAAAATAGGCGTCGAAGTGCGGGGCGGAAAACGTGACGAGCCGCTGCCCCGGCCGCAGGGCCGCGCGCAGCGCTTCGGTGCCGCACGGGCCGAAGCGGAAAAGCGGCTGGGTGAGGATGACGTCGCAGGCCAGGGCTTCGCGGGCCAGCGTTTCCCGGCGGGAGGGCGGGATGGCGTGGATCATGGGGGCCACGGCCAGCTCGAAGCGCTCGGCAAAGCCGGGATGATCGCGCAGCAAAAATTGCAGCCGGTGGGCCACGCAGTTGCCCAGAACCATCACCCGCATCATGTGTGCCTCCCGCGCTTCTCCCCGCGCTTGTACACGCCGGAGCCGCGCCTGTCCATGCGTGCGCGTGTTTCCGCTTGACTCGCGCCGGGCTCGGCGCTATGAGATTCCCTCCGGGTCGTTAACTCAGGCGGTAGAGTACCTGCCTTTTAAGCAGAGAGTCGCGTGTTCGAATCACGCACGACCCACCAAAAAAAACGGGCGGTCAGCATCCAGGTGCTGACCGCTTTTTTGTTGCCCGTGTTCAGGCGCTTCTCCCGCCGCGCCGCCGCGCGCGTGCCCTTTCTTCCCCCCCTTCTGTCCGCTCCATGCACCAGAGCCTTCCTGCGAATCATGCGCGCTGTGCGAACAGGTTGAGTATTTTGATTGCGGCGATCTTTATGGCCTATGCATGTTTCAGGCACAGAGCGGGGCCGTGTCTTTCATGCCTGTTGGATTATTTAGTTTGTTAGAGTTGTTACAATAACCATTTTTAGAATTTATTACCCTTGACTATCGACAAGGCGCACCGATAGTTGATGCACTATTTAAGGAGGCTGCCATGCTGCGCCGCTGCTTTTGCTTTGCCGTACACCTCAGCGCATTTGCGATATACGCCCTGTTGACGGTTCCCGCGTTTGCGGCGGACATCGTCTATCCGGGCGCTTCTTTGGCCACAAGCCCCTTTGGCACGGCGAATTCGCTTTTTCCGACGGGCAGCCTGAACGAAAACACGGTCACCGTCACCGGCGGCACCATTCTCGGCGAGGTTTACGGCGGCGTCATCAACGGCCCGGCCAGCGTCAGCGACAACACGGTTGAGGTTTCGGGCACGCCCACCATCGGCACGATCTACGGCGGGCGGAGCAGCGGCGGCCTTGTGAGCGGCAACGCCGTCCTTTTGCTCGGCGGCACCATCAACAACGCCGTTATCGGCGGGCGATCCGCCAGCAACAGCGCCACGGGCAACAACATCACCATCTTCGGCGGCAGTATCGCAAGCGTTGTGCGCGGCGGGCAGAGCGATTCCAGCGGCGGCAACGCCGTATCCAACACCGTGGCCATCCACGGCGGCAGCATTGTCGGGCTGATTTCCGGCGGGCTGGCCACCACCGGGCAGGCGCGGGACAATACGGTGACCTTCGGCAACGCCACGTCCAGCGGCGGCATCATGGGCGGCAACAGCAGCCTGGCGGCCCTGGACAACAACGTGACCGTGACGTCGGGCACGATCAACCAGCTGGTTTTCGGCGGGCGCAGCAGCACGGGGGAAGCCTCGGGCAACACGGTGCTGCTGCTGGGCGGGGCCCTTTCTTCCGACGTGTTCGGCGGGCAGTCCGGGGGCAGCGGGCAGGCCGCGAACAATCGCGTGCTGGCCAGCGGCGCCCAGGTCGGCACCAGCGTATGGGGCGGCCATTCGTTCAGCGGCAGCGGCAATGTCCTGAACAACACAGTGCAAATAAGCGGCAGCGCCCGGATCGACGTTGGCGTGCATGGCGGCGAAACCGGCTCCGGCAGCGCTTCGGGCAACAGCGCCACGGTCAGCGGCGGCAGCGTGGGCGGTTCCGTTTTCGGCGGCAACACCACAAGCGGCAACGCTTCGGGCAACAGCGCCACGGTCAGCGGCGGCAGCGTGGCGGGCTCCGCTTACGGCGGATACTCCCAGGGCGGCGGCTCGCTCGGCAACAACACGGCCAGGCTGACGGGCGGCGCCATCACGGGGGATCTTGCCGGCGGCAACATCGCCGCGGGCGGCGGCAGCGTCACGAACAACCAGGCTTTCGTCTCCGGCGGCAGCGTCCGGGACGTTTACGGGGGCATCACCCGCCAACCCGGAGCCAACGGCGCCGTCAGCGGCAATACGGCCGCCATTGAGGGCGGTTCCGTGCTCGGCAGCGTGTACGGCGGCCGCAACCTGGGCAATGGCGCCAGCGCCGGCAACACGGCGCGGCTTTCCAGCGGATCGGTGGCGGCCGCCATGTACGGCGGTTTCAGCACCGGCGGCGCGGCCACGGGCAACATGGTCGAAATTTCCGGCGGCGGCGTGACCGGCCCGGTGTACGGAGGATTCAACAACTCCGCCGCCGGGGCCACGGGCAACAAGCTGACCATTTCCGGCGGGACTTTCGGCAACGACGTGCACGGCGCTTTCAGCGCCAGCGGCGCGGCCACGGGCAACAGCGTGGAGCTTTCGGGCGCGCCGAATCTCGCCGCCGCCCGGATTTTCGGCGGCCGGACGAGCGGCGCGGGCAATGTTTTCAGCGGCAACACGCTCACCACGCTGAACGTGCGCGGCCCGGTGGTCGGCATTTTCAACTTCGAGCAATACAGCTTTTTCCTGCCGGCCAGCCTGGGCAACGGCCAGAGCATGTTCCCGGTGAGCGGCGGCGTTCCCACGGACATGACCGGCACGACCGTCACCATGCTGGGCATTGAGGGCGGCGGTGAACTGCTTGTGCCGGGCGACAGCGTTGTGCTGATCGGCAGCGCCACGGGCATCCCGGCCACGGTGCACGCCACCCAGGTGCCCAAGGGGCCGCTGGTGCTGTATGATTTTGACGTTTCCACCAGCGACGGCACGCTGCGCGCCAGCCTGCGCGCGGCCTCCGGCAACCCGGACGCCGGCGTTCTGCCCGTCGGCCCGGAAGCCGCCGGCGCGCTGCTGGGGCGGTCGGGCGATCTGCTCGCCGACATCGCGGCCGACTGGATGGAGCCGGAGGCGCGCCAGGCCAGGCCGTCGGTGTACGCCATCGCCGGCGGCAGCGCGTATCGCTACACCGGGTCTTCGCTCGCCTCGCTGCGCGTAACCGGCGCTTCCGTGGTGACCGGGCGGAACTGGCACGCCGAGGAGCCCGCCGCGACGCTGGGCCTCTTTTTTGAAGCGGGAACCGGCAAGTACGATGCGCGCTATCACAGCGCGCGCTCGGGCGTGCTCAGCGGCGACGGCGACCTCGGCTACTACGGCGGCGGCGCGCTGGCCATGCTGGAGCTGTCGTCCGGCCTGTACGCCGATACGGCCCTGCGCGCCGGCATGATGGATCTGCGCTTCCGCCCGTCCGGCCCGGTCAACGCCTTGGGCCAGAACGCCGCCTATCGCCTTGATTCCCCGTATGTGGGCGCTCATGTGACCCTGGGCTGGCGGGCGCGCCTGATGGAGCGCACAATGGGCGACATTTACGGCACCTACCTGTGGCTGCACCAGGCGGGGGACACGGCGGACATTCTGGGCGAAAGCGTGCGCTTCCGCTCCATGAACGAACACCGCGCGCGGGCCGGAGCCCGGCTTTCCCGCCAGTTGTCCGCCGGCGTGGCCCCTTACGCCGGCGCGGGCTACGAGCATACCGAGGGCGGCTCGGCACGGCTCCGGACGCGCGACGCCGCCTTTAACGCCGTGAACCCGGACGACGATTCGTTTTTTGCCGAGATCGGCCTGTCGTACCGCAACATTGCGGGCGTTGAGCCCACCGGCGTTGCGTCCGCGGCCGCCGCGCCCGCCGGAAGGGTCAGGGCCGTCCCCGCCGCGGCGGGCCGGGGCTTGTCGCTGGATCTGCATCTCAAGGGTTTTGTCGGCGGGCGCGAAGGCGTGGAGGGCCGCTTTTTGATCGGCTATCGGTTTTAGCCGCTTTTGCCCTTGCCGCGCGGCAGGGTCAGGCGGGCCGCCAGGCCGCCCTGCGGGTGATTGGCCAGGGTGACGTCCCCGCCGTCCATGCGCGCCATGCCGCGCGCGATGGAAAGGCCCAGCCCGCTGCCGCCGGTTTCGCGGTTGCGCGAGGGCTCCAGGCGGCGGAACGGCGTAAACACGCGCTCCAGTTCGTCTTCGGGCAGGCCGGGCCCCTTGTCGCGCACGAGAATGGCCAGCTCGTCCGGGCTGATCTCCAGCGCAATGTGCGCGCTGTGCCCGTAGCGCACGGCGTTGTCGAGGATATTGTCGAGGCAGCGCTTGAGCGCCAGGGGCCGCGCCATGATCGGCGGCAGCGGATCAAAGGGCGCGAGCGTAACGTCCTGTCCCATGTCGCGCCGGTCGTCGGCCAGGCTTTCGAGCAGGGAGGCCACGTCCACCGGGGCTTTTTTTTCGTCTCCGGGGCCGCGGGCGAGGTCGATGGTGGTGTCCATGATGCGCTGGAGGTCGTCCATGTCCTTCTGCAGCGGGGCGCGCACGCTTTCGTCCAGTTGCTCCACGCGCAGGCGCATCCGGGTCAGCGGCGTCCGCAGGTCGTGGGAAACGGCGGCCACGGTGCGGGCGCGTTCGTCCACAAACTCGCGGATGCGGCGCTGCATCCGGTTGAAGGCCTGGGCGCTTTCGCGCACTTCAAGGGGGCCGGTTTCGGGCAGGGGCGGCGCGCCGGGCACGTCGCGGCCCAGGCTTTCCGCCGCCTGGGCGAGGCGGCGCAGCGGCTTGACGGCTAGGTAAAAGGCCAGCAGGCTGACGGTCATGAAGAAAAGCTCGGTGGCCAGAATGCCCTTGTAGGGCAGGCCGACCGGGCCGGAATAGTCCGGGGCGTCGTCGTCAAACACGGCCCACGCGCCGTCGGCCAGCCGGATGGCGACCCGGGCCTGGTAGAGCGACTGCGGGGCCGGGCGTTCGCTTTTCAGCGGCGAAATCAGATCGTCCATAAACGAGGGCTCGGCCACCTGGATGACGGCCGCCTGAACGGGGGGCGCGGCGTCGCTTGTCGGCAGGGCGTCGGCCAGCGCGCGGTTCAGCGAGGCCAGCAGGCGATCGCGGACGGGCAGCAGCGTTTCCGGCGTGCGGTTGTCGAGGTCGGGCGCGCCGGGCTGGAGCGAGATGCTGAAGCCCCGGACGCTCATGCGTTCGGCCGCGCGGGCGCGTTCGGCCTCGGCGGCGGTGTCGAGCAGGATGGCGATGTCGGCCATGCGCCGGGCGCGGTCGCTCATGACGCCGCGCAGGATATAGAACTGCTTGGCCTCGGACGCGTGGTAGGCCCCGATCAGCAGGAGCGCCAGAAAGGCGAGCGAAAAAATGAAAAAAAGCTGGCCGAAGAGCGACAGCGGGAAAAGCCGGAACCCGCGCCGGAGGCGGAATTTTCGCATGGTCACTCCGCTGCCACGTCGCAGGTGAGGACGTAGCCGTCGCCGCGCACGGTTTTGATCAGCCGCGCCTCGCGGCCGTTGTCGCGCAGGCGGGAGCGCAGGCGGCAGACCTGGACATCAAGGCTGCGGTCGAAGGGGCTGCGCTCCACGTCGCGGCCCTGGGCCTGCTCCTGTAAAAAGTCGCGGCTGAGCACCTCTTGCGGGCGCTCCAAAAAAAGACGCAGCAGGCGGAATTCCGCCCCGCTCAGGTTGACCACCGTGCCGTCGGGGTCGAGCAGGTGGCGGGCGGTCAAGTCCATCATCCAGCCCTCAAAGCGGTAGGCGCGCGGCTCGCGGGGGTCGGCCTCCTGCGGCGCCGCGCCGGAGCGGCGCAGCACGGCGCGGATGCGGGCCAGAAGCTCGCGCGGCTGAAACGGCTTGACCACATAGTCGTCCGCGCCCAGCTCCAGCCCCACCACGCGATCCATGGCCTCGCCGAGCGCGGAAAGAAATATGACCGGAACCGGCGCGCCGCCGCCCGCGCGCAAACGGCGGCACAGCGAAAGGCCGTCCTCGCCGGGCATCATGATGTCCAGCACGATCAGGTCAAAACGGGTTTCGGCCAGGCGGGCCAGCATGGCCTCGCCGTTGCCCGCGCTTTCCACGCGAAAACCCTGGCCGCGCAGGTATTCGGCCAGAAGATCGCGGATGCCGGGGTCGTCGTCCACTACCAGCAGCAGCGGGGCGGTTTCCATGGCGGTACCTCGGAGCGGATGCGGGGTGAAAGCGCGTGATTTTCGCGCGGTGCCTTGTGGTAGCATGGGCCGCCACGCCGGGCCAGATGCGCAATGTAACAAATTGTTAGCAAAGACGCGCGCGCGGGGCCCGCGATTGACGCGTTTTCACGGCGGGGCTACTTTTGCGCGAGGAGGCCGACGTGAGTGATAATCGCCAGTCTTTGCCCGAAATCGCGGATATTCCGGATCAGGGCGGCAAGTTCGCCCTGGAGCCGGACGGCAGGCTTTCCACGGAATCGCGCGTGGTGATCGGCGGCCTGTGGATGGGCAACCTGTTCTCGCCCTTCCTCATCGCAAGCGTGGTGGCGCTTTTGCCCGGCATCGGGCGCGACCTGAACGCCACGGCCGTGGAGCTTTCGCTGATCATGGTGGTCTACATGCTCTCCCAGGTCATTTTCAGCGTGCTGGGCGGGCGTTTTGGCGATTTGTGGGGCCTGCGGCGCATGCTTCTGGCCGGGGTGGCCTGCTTTACCGTGACCACCATCGCCATGGGCTTCGCGCCGGGCATGCCCGCGTTCCTGTCGCTGCGCTTTGTGCAGGGCGGGGCCGGGGCGCTGATGTCGGCCTGCACCATGGCCATTGCGGTCAATTTGACGCCGCCCTCGCGCCGGGGCCGGGTGATGGGCATCCTCACCTCCGCCGTCTACCTCGGCCTGACGCTGGGCCCGCTGATCGGCGGCGGCATGGGCACCCTGCTGCACTGGCGCTGGTTTTTCATCGCCATCGCCGTGCCGGGCCTGGCCGTGTGGCTGGTGCTGCGGCGCTCCATCCGCCAGGAATGGCGCGGCGCGCGGGGCGAAAAACTGGACGTGCCCGGCGCGCTGCTTTTGACGGCGGCGCTGGCGCTGTTTGCGCTGGGCGCAAGCTCGGGCGGCCTCGCGCCGTGGATCGTCTGGCTGACGCCGCTGGGCGCGCTGTTTTTTGGCGCCTTTTTGCTGTGGGAAAAGCGCGCCGCCTACCCGCTGGTCAGCCTCGGCATTTTCCGCGAAACGCGGGGCCTGGGCTCCGGGCTCCTGGCCGTGCTGATCAACTACGGCTCCTTTATGGGCGCGGCCTTTTTGTTTTCGCTCTATCTCCAGCACGTCCGGGGCTTCACGCCGTTCCACGCCGGGCTGGTGCTGATGCTGCAAAGCGTGATGCAGGTCATCTTTTCGCCCATTGGCGGCCGCCTGGCCGACAGCCTCGGCGCGGAACGCGTCTCCGCCGCGGGCATGCTGCTGTGCGGCGCGGGCATTCTGGGCGCCGCGCTGCTGAACGCGGATTCCCCGCTGGCCGTGCTGCTGGCCGCGCAGATCATGCTGGGCGTGGGCGTGGGATTTTTCAACGCGCCCAATATGGTGGCCACGCTGCGCAACGTGCAGCCGCGCCAGATAGCGCTGGCCTCGGGCCTGATCGGCAGCATGCGCACCATGGGCGGCCTGTGCAGCCAGGTGATAGCCTCGGTGGTGATCGGCGTGTTCATGGGCGACGCCATGCTGGGGCCGGACAACGTGGACAGCTTTATGCGGGCCATGCGCGCCTCGCTGGTGTGTTTCGGGATGTTGAACATTTGCGGGCTTGGCCTGGGATTGGGGCGGCTGCGGAAAAGGGCGCTTTGAGGGGGGAGGGGGAGATCTGCGCCTCCGGCGGGGAGGGGAGGGCGTAACG
>JAVBMS010000006.1:0-7948 GCA_031552135.1 Mailhella sp.
CTGCGCATGCTGCGCGCGCAACCCTTGCCCACGTCGCCGTAGCCGCACACGACGACCACCTTGCCGGCGATCATCACATCGGTGGCGCGCTTGATGCCGTCGGCCAGCGATTCGCGGCAGCCGTAGAGGTTGTCGAACTTGGACTTCGTGACGGAGTCGTTGACGTTGATGGCCGGGAAGAGCAGGCGGCCTTCGGCCTGCATCTGGTAGAGGCGGTGCACGCCGGTGGTGGTTTCTTCCGAAACGCCGCGCACCTTGGCGGCCACGTCGCGCCAGTGATGGGGGTTGCGCGCGTAGGCCAGGGCCAGGCGCTCCATGATGATGGCCATTTCCTTATTGCTCTGCGCTTCCTTGAGCAGGGCGGGATTTTCTTCCACGGCCACGCCCTGATGGATCATCAGGGTGGCGTCGCCGCCGTCGTCCACGATCAGGTCGGGGCCGGAGCCGTCGGGCCAGGTCAGGGCCATTTCGGTGCACCACCAGTATTCTTCCAGGCTTTCACCCTTCCAGGCGAAGACCTTGGCGTAGCCCAGCGCGGCAATGGCCGCGGCGGCGTGATCCTGGGTGGAAAAAATGTTGCACGAGGCCCAGCGCACGTCCGCGCCCAGCTCGTACAGCGTGCGGATCAGCATGGCCGTCTGGATGGTCATGTGCAGCGAACCGGTGATTTTGAGGCCCTTGAGGGGCTTCTGCGCCGCGTGGCGGGCAATAAGCTCCATCAGGCCGGGCATTTCCCGCTCGGAAAGCTGCATTTCTTTTTTGCCGAACTCCGCGAGCGAAAGGTCGGCCACGGCGTGCGCCAGGGAAAGATCAAGGTCTTTGGCGGACATGAATACTCCAAAAAAAGGGGTTAAAGAGTGCGGCGCGAAAGCACAAGATGCAGGGCCAGGCCCTTCTTGACCTCTTCGCGGCGGTATTCCACAGGTTCCATACCCACGGCGGCCAGCGCCCCGGTCAGGTAGTCGCGGCTGAAGCCCAGCCAGCGGTCGCCGTACACGTTGCGCATGGACTCGGCCTGATGGCGGTCAAAATCCGTCACCAGCGCGTGCCCGCCGGGCCGGAGCACGCGGGCGATTTCGCGCAGCGCGATTTCCGGATGGGAAAGATGGTGCAGCACCAGGTTGATGCAGGCGAAGTCGGCCTCGCCGTCGCGCAGGGGCAGATGATCCAGCTCGCCGATGCGCAGCGAAACGTCGTCCCCGGCGTCGCCGAAACGGCGGCGCGCCAGTTCCAGCATGCGCGGCGAGCCGTCCACGCCGATCACCTCGCGGCAGGCCCCGCGCAAAAGCTCCAGCACCTCGCCGGTGCCGCAGCCGAGATCCACGCCCGTGCCGCAGCCCTCGGGCACGGCGGCCAGCACGGCCTCGGGCAGGCGAAAATCGCCCAGCACCTCGCGGTTCAGCTCGTCCCAGTCTTCGGCAATGGCGTTGAAGAACTGCCGGGTCTTGAGCGCGCGCTCCTCCACAATGCGGGCCGCCATGTCCAGATCCGCGCGCGAACCCTCATGGACGGCGGGCAGCACGCGATCCAGAAATTCCCGGCCGGAACCCGAGGACGGCGCGGAATAAAACACCCACAGGCCGTCGCGCCGGGCCTGCAAAAGGCCGGCTTCGGCCAGAATTTTCAAATGGCGCGACACGCGCGACTGGCCCATGCCCAGCAGCGTGACCAGCTCGTTGACCGAAAGCTCGTAGCGGCGCAGCACCAGCGCGAGGCGCAGGCGCGTTTCATCGGCCAGGGCTTTCAGGGAGCGGAGCGTATCGTGCATGGCGCGGCAAACCTTTTGTATCTTGTTGTTTTATCAAATATATCTAATTTTCGTGATGTTAATATCAGTTCATCAAGATACAGTCAAGCATGGGCGGGCATGAGAACATGGCGGCTGCCCTGTACGCTTGGGCGGAAAAACGTTATACTTGGACTCAGATTTTATCCGACACCGCGCCCGCGCGGGCCTGCCGGCCGGCCGCCGCCGTAACCCCGCCGCCAAACTCAGGAGTAAATACATGCCTATCCGCGCCATGCTCAAAACCACGCTCGCCCTGCTCGTCCTGCCCCTGCTCCTTGCCTCCACGCCCGCCCTGGCCGGAGAAACCACGCACCCGTACGACACGGAACTGCGCATGGTCTTCGGTTTCGGCCACGGCAAAAGCGCGGTCAAAGACGAGGCCTTTGCCAAATTTGCCAGAGAAGTGCTGACGCCCGCCTACAAGGACGGCATGATGATCGCGCCCGCGCGCGGCCAGTGGATGCACCCGCAGCGCGGCCTGATCCAGGAGCGCAACGCCGCCGTCTACATCCAGTACGTTGCCTCGCCGGAAGCGGAAGAGGCCCAGAACAAGCTGGCCCAGGACTTTTTGAAGCGCTTCCCCGGCAGCAACGCCGCGGTCTACATGCTGCGCATGCCGATCAAGTCGGCCACGATCTTCTATCAATAAGCCAACGCGCGTCAGCCCGGCGTGACGGCCCAGTGCGCCTGCCCCAGCGCAATGGCCCCGTCGCCCGGCGGAAACGCCGAGGGAAAGAGCGGCGCAAGCCCGCGCGCGCGCAGCAGAACGTCCAGTTCTCGCGCCAGCGTGCGGTTGTTCAGCACGCCGCCGCCCAGCGCAACGACGCGCGTGCCGGTTTGCGCGGCCGCTTCGGCCGTCCAGTCCGCCAGCCCTCGCGCCAGGCCTAGGTGAAAGCGCCGGGCCACACGGCCCACGGCAACGCCCTGGGCGCGGTCTTCGGCCACGGCCAGGGCCAACGCCCTGGCGTCCAGCTCCAGCAGATCGCCCGCGCGGCAAAGCTCCACGCGGTACGCGCCGCGCTCGCCCATGTCCTGCGCTTCTTCCAGCAGCACCGCCGCCTGGCCTTCGTAGCTGATCGCAAAGCACAGCCCGCACAGCGCGGCCACGGCGTCGAACAGCCTGCCGCAGCTTGAGGTGAACGGGGCAAGGCCGCGCGCGGCGATTTCGCGCACAGCGCCGGCCTGCGCGGCCCGAATGCTGTCGCGCGCCCACGGCCGGACGGAAGCAAGATCCAGCGCCTCGGCGATGCGCCACGGCTCACGGATAGCGGCCTCGCCGCCGGGCAGGGCAAAGGGCGCGAAGCGGCCCAGGCGGCGGTGCGCCCAGCTATCGCCTTCCGGCGCGGCCCAGAGCAGTTCGCCGCCCCAGATCGTGCCGTCGTCGCCCAGGCCCGAGCCGTCCAGCATCAGGCCGAGCACAGGCTCGCCGGATGCTCCTGACCTGCCGTGTTCCGCCAGCACCGCGTGCAGATGGGCGAAGTGGTGCTGGAGCGCGCGCAGGGGCAGGCCGCGCTCGCGGGCGAAATCCTCGGCCAGGCGGCTGGAAAGGTAATCCGGGTGCAGGTCGCGCACCACAAGTTCCGGCTCCACCTCCAGCACGCGCAGCAAATGGGCCAGGGTTTCCTCAAAAAACGCCAGCTGGCCGGGGCGGCTGACATTGCCGATATGCTGGCTGACAAAGGCTTCGCTGCCGCGCGTCAGGCAAAAGGTGTGCTTGAGTTCGGCCCCTGTGGCCAGCACGGAAGCCCGGCGCGCCCCGCCCGCCAGCAGCAGCGGCTCGGGCGCGTAGCCGCGCGAGCGGCGGATCATGATCGCGGGGAGCGCGCCGCCGTCTTCTCCGCCCTGGCTTGCGCCCCGCGCCGGGAACAGCACGGAATCGTCCACCCGCACCAGAATGTCGCGGTTATGCAGCAAAAAGACGTCCGCCATGTCCGCCAGCGCGGCCTTGGCCTCGCGGTTGCCAAGGCAGATGGGCTCGCCGCCCGCGTTGCCCGAGGTCATGACCAGAAGCTCCGGCGCTCCGGCGTCAAAAAGCGCCTGATGCAGCGGCGTGTAGGGCAGCATGAGCCCGATGCCGCCGGTGTCCGGCGCAAGGCCGGACGGCAGCGCGCCGGGCCGCCGGGGGCAAATGACGATGGGCCGCCGGGGCGAGGTCAGGGCCGCTTCGGCTCCGGCGTCCAGATCGGCCACGGAACGCGCAACGTCCAGATCGCGCGCCATAACGGCCAGCGCCTTGTGTTCCCTGCGCTTGCGCCGCCGCAATTCGGCCACGGAGGCGGCGCTCTGCGCGTCGCAGGCCAGATGGAAGCCGCCGAGGCCCTTGATCGCGGCGATGCGCCCTGCGGCCAGCGCCCGGGCAAGGGCGGCCAGCGCCTCGGGCCCGCGCGCCAGCGGGCTTTTTTCCGCGCATCCCGTTTCCTCCAGCCAGAGTTCCGGCCCGCAGACCGGGCAGGCGTTGGGCTGGGCGTGAAAACGGCGGTCGAGCGGGTTTTCGTACTCCCGGCGGCAGTCCTCGCACAGCGGAAAGCAGGCCATGCTGGTGAAGGGCCGGTCGTAGGGGATGGAGCGGGTGATGGAATAGCGCGGCCCGCAGTCGGTGCAGTTGGTGAAGGCGTAGCCGTGGCGGCGGCCTTGGGGGTTGCGCATGTCGGCCAGGCAGGCGTCGCACAGGGCCATGTCCGGGCTGATCAGCACGCGGTGGCCGCTGTGGGCGCTCTCGTGGCTGGCGTTGATGCTGAAGGAGCTTTCATCCTCGCGCAGCGGCAGCACTTCCTCGCGCAGGGAAGTGACGCGCGCCAGCGGCGGCAGATCGCGCGCCAGCGCCGTGCCGAAGGCCGCGACGTTTTCGCCCTGCACTTCGATCCGCACGCCGTCCGCCGCGTTGCCCACATGCCCGGTCAGGCCGAGGGCCAGGGCCGTGCGGTACACAAAAGGCCGGAAGCCCACGCCCTGCACCTGGCCGGAAACAATATAGCGCCGCCGTTCCATCATCCGCGCCTCCGCCTGTTTCCGTACCCGATTTTTTTGCGAACCGGAAGGCGCGTGCATCCTTTCCCGCGCCTTCCGGTTCGCGAGTCCTTTCAAAATAAAGCGCTCTCAACGGCGGAAGCCCTTCGGAGTCACGAATTTCCGCTTGCGAAGGCGCGGCAGGCATGGTTATCATGCGCGGCAAGATCCCGGTCTTGCCGGCATCCCGAAAAAACGCGGGCGCGGTGCGCCGGGCCGCGATCTTTTTCCGTCGCCCCGCCCTTCCGGGGCAAAATTTCAAAGGCTGCAGGAGGCCTCTATGCAAAAAATCGGCATGCGCGTCCGCAAATGGCGCGAGGAACGCGACCTTTCCCGCGAGCAACTGGCGGAACTGACCGGGCATACCGTGTCGTTCCTGACCACGCTGGAAGAAGAGGATCTGCTGCCCTCCATCGGCCCCCTGCAAAAAGTAGCCCGCGCGCTGGGCGTGCGCCTCGGCACGTTCATGGACGATCAGGTCACCAAGGATCCCATCATTTCGCGCGGCGAAACGCGCCGGGCCGACGACCTGACCATCCGCCAGGCGCGCGGCAAAAGCCCGGCTTTCCAGTACCACGCGCTCGGCAAGGGCAAGAGCGACCGCAACATGGATCCCTTCATCATCGACGTGACGCCCGAAGCCACGGACGAAACCAGCTCGCACCAGGGCGAGGAGTTCATCTACGTTCTGGAGGGCCGCCTGCGCGTGGATTACGGCCGCGACTCGCACATTCTGGAGCCCGGCGACAGCGTCTATTACAACTCCATCGTGCCCCATTCCGTCAGCGCTGTGGACGGCCCGGCGAAAATCCTGGCCGTTATCTACTATCCCTAACCCTTGGCGGGCAGCATGAGCGACTTTGTTTTGCAAGAAAAGACCCTGGGCCAGATCCTTGACCAGACCGTGGCCCTGTACCCGGATCAGGAAGCCCTGGTCTATGCCGACCGCGATTATCGCCAGACCTGGAAAGAATTTTCCGACAACGTGGACGACCTGGCCAAGGGCCTGATGGCGCTGGGCGTGCAGCCCGGCGAAAAAGTGGGCATCTGGGCCACCAACGTGCCGCACTGGGTAACGCTGATGTTTGCCACGGCCCGCATCGGCGCCGTGCTGCTCACCGTCAACACCAGCTACCGCGACAGCGAACTGAGCTACCTGCTCAAGCAGTCGGAGTGCGAGAACCTCTTTATCATCGACGGCTACCGCGACCACGACTACCTCGCCACCCTCTACTCCGTGGTGCCGGAGCTGCGCAACCAGACGCGCGGCGCGCTCAAATGCGAAAGCCTGCCCCACCTCAAGCGCGTGATGTTCCTGGGCGTGGAAAAGCACCGGGGCATTTACTCCATGTCCGAAGTGATCAGCATGCAGGCCATGGTGACGGACGAGGAATACGAAGCCCGCAAGGCCACGGTTTCGCCCTGCGATGTGGTGAACATGCAGTACACCTCGGGCACCACGGGCTTTCCCAAGGGCGTTATGCTCACCCACGTGGGCATTGGCAACAACGGCTACTGGATCGGCCGCAACCAGAAGCTGAGCGGCAAGGATCGCGTCTGCCTGCCGGTGCCGCTGTTCCACTGCTTTGGCTGCGTGCTCGGCGTCATGGCCTGCGTGCAGCACGGCGCGACCATGGTCATCCTTGAAAACTTCTCGCCCGTGCACGTCATGGCCTCGGTGGATCAGGAAAAGTGCACCGCCCTGTACGGCGTGCCCACCATGTATCTGGCCGTGGTCGAGCACAAGCTGTTCAGCAAGTTCGACTACTCCAGCCTGCGCACGGGCATCATGTCCGGCGCGGTCTGCCCCGAGCCGCTGATGCGCCGCGTGCTCAACGACATGAACATGCGCGAGATCACCATCCCCTACGGCCTGACCGAAGGCTCGCCCGTGATGACCATGACCACCACGGACGAAGAAAGCATCGACCGCCGCTGCCAGACCGTGGGACGCCCCATGCCCGGCATTGAAGTGGCCATCCGCGACCCCGACACCGGCGACTTCCTGCCCGCCGGAACGCCCGGCGAAATCTGCTGCCGGGGCTACAACGTGATGAAGGGCTACTACAAAATGCCCGAAGCCACGGCCCAGGCCATTGACGGCGAAGGCTGGCTCCACTCCGGCGACATCGGCGTCATGGACGGCGACGGCTACCTGCGCATCACCGGCCGCATCAAGGACATGATCATCCGGGGCGGAGAAAACATCTACCCCCGCGAGGTGGAGGAATTCCTCCTCGCCATGCCCGAAGTGCAGGACGTGCAGGTGGTGGGCGTGCCTTCCCGCAAATACGGCGAAGAAGTGGGCGCGCTTATCATTGCCCGGCCCGGACGCACCGTGCGGCCCGAAGACGTGCGCGACTTCTGCCGCGGGCACATCGCCTGGCACAAAATTCCCCGCTATGTGGCTGTGGTGGACGAGTTTCCGCAAACCGCCAGCGGTAAAATCCAGAAATATAAATTGCGGGAACTGTGCGCCACCCTCTTCCCCGAGGCCATGGCCTGAGGCAATTCTCCCTGAACCAAGCGCCAGATCAAGGTTTTCGCCTTCTGGCGCTTGACTTTAGGAAATTCAGGCCCTAAACGTGATGCACAAGGTTATGGTTGTACAAGACATCTAACCCTTATGGAGAGTGAATACTATGACGAAAGCGGAACTTGTGGATAAAATTCACGCCAAGTCCGGTCTGACCACCAAAGCCAAATCCGAAGCCGCGCTGGACGCCACCATCGCCGCCATCACCGACTGCCTCGCCGGTGGCGATTCCATCACCCTCACGGGTTTCGGCAGCTTCAAAGTGGCCAAGCGCGCTCCCCGCAAGGGCCGCAACCCCCGCACGGGCAAAGAAATCAATATCGCCGCCACCACCGTGGTGAAGTTTACTCCCGGCAAGAACCTCAAAGAAGCCGTGAAGTAATTTTCCCCTCGCCGGTTGCCGCCAGGCGGCAACCGGCCGGCCCGCATGACGGCGGCACCCCGGTGCGGGCGCGTTTTTTTTAGTAATGGGGGAGACGGGAGTGTCGAGAAGTAAAGCCGCCTGCGGCGGCTGGGGCGTGGAGAGGTCGCCTGGGGGGACTGGTGCGCTCCGCGCACATTAAGTAAGGAAGGCGTTTGCCCGGATGTGCCTGTTGAGGGGAGTCCGCGTAGCCAGT
>JAVBMS010000003.1:0-5468 GCA_031552135.1 Mailhella sp.
CCCCGCGGAATAACAAAAGCCCCAGGGCTTTTGCATCACCCTGGGGCTTGTTGATTCTGCTGGTAGCGGGAGAGGGACTTGAACCCTCACACCCGTACGGATACTTGATTTTGAGTCAAGCGCGTCTGCCGTTCCGCCATCCCGCCAGCCCGCGAAATTTACCAACAGAGCACGCGCATGGCAAGCGCTATTTCCGGACGCCCCGCCCGGACTTCTGCCTGCCAGGGCTTGCTTTGCGGCCGGATCCACAGTACAAAACAAAAATATATGCCGACATGCCGTATGCGATTCCCTCTTTTTTTCGGCGTTTCCGACCGTCCGTCTTCCGCCGTGCCGCCCTCCGGCGCGGAACAGGGCGTGGCGGACGCGGATCCCCCGCCGCGACAGCCTGACGGCGCAAACCTGTCAGGCATGTCGCTCGTTGCGGGACTGCCCCTTGCCGTCCCTTCGCCCGGCCAGGCGTTCTGGCTGGCGCTTTTTCTGCTGGCCGTGGCGGCTTACTGGTATTTGAGCCGCCGGGCCCACGCGCTGGGCGAAAGCGCGGATCCCTGGGCCGATCCCACGGCGGTGGAAAACACGCTGATCCTGGCGGCGGATCAACACGCCCCCATGACTATTATGGCGGTTGCGCCGCCCCTGTCGCCCGTATCCCCCAATGCCGCGCCGGAACGCGCCCCCCTCGGCGGCTCCTGCGCGCTGCTGGATGAAACGCGGCTCTTTTTTCAGGCCGGCGGCCCGCTGCCGGAAGGCGCGCTGGCCGACTGGGCGGGCAAAAACGCCCGCGTCCACATGCGCGTGGCCGTGGGCGACGCCGCCCGCCTGCTCCGCTTCGACACCGTGATCCTGCGGGGCCGCAACGACGCGCGCCGCCCCCTGCTGGAACTGGCCCGGCCGGAACGCCTGGAGCGTTTTGAACGGCGGGCTTTTCCCCGCGTCGCGCCCGGCCCGGACGACGTCGCCGCCCTGGGCCTGTGGGCCTGGGACGCCGCGCTCCCCGCTCAACCCCCTTCACAGCCGGCGGAAAGCGGCGAACTGCTGTTCGCTCGCCATCCGGCCGGGAACGCCCGGGTTCCCTCCCTGCGCCTGGCGGATCTTTCCGCCCGGGGGCTGGGCCTGTGCGTGCCGAAACGCCTGCTCGCCTCCGTGCCCGAAACCTGCATCGTGCTGATCTGCCCGGGCGCGGCCGCGCGCGGGCCGGGCCTGCTCTGGCTGGCCTGCCGCCGCCGCCACGCGACGGAGCGCTCCGGCGGCCAGGGCGTGGCGGGGCTCCTTGTTCTGCACTGGGGCCGGACAAGCCGGGCGGACGAACCCGTTGTCTGGCAGGACGCCGCCGAATCCCCGGTTCCTCCCCTGTTGCGCTGGGTACTGAAGCGCCGGGCCGAGGAAGCTCACCTTTAACCTTGGAGCATATTTTGGACGGCGAAGCTTCTGGCGGCCTATGGTCGCGAATTTCCAACATGTTTGGCGGGAAGGCCGAGGATCATCTCGCGCAGGCCATCATGGAGGCCCGCGATGAAGGCGAACTGAAGGCCGAAGAGGGCTCCATGCTCCTTTCCATCCTGACTCTGGACGAAATCCAGGTGCAGGAACTGATGACGCCCCGCACGGACATTGACTGCCTGCCCTCCGGGCTTCCGGTGCTGGAGGCCGCCAAGGCCATCGGCGAGACCGGCCACTCCCGCATGCCCGTGTACAAGGATACGCGCGACAATATCATCGGCATTCTCTACGCCAAGGACATGCTGGGCCTTTTGAGCGATCCGGCCAGGCACGGCGAACCCGTGGACGGCATCATGCGCACGCCCTTTTTTGTGCCGGAAACCAAAATCGCCAGCGAACTTTTGCAGGAATTCCGCAGCCGCAAGAACCACCTGGCCATTGTGGTGGACGAATACGGCGGCACGTCCGGCCTGGTTACCATCGAGGATCTGCTTGAGGTGATCGTGGGCGATATTGAGGACGAGCACGACGCGCCCAAGGAAGAAGACATCCGCGCCACCGGGCCGGACACCTACGAGCTTTCGGGCCGGGCCTACCTGGAAGATCTGACCGAGCTTGGCGTAACGCTGGACTCGGAAGAGGTGGACACCATCGGCGGCTACCTGAGTCTGCACGCCGGGCATGTGCCCGCCAAGGGCGAAACGTTTTCGCTGGCGGGCTGGAACTTCACCATTGCCGACGCCGACGCCAAACAAATCCATACCGTGCTGCTGCGCCGCGAAGGCGCGCCCGAAACGCCCGAAGCGCCGGGAGAACAGGAGGAAGCCGAAAGCTGAGGCGGGGCCGGGCCTGCGGAAACCGCCCGCCCGCGGCGTTCTTTCCGTCTTTCCCCTTGACAATAACCCGCCCCGCGACTACGGTATCGCTCTTTGACTCATCGTGAGATTTTTTGGAGGAACTCATGCCCACTATCAACCAGCTTATCCGCATCGAGCGGAAAAAGGTTGTAAAGCGGAAAAAGACCCCGGCCCTGCAGGCCTGCCCCCAGCGCCGCGGCGTATGCACCCGCGTGTACACCACCACGCCCAAAAAGCCCAACTCGGCTCTGCGTAAGGTGGCCCGCGTGCGCCTGACCAACGGCATCGAAGTGTCGGCCTACATCCCCGGTGAAGGCCACAACCTGCAGGAACACTCCGTGGTGATGATCCGCGGCGGCCGCGTCAAGGACCTTCCCGGCGTGCGCTACCACATCGTGCGCGGAACGCTCGACACCTCGGGCGTGCAGGATCGCCGTCAGCGTCGTTCCAAGTACGGCGCCAAGCGTCCCAAGTCCTGATCCGCTTCCCGGCCTTTTTCGTCCCGTGGCCCTACGGTCTGCCGGTGGTTCCGGAGACCGTTTTTTCCGTCATTTTTTTACGGAGGACTCACCATGCCCCGCAAAGGTTCCGTTCCCAGAAAAGAAGTTCTGCCTGACCCGATCTACAACAGCCGCATCGTGGCCCGCTTTATCAACCGCCTGATGTACGACGGCAAGAAGGGCCCGGCGGAAACCATCCTGTACCGCGCCCTGGAAGTGCTGGGCGAAAAGTCCGGCGAAGACGCGCTGCGCGCGTTTGAAAAGGCCGTGGACAACGTCAAGCCCCACCTGGAAGTCAAGTCCCGCCGCGTGGGCGGCGCCACCTACCAGGTGCCCATGGAAGTGCGCCCCGAGCGCCAGATTTCCCTCGCCCTGCGCTGGCTCATCACCTATTCCCGCGCTCGCGGCGAAAAGGGCATGACCAACAAGCTTTCGGCCGAACTGCTCGACGCCTACAACAACCGTGGCGGCGCCGTGAAGAAGAAGGAAGACACCCACCGCATGGCGGAAGCCAACCGGGCCTTTGCCCATTACCGCTGGTAGGCCGCCATGTCCCGTACTTTCCCTCTCGACAAACTGCGCAATATCGGCATCATGGCCCATATTGACGCCGGCAAGACCACCACGACCGAGCGCATCCTGTTCTACACCGGCGTTTCCCACAAGCTGGGCGAAACGCACGACGGCGCGGCCACCATGGACTTCATGGTACAGGAGCAGGAACGCGGCATCACCATCACTTCCGCCGCCACGCACTGCCAGTGGGACGGTCATACGATCAACATCATCGACACCCCCGGCCACGTGGACTTCACCATTGAAGTGGAGCGTTCGCTGCGCGTTCTGGACGGCGCTGTGGCCGTGTTCGACGCCGTGGCCGGCGTGGAGCCCCAGTCCGAAACCGTGTGGCGCCAGGCCAACCGTTACGGCGTGCCCCGCATCTGCTTCATCAACAAGATGGATCGCATCGGCGCGAACTATACCCGCGCCGTCGGCATGATCCACGACCGCCTCAAAGCCAAGCCGATCATGCTGCAACTGCCCATCGGCCAGGAAGATCATTTTGAAGGCGTGCTCGATCTGGTGTCCGGCAAGGCCATCCGCTTCGACAAGGAAAGCAAGGGCGCGGACTACCGCGAAGAAGCCATTCCCGCCGACATGATGGATCTGTACGAGGAAAAGCGCCTGGAAATGATGGAAGCCGTGGCCGAGGAAGACGAAGAGCTTCTGGGCCGCTACCTCGAAACCGGCACGCTGACCGAGGAAGAAATCATCTCCTGCGTGCGCAAGGCCACCATCAGCCAGGCCATTGTGCCCGTGGTGTGCGGTTCGGCCTTCCGCAACATGGGCGTGCAGCCCCTGCTCGACGCCGTGGTGCGCTATCTGCCTTCGCCGCTCGACATCCCCGTGAAGGTAGCCGCCGACGCGTTCACCAGCGAGCCGGTGGAATGCCCGTGCGACGACAGCGTGCCGCTGGCCGGCCTGGCCTTCAAGCTGGCCGCCGACCCCTTCATCGGCCACCTGACGTTTTTCCGCCTTTATTCCGGCTTTGTGGAGTCGGGCATGAGCCTGCTCAACACCAGCACCGGCAAGAAGGAGCGCGTGGGCCGCATCCTGCGCATGCACGCCAACAAGCGTGAAGAAATCAAGTGGGCGGGCGCGGGCGACATCGTGGCCCTGGTGGGCCTCAAGCAGGTTTCCACCGGCGACACGCTGTGCGACGAACGCCGCGCCGTGGTGCTGGAATCGCTCGACATTCCCGAGCCGGTGATCGAAGTGGCCATTGAGCCCAAGTCCAAGGCCGACCGCGACGCTTTGTCCGCCGCCCTGAACAAGCTGGCCAAGGAAGACCCCTCGTTCCGCGTCAAGGGCGACGAGGAAACCGGCCAGACCCTCATTGCGGGCATGGGCGAACTCCACCTCGAAATCATCGTGGACCGCCTCACGCGCGAATTCAGCGTCAACGCCAACGTGGGCAAGCCCCAGGTGGCCTACCGCGAAACAATCACCAAGCCCGCCAAGGCCGACACCAAGCACGTCAAGCAGTCGGGCGGCCGCGGCCAGTACGGCCACGCCGTGATCGAAGTGGAGCCGAACCCGGGCAAGGGCTACGAGTTCATCAACTCCATCAGCGGCGGCGTCATTCCCAAGGAATACATCGCGCCCATCGACAAAGGCATCCAGGACGCCCTCAAGTCCGGCGTGCTGGCGGGCTTCCCGGTGGTGGACGTCAAGGTCAACCTGGTCTTCGGCTCCTACCACGATGTGGACTCCTCCGAGCAGGCCTTCTACGTCACCGGCAGCATGGCGATCAAAGAGGCCATGCACAAGGCCTCGCCCGTTCTGCTGGAACCGATCATGGACGTGGAAGTTGTCACGCCCGACGATTACCTCGGCGACGTGATGGGCGACCTCAACGGCCGCCGCGGCAAGGTGCAGTCCATGGAGGCCCGCGCCGGCGCCCAGGCCATCCGCTGCCAGGTGCCGCTGTCGGAAATGTTCGGCTATGCCACGGACTTGCGTTCAAAAACTCAGGGCCGCGCCAACTTCACCATGCAGTTCCACCATTACGAGCGCGTGCCGCAGCAGATTGCGGATGAAGTGATGAAGAAAAAATCCTGATTGCCGGTTTCAGTTCGTACGTACGTTGAAGAAAGGGCCGCGTGGTGCG
>JAVBMS010000025.1:0-19688 GCA_031552135.1 Mailhella sp.
CTGCAACGAAAGCTCGCACAGCCGGGTTTCCCAGGGGCCAAGCGCAAAGGTGCCGATCAAAACGCAGGTCAACGTCAGCGCATATTTGAGCAAAATCCAGCCGCGCTTGAAGCCCCATCCGGTGAGCAGCGAAAAGAGCAGGCCGGTCACCATGCAGCCGACCGCCCCCATCCAGACAACCACCCACAAATCCACCCGGCTGGACGCCAGATCAACGCCGGGCAGCCAGGCGCGCGCCAAGGCGTCGCTCCGGTACACATTGAGCGATAACAGCGCCAGCGCGCCCCCCAGCCAGGCGGCCACCGCCAGCAAGTGCACAAGCTTCAGCCATTTTTGCCCTGTCGATGAAATCCGCATAGTCCCGTGTCTCCTTTGTAGGGCCGTTTAACGTTGAAATGGTGTCTGAACTGGACACGTTATCGCAACTGCCCTTATCCGCAGGCCGCTTTGCGGCTACCGCGTTCTGTCGCTTAAATTTCACGCCCCCGACCCGACGGCGGCCACAGGCCGTTCCCGTTGCCACGCAGAAACATAGGGGAGCGTCCAGCCGCGGGCGACGCAGAAGCCCTGGCACATGGCGCCAGCAGGGCATTGGGGGCAGGCGTCGTTTGCAGCGGGAGTCAGCGGCAAGGGAGCCTGATGCCTCCTAAGGACAGCCTCGAGACGGATGAGGACAGCCGATCACCCGCGTAGCATGAACACGACACGCAGGCCAACGCCGCCGTTCCTCCGGGCTGGGCAAAGACGCAAACTCCGGCCGCCGCACAAAAGAGCGGACAAACAACTCCGTGCGCACGCGCGAAGAGGCAATCCCCCACAAACGATCCTAATGTCCTGTAATATTATACTTTTTAAGCTTATATTGCATCAGGCTGCGCGAAATGCCCAAAAGTTCCGCCGCGTGGGCCTGCACAAAGTCGGCGCGCACCAGAGCCCGGCGCACCAGCGCGGCCTCAATGCGGTCGAGGGTGTCCGCGAGGTTCAGCTCCACCGGCAAAAGATCCACGGCGCTCTTGAATTGCGATTCTTCGTCGCGGATTTCCGGCGGCAAATCGTCCACGCCGATGATGGCCTTGGGCACCATGACGATGGAGCGCTCGATCACGTTCTGAAGCTGGCGCACATTGCCCGGCCATTCGTAGCCGGTGAGGTAGTTCTGCGCTTCCTGCGCGAAGCTTTTGCGCTCCATGCTGTTTTCGGTGCAGATTTTTTCCACAAAATGCGCGACCAGCAGGGGAATGTCCTCGCGCCGCTCGCGCAGGGGCGGAATGTGGATCTGCACCACGTTGAGGCGGTAGAACAGGTCTTCGCGGAACCTGCCCTCTTCCACCAGCTTGGCGAGATTGGCGTTGGTGGCGGCCACCACGCGGATATCCACGCTGACGGGCTCGCTGCCGCCCACGCGCTCAAACGTGCGTTCCTGCAACACGCGCAGCAGCTTGACCTGAAGCTCGGGCGTCAGCTCCCCGATTTCGTCCAGAAAGAGCGTGCCGTGGTCGGCCTGCTCGAAGCGGCCGCGCCGCATGGCCACCGCGCCGGTGAACGAGCCCTTTTCGTGCCCGAAAAGCTCGCTCTCCAGCACGCCCGCATTAAAAGCCATGCAGTTGACCTGCACAAAAGGGCCTTCCTTGCGCGGCGACGTAAAGTGGATGGCGCGGGCCACCAGTTCCTTGCCGGTGCCGGACTCGCCGGTGATCAGCACGGTGGAACGCGTGCCCGACACCCTGTCCACAATGGACAGCGTATCGCGTATCGCTTTGGATTTACCGATGATCTGGTGCGGGTTGTAGCGTTCTTCGAGGTTTTCCTGCAAAAGCCGGTACTGCTGGTGCGTGCGCGAAAGCTCGGCCGCATTGTGCACGGAGAGCAGCAGCTCGTCGTTGGCAAAGGGCTTGGTGATGTAGTCGAACGCGCCGTAGCGCATCACCTCGACGGCGCTCTCGATCGAGCCGAAGGCCGTCATGATCAGCACCGGGATGTGGGGCCAGGATTTTTTGACGGATTGCAGCACTTCCTTGCCGGTGAGCTTGGGCATTTTCATGTCCGTGATCACCACGTCCACTTCGGAATCGTCCAGAAAGGCCAGGGCCATTTCAGGGTCGTTGATGGCCGTGACGGCGTAACCCGCGTCCTTCAGCACCGCTTCCAGCACCAGCAGGTAGTTTTTTTCGTCGTCGATAACCAGAATCCGCGCGTTTTCAGTCATATTGCACTCCAGCCCCTACGCTGGGGGAAAAACAAGGTGGATGGCCGCGCCTCCCTCGGGCGCGTTTTCAAGGCGCATGGTGCCGCTGTGGGACGCCACGATGGACTGGACAATGGGCAGGCCGAGGCCGGTGCCGGTGTCCTTGGTGGTAAAGAAGGGTTCCAGGGGCTTGTCGAGCTCCGCCGCGGGGAAGCCCGGCCCGGAGTCGCTCACCACAATTTCCACGCTGTCCGGCCGGCCGGTCAGCGTGACCGTGATAACGCCCGACCCGGCCATGGCCTGCTGGGCGTTGATCAGCACGTTGTACAGCGCGCGGTAGAGCAGATCCGGGTCTCCGGCGATAAGCAGCGGCCCGGCCCGGCGCGTTTCCACCCGCAGGCCCTGGCGCTCGAACTCGCCCCCCAGAAAAGCCAGCGCCTTGTCCAGCACGTCGCCCGCGTCCACGGTCAGGCGGCGCGGCTGCTTGGGCTTGGCGTAGTCCAGAAAGTCGTTGACCGTGGAGCCGAGGCGGCAGGCCTCGCTGTGGATGGCCTCCAGCATCTGGGCGCTGACGGCGTCCTGCCCGTTCTGGCGCTTGAGCAAAAATTCGGAACTGGAACGGATGATGCCAAGCGGATTGCGGATTTCATGCGCAATGGAAGCCACCATGCGGCCCATGCTGGCCAGTTTTTCGCTCTGGTGCAGATCCTGCTCCAGCTGGCGGTTGCGGGCCATGCGCTCGCCCAGAATGCGCTCGGCCTGCCGGGCCATGATCTGAAGCAGCGTAAAGAGCACAAAACTGGACACCGCAAAGCCGATCAAAATCAGCCACTGGGCGCGGATGGCGATTTTATACGGCGTGGTCACATCCTGCACAATTTCCAGCGCGCCGAGGATCGCGTTTTCGTCCCCCGGCTGGGCAAACTGCTCGAAGCCCGGAGGAATGCTGAGCGGATAGACCGTGCGCAGCTGGAACGTGCGCTCGGGCAGGTTGGGCGTGATCATGGCCTGGAGGTAGGGCATGGTGGTCAGCACGTCAAAATACTGGGGCGCGCCCTCAAAAATGGCGGGCACGCCGGGCGTGTACAAATCGTCGCGCCGCACCTCGTCGGGGTCCAGCGAATAGCTGACCAGAAAATTGCTGTCGTAAATCCGCACTTCTTCAATGTGCAGGCCGTGCACCAGCGAAGTGACCACGTCGTCCATCAGCTTGTACTGCAAAGGGTCGCTCAGGGACACATGGCCGGAAATCTGGGTGACGGGAAAGGTGAAGCGCCGGAAAATCTGGTTGTTCAGGTTGCCCGCCAGCAGCAGGGCGTATTCCTTCTGGCTGTTCAAAAGCGCCGTGGTCGTGTTGTTGCTGATGAACAGCGAAAGCAGCACGCTGAAGGCCAGCACGATCACCAGCGATACCCAGGAAAAAAAGCGCGCCAGATCAAAAGGCAGGCCGTAGGACTGCGTTTTACCGGCAGCGGATCCGTTGTTCTTTGTCATGGCTCTTTACTTTAAATGGACTCCGCCGCGCGGCCTGAACCCCGGCCGCCGTTCCGGGCACAATGCGCGGAACGGCGGCCCAGGGAACCGCTACAATACATCCGTCTCCGTGCCCAGCGTGGCGGCAAAAGCGGCCAAAGCGGCCCGCGTGGCTTCCGCCTCCGGGCCGGGCGCGCCAAGCCCGCCACGGGCCAGCACCTTGCCTTCCTCCACCGCGGGCTGATCCAGCGGGTCGATGCCCAGCAGCCAGCCGGTGAACACGGTGGTCATTTCCAGAAGCATCATCAGCTGCCCGGCACTGTGCGCCGCGTCGTCCGCGAAGTCCAGGTTGACCAGCGGCATGTGGCGCCGCGCCAGCGACATATGGGTGGCCCTGGTTTCGGCGGCCAGAATGTCGCCCAGGCTGCTGCCGCCAAGCCACGACCACGGCTCGGGCAGGCTGGCGGGCAGGGGAACGCGCGTATCGGGCTTGCGGGTGATGAAAAGGCAGCCCTTGTCGCGCGGGCCGTCAAGGAACATCTGGAGCAGCGAGTGCTGATCCGTCACGCCCACGGCGGGCACGGGCATGGAACCCTTGCCGTTCTTGCCGAGGCTTTCGGCCCAGAGCTGGGCGAACCACGGCCCGAACGCGGCCCAGGCCGGGCTGTAGCAGAAAAAGATAAGCTGATCGAGCCCGGCGCGCGTCAGGCGCGCGGCCCAGCGGGCCAGCTTCCAGGCCGGATGATCGCCGAGCCCGGCGGGATTCTGGGCCAGCGGACGCCCCACGCCGGCCGCGCCGGCCAAAAGGGCGGCCCAGTCCACGCCCATGAAGGCGGCGGGCACAAGGCCCACGGCCGAAAGCGCCGAATAGCGGCCGCCCAGCCCTTCCGGAACCGACAGCGAGCGCACGAAATGGCGGTCGATCTCGTCGCGCAAAAAGCCCTTCTGCGCATCGGTGACCACAAAAAGATGCTCCTGCCAGGTGCCGATCAGGCGCTTCTGCAACCACTCAAGGCACAAAAAGTACTGCGCCAGCGTCTCCAGCGTGCCGCCGGACTTGCTCACCACCACCACCAGGGTTTCGTTGGGCGGAAGGCGGTCAAGCACGGCTTCAAATTCGGCGGGGTGGATGTTGTCGGCTATCCAGAGCCAGGGCCCCTCGTGCCCGGGCCTGTCCTGCGCCGGAAAAAAGGCCTTTTGCAGCGCGCGCGCGCCCAGGGCCGAACCGCCGATGCCCAGCACCAGCATGTGCCGGAAACTGCGGAAAAACTCGGTGTGTTTGGTGATCTGGCGGGCCAGATCACCGGCAAAGGGCAGGGTAAGGAAGGGCAGATCGGGCAGATCCCGTTCCAGGCGGGCACGGAAGGGGGTGGCGTCGGTGAGGGGCTTGTCGGGCCGATCGGGCAGGCCGTCGGCGTCGAACAGAAATTCCGGCCAGGCATACGACCAGTCTATCGTCATGGGAGACATGGCTTACTCCTTGGCTAAAGGATGACCCTTGCGCCGCGCGTGCGGCGCTCCGGCACGCTTCTCCCCGGAAGAGGCCGCTCAGCGGCCGTACAGCGCCTTGCGGATGCGGGCCAGGGCGTCGGCCAGCACGGCGTCGTCCACCGCGTACGACAACCGTATGCAGCGGGGATCGCCAAAGGCCTCGCCCGGCATGACCGCGACGCCCGCCTTTTCCAGCAGCATGGTGGCCATGGCGGAGGCGTTGGGCACGTCCGGGGTGAAGAGGGCGGACACATCCGGAAACAGATAGAACGCGCCCTCGGGCTTGGGACACAGAACGCCGGGCCAGGAGGCGATTTCGGCATGGGCCGCGTCGCGCCGCCGCATGAACGCGGCGCGCATGTGCGCCACGCAGTCCAGCGGGGCGTCCAGCGCCGCCGCTCCGGCCTTCTGGGCGATGGAACAGATGTTGGACGTGGTCTGGCCCTGGATCTTGGACATTTCGCGGATCAGCGCGGCGTCGGCCAGGGTGTAGCCCACGCGCCAGCCGGTCATGGCAAAGGCTTTGGAAAGGCCGTTGACCACGGCCACATGCTCCTTGTGCGCGGCCCAGAACGGCGCGGCGCTGGCGGGCTCGGCCGGCGGGTAGACCAGCTGGTCGTAAATTTCGTCCGCAATCACAAAAATATCGTGCCGCACGGCGAATTCCAGCAGGGCGTCCAGCTCGGCGCGCGTATAGGTCACGCCCGTGGGATTGGAAGGCGAGTTGAGGATCAAAAGCCGCGACCTGGACGTCAGCGCCTTTTCCAGATCCGCCGGAGTGATGCGAAAGCCCCTCTGCACCGGCGCGGGCACCGCCACCGGCGTGCCCCCGGCCAGCAGCACCATGTCCGGGTAGCTTGTCCAGTACGGCGAAGGGATCAGCGCCTCGTCGCCGGGGTTGAGCACACACATCAGCACCTGAAACAACGACTGCTTGCCGCCGTTGGTGATGATCACATTCTCCGGGCCGCTCCGCACGCCGTACTGCGACTCGTAATAACGGCACACGCCCTTGCGCAGCTCCGCTATGCCCTCCACCGCCGTGTACTGCGAAAAATTGTCGTCCACCGCCTGCTTGGCGGCCCGGCCGATATGCTCCGGCGTGGCGAAATCGGGCTCGCCCACAGCCAGACTGACCACCTCCACGCCGCGCCGCTTGAGCTCCAGCGTCTTCGCATTGACGGCCAACGTGGCCGAAGGCTGAAAAAGGCCGAGACGATCCGCAAACTTCATGACACGCCGTCCGCACTGAGGTTGAAGAACAAAGCTGTTCGCCCGTCGGGGGGCTCCGCCCCCCGGCCCCCGGCAGGGGCATGATGCCCCTGCACCCGCATTATCCGTTCATCTTCGCGCAGCGAAGATGAACGGGAAATGAGGGGGTCTGGGGGGAATCATTCCCCCCAGGCGAGGTTTGGGGCGGCAGCCCCAAAAATCCCGGTAAAAACGCGGGCCATTGCCTATTTTCACGATAGCAGGTTCGCGCGGGGGTGTAAATCGGCGGGGGGCGGGCGGGGCGCTTACAGGGCGCGCAAAAAGGCGGCGATGTCGTCTTCCACGGGCAGGGCGCGTTCGCCCAGCGCGGCGGGCAGCATGGGGTCGTCGAGGTTGACGCGGATGAAGCGCGTTTCGGGCCGGGCCAGGGCCAGGCGTTCGAAGGGGTAGCGGATCACGCCGGGGCTGTTGTAGCCCACGCCGAGTTCGAGGATGAGCAGGCGTTCGGGCGCGGCGGCCAGAAAGGCGTGGAAGCGCGGCTCGCCCTGAAGGCGCAGGGTTTCCACAAAGGTATGATCCTTGCGCAGGTTGGGAACCAGCAGGCTTCCGCAATGCGGACAACGGGGGATGTTTTCGGCGCGGACGGCGAGGTCGTTGTCGGCCAGCGGGGCCAGCATGGCGTCGATGAAGGGCTTGCTGTCAAAGAGGGCGGGGCGGCAGGGCAGGGCGCATTGCAGCGCGGCGTAGTCGCCCTGGGGCGTATGCAGGCGCTCGCGGGCGAAGCCCGCCCGGAGGGCCTGGCCGTCGGCGTTGCTGGACACGATGAAATGCTCGCGGCCGGAGAGCAGCTGGAAGAGGCGGGTGTAGGGTTGCAGCACGGGCGCCTCGTGGCGCATGACGCGGATGTGGCGGGCCATGTAGCCCCAGTAGGCGGCCGCGTTGGCGTTGCTGATGTCCCATTGCGACGTGATGGTCTGCCAGCAGGTGGCGAAGCCCGCGGCCGCGTGGCCGGGGAAGTGGGCGCGGAAAAAGGCGGGATCGACGTAGTTGAGGCCGCCGGCGGCGGAAAGCCCGGCCCCCATGCCCACGAGGACGGCGTCGGCCTCGCGCAGCCAGGCGCGGGCGCGGGCCAGGACAGCGGGTTCGGCCCGGCTTGGCAGATCAGGATCGAACGAAGGAAGCGAAAAGTTCGCGGTAGACGGCATGGTCGGCCTCGCCGAACACGTTGAAGATGACCCGTAGCGGCGCGCCGGGGTGGCGGGTGAGGAAGCCGACGGTTTCGTCAACCGCGATGCGGGCGGCTTCCGGCTTGGGAAAACGGAACACGCCGGTGGAGATGGAGCAGAAGGCCAGCGAGTCCAGGCCCTCGGCATGGGCCAGCGCGAGGCAGGAGCGGTAGGAGGAAGCCAGCAGATCTTTGTGGCGCGCGGTCAGCGGGCCGTCCACAATGGGGCCCACCGTGTGGAAGACGCGGCAACAGGGCAGGTTGTAGGCGTTGGTGGCGCGGGCGCTGCCTGTGGGTTCCGCCCAGTGGCCGGAGGGGTGCCCGGCCAGCATGGCGTCGTGGCATTCCTGGCGCAGCTGCATGCCGGCGGCGCAGTGGATGGCGTTGTCGATGCAGTCGTGCAGCGGCTGCATGCAGCCTTCCATGCGCGCGTTGGCCGCGTTGACGATGGCCCCGGCCGCGAGCCGCGTGATGTCGCCGCGCCAGAGGCAGAGCCTGTCGGCGTGCGGCAGATCGCATTGCGGAAATTCGTCGCGGATGGCGGGCAGGGCCAGGGGATCGACCACGCCGCGCGCGTCGCGCTCCAGGGCCAGCAGGGCGTCCTGCGCGGCCAGCACGGGCGCGGGCACGGGCAGGGCGGGCCGCACGTTGACCAGGGCGCGCATCAGGCGGCGGCGCTCGGCGTACGAAGAGGGCGGGCTCGCCACCGGCTGCTCGGCCAGCAGAAAATCCAGCACCGTGTTGAGAAGTTCGGGCGATTCCATGCGTTGCGCCGGGGCGGGTCAGCGCCGCTTAAAGGGTTCGCGGAAGTACATGAAGAGCGGAAAGGCGGCCGACAGGCCAACCGTGCCCAAAACCAGCAGGCAAATCCAGGCGAATTTTTGCATGTTCAGCCGGGCGGCTTCGCGGAACATGAGCACGGCAAAGAACGCGCAGGCGATAGCGAGATCAGCCGCAAAAAACGTGGAGACGCTGTTGGCGAACAGGAACTCGGCCAAAAGCCGGAGATCAAGCCCGTGTTGCGCGAGAAACGGGGCAAAAAAGGCGTAGGGCACAACCGCGCCCAGCACGGCAAACGTCAGGTAGAGTTTTTGCATGCCAACACCCCGGCGCGAAGGTTGTCTGGGCGCAATGCCGCCTGAAGCCGGCGCGCGGGCTCAGGCCGTGGCCTTGATCAGCAGGTACAGCGTTTCGGGGTTGGCCGGCTTGTTGTGCTGGACGCAGGCCGTGGCCTGGCCTTCGGCCCAGGGGATTTCCCGCATCCAGGCGGCCACGGCGTCGGCTTCCTCCGCCGCGCCTTCGTGCCCCGTGTAGGTGTGCACGCACAGGAGGCCGCCCGGCCTGATCAGCGGCCAGACCACGCCCAGCGCGCGCACCGTGGAGGAGGCGTCGGTCACAACCTTTTTGTCGCCGCCCGGCAAATAGCCCAGGTTGAACACCGCCGCCGCCAGCGACGCGCGCTTGGCCACCTGCATGGTCAGCGGCAGGATGTTGCCCAGGTCGGCATGGGTGCACTGGAGCAGGCGCGCGCGCGCGGCAAGCTCCATGTCGTCCAGCAATTCAGCGGTGCGTTCCACGGCGTCGGCCTGTTTGTCCATGGCGATGACCAGGCCCTCCGGCCCGACCAGCTGGGCCAGGAACACGGTGTCCCGGCCGTTGCCCATGGTGGCGTCCAGCACGGCGTCGCCCGGCCCGCAATGCGCCCGTAACAGGGCGCGGCTTGTCTGCAATAAGGCGGAAAGCGTCAGCATTGGCTTCTCCTCTTCGCGCCGCGCGTGAACGACCCGCGCGGCGTGGCGGCAATGTGCGGGTGAGACTAAGAAATTTTGCGCGCCCTGCCAAGGGAGAAAAGCCGCAAAAAGCTACAAATCCGGCGCGTATGCCGGCAAATTATTGATAAAGCGCACGGCGCAGGTGCGCTCCCATTCCTTAAAAGCCGCCTGCCATACGCGGAAAGACGGCGCGGCCTCGCCGTCCGGGCTGTCCGGGCTGTCCGGGCCGGCTGGGCCGCCCACCGTGGCTTCGCCGTCGGCCAGGGCCTGCACCCAGGAGTGGAAGGCGTCGAGCCCGCGCCGGAAGTCCGGATCGCCCACCAGGCGGAAAAGTTCCTCGCCCGCCGCTTCGGCGCTCTGGCCCGACTGGCCGGCCGCGTGCGCGAACACGCAGTCGCGCGAGCGCTCCAGCGCAAGCGGCCGGCCCTGCAACGCGTCGAGCAGGGGCGCAAGGTGCGGCTCCTCGCGGCGCGAACGCCCGGCGCAGTCGGCGGGCACGTTCAGCACGGCGTCGGGGAACGCGCCGGCGGGATCCGGCGCGTCCGCATCGGCTTCGGGCCCGGATTCGGGGCCCGGATCAAGAAAATAAAAACGCAGCCAGTGCTCGTAGCGGATGGCTTCCAGCAGCACGTCCGCCATGTCCGCCAGGCCGCGCGGGGCTTTGGCGTTTGCGATCTGTTCCATGCCGTTTTCTCCGTTGCTCGGGGTAGGCGTGCCGGCGGCTGGCGGCGCGCAGGCTGCCGCCAGTATGCGACGATTTTCCCCCTGTCGGCAAGCGGCCGCCGGCCGGGCAACAGCGCGTTATACAAATTTGTAAAAAATTAAAAAGCGTTTTATACGCGAAAAAGGACTTATTTTTGCCATTTCCGCTCTTGTCAGGGAATTTTTTGCCTGTTACCTTCTTTTTATTACATTTGATTTTACATTTTTGTAAAGGAGCGACCCCCCATGTCCCAATGGCAAAAAAGCAACGACGTCCTTGGAACCACCAATCGCGGCACCCCCTGCGAATCCGGCCTCTGCTCCCTCTGCCGCTCGGACTGTCAGGGCAAGTGCGAAACCTGGCTCGGTTCCCTGCTGGGACGCGACACCCTGTACCCGCGCGACTTCGGCTCCGTCACGGCCGGCAGCGGCAACAATTCGCCCACCGGCGTCTCCTACAATTCGATCCGCATCAACGGCAACCTGTACGGCGCGGAAGGCGCGGACAAAAACCTGGCCCGCCTGGGCGACATCCTCTTTACCGACGTCAGCACGCAGAGCACGTTCGGCACGCACCGCAAATACGTCAGCCGCTACCCCTTCATGACCGGCGCGCTGGGCTCCACCTTCATCGCCACCAAATACTGGGACGCCTTCGCCACTGGCTGCGCCCTGTGCGGCATTCCCATCGTGGTGGGCGAAAACGTGGTGGGCGTGGATAAAAAGTCCGAAATTAAAAGCGGCCGCATCACCAAGGCCCCGGAACTCGACCGCCGCATCGACACCTACCTGCGCTACTTTGACGGGCACGGCGCGATCATCGTCCAGATGAACGTTGAAGACACCCGCAACGGCGTGGCCGAATACATTGCCGAAAAATACGCCGACAAGGTCATCATCGAACTCAAATGGGGCCAGGGTGCCAAAAACATCGGCGGCGAAATTCAGGTCAAAGACATCGACTACGCCTCCTTCCTCAAAAAACGCGGCTACCTCGTTGACCCCGATCCCGACCTGCCCGAAGTGCGCGACGCCGCAAAGGCCGGAGCCATCGGCCACTTCGCCCGCCACAGCCGCCTGGGCTACACCAAACAGACCAGCGCCGACCAGGTGCGCAAAAACTTCCATACCCAGGTCAACTACCTGCGCAAAATCGGCTTCCGCTCCATTTCGCTCAAAACCGGCGCGTACGGCATGGAGCCCCTGGCCCTGGCCCTCAAGCTGGCCGGCGAATGCAAGCTCGACCTGCTCACCATCGACGGCGCGGGCGGCGGCACCGGCATGTCGCCCTGGGACATGATGGAAACCTGGGGCGTGCCCAACGTCCTTTTGCACGCCAAAGTCTGGGAATACGCCTCCCTCCTGGCCGCCAACGGCATGCGCGTGCCCGACATCGCCCTCGGCGGCGGCATCGCCAAATCGTCGCAAATCTTCAAGGCCCTCGCCCTGTGCGCGCCCTACGCCAAAATGATCTGCATGGGCCGCGCCATGATGATCCCCGGCTTCCTCGGCTCCAACATCGAAGGCGCACTGCACCCCGAACGCAAGGCCGCCGTGTGCGGCAACTGGGACGCCCTGCCCAAAACCGTGGCCGAAATCGGCTCCGCGCCCGAATCGATCTTCGCCGGATACCACGCCCTGGCCGCCCGCCTGGGCGCCAAGGAAATGGCCAAGGTGCCTTACGGCGCCATCGCCATGTGGACAAACGTCGACCGCCTGGCCGCCGGCCTCCAGCAGCTCATGGCCGGAGCGCGCAAGTTCGCCCTGTCCGGCATCAGCCGCGCCGACGTCTGCTCCGCCAACCGCGAAACCGAACGCGAAACCGGCCTGCCCTTCCTCACCGATTACCAGGACGAGGCCGCCCGCCGCATTTTGCTGAGTTAGCGCGAGGGGGTGATTGTCCGGGGAGGCGCGGGCTTCCCGGGATGCTCCCCCTCCTTCAACACGGTTTTTCATTATTAAACGCAACACCAACGGGAAAGGCGCAACGCCTCTCCCGTTGGTGTTTTAATGCGGGGAAAGGCCGCGGATTTGCTTTTTTACCGGCGTGATCCTTGCCTCTTTTCTCAAAGCTTTTTACGTTCTCACGAGTCAAAGACGCGGGAGGAGACGTGGAAAAGCTCAAGACCTTTCTCGGACGCCTGTACGGAATTTCCCGTATCCCGGAGCAGCTCCCGCGCGCGGCCTTTATCCGCGAATCGCTCATCGTCCTTGGCCTACGCGGCCTGCTGCTCGGCACGGCCGTGGATGCGCTGCTCTGGTTTTTCGATCTTGAGCCCGCCATCTCTGAGCACTTCGCCCAAAATGCCGGATGGGGAACCGTGGCACTGATTCTGGCGATCGCCTGCCTTTTTTTTCTGCCGTATTTTGTCCTGATCCAGCGGCGGCTGCGCACGTTGCGCTTTCCCGCCCCAAAAGTCGCCATGTGGCTGCTCGTTATGGCGGCCCTGGGCGTGATCGTTCTGCCGCTTCCCACTGGCTGGTGGATACCGAATGCGTTTTTTTTCGGCGTGTTCGGCAGCGTGTTGGTTTTGCTGGCGCCGTGGGCTGATCGTTGACGGGGAGTTTTTTTGAGGGGGAAAGAGGGGGGAGAGGGGAGGGGGGGAGGGCGTAACGCCCGGTTTTCAGGCGGCTGCGCCGATGGGCGCGTTAATAGATTTATCCCCTGCGCCTCCGGCGGGGAGGGGAGGGCGTAACGCCCGGTTTGTGGGCGGCTGCGCCGAGTTACGACTTTAATTGCTCTTTCCCCTGCGCCTCCGGCGGGGAGGGGAGGGGAGGGCATAACGCCCGGTTTTTGGGCGGCTGCGCCGAGTTACGACTTTAATAGCTCTTTCCCCTGCGCCTCCGGCGGGGAGGGGAGGGGAGGGCGTAACGCCCGGTTTTTGGGCGGCTGCGCCGAGTTACGACTTTAATAGCTCTATTCCCTGCGCCTCCGGCGGGGAGGTGGGGGCCTGTTAGGGCGAAACCTGCGGTTTCTCCCCCCCTCGGCCCCCTCCTCCACCTCCCCCCGGAACCCCCTCTTCCCTTGGCCCCTCTCGTTGAAAAGGCCCCATCGTCCGGCCGCATGCTCGCCGCAAAGCGGCTCGGCATGCGACGCCATTAACTGCCTGGGCTTCGTACACCGCTGGACACAATAACTGCCAAAGCCATTGCTAAACAGACAGTTGGCCCCTCTCGTTGAAAAACCCCATCGTCCGGCCGCATGCTCGCCGCAAAGCGGCTCGGCATGCGACGCCATTAACTGCCTGGGCTTCGTACACCGCTGGACACAAGGACTGCGGGAGATGTTGCCATACGGGCAGTGGGGCTTTGGTGAAGTTTCGCGAGGCTGCGAAGGCCGTGGCCTCCACGTTGGGCGTGAGGCGGCCTGCGAGCCTAGATGCGCCAAGAGCGACGACGCTGGCGCCAATTCATTATGCGGGGTGCAGGGGCATCATGCCCCTGCCGGGAGAGCCTGAGAGGGCAGCGCCCTCTCAGATTCAT
This sequence comes from Mailhella sp., assembly GCA_031552135.1. Lineage (GTDB taxonomy): Bacteria > Desulfobacterota > Desulfovibrionia > Desulfovibrionales > Desulfovibrionaceae > Mailhella. The sequence goes on from JAVBMS010000025.1 coordinate 13,544, forward strand.
CCCCTGGGGAAATGGCAGCGGGCCCAGTGCCCGGGGCCGCGCGTTTCGGGCTGGGGGTCGGTGTGGCGGCAAAGGTCTTGGGCGTAAGGGCAGCGCGGGTGGAAGGGGCAGCCGGGCGGCGGGTCGAGCGGGCTGGGCGGCTCTCCGGCCAGGGCGGCGCGTTCCTTGCGGCCCGAGGGGTCGGGCACGGCGGCCAGCAGGGCTTCGGCGTAGGGGTGGGCCGGGGCGGTGAACAGGGCTTCGCGCGGGGCCAGTTCCACAATGCGGCCCAGGTACATGACGGCCACGCGGTCGGCCATGAAGCCCACCACGCCCAGATCGTGCGAAATGAAGAGGCAGGTGAGGCCCTGGCGCGCTTCCTTTTGATCCTTGAGCAGGTTGAGCGTCTGGGCCTGTACCGAGGCGTCGAGCGCGGAAACGGGCTCGTCGCAGATCAGGAGCTTGGGCCGGGCGATCAGGGCGCGGGCCACGGCCAGGCGCTGGCGCTGGCCGCCGGAAAATTCGTGCGGGTAGCGGCGGGCCACGGCGGGATCAAGGCCCACGTCGGCGAGGGCGCGGGCCACTTCGCCGGCCAGGGAACGCCGGCCGGTGCGCGAAGTGAGCAGCAGCGGCTCGGCCACGGACGCGCCCACGGTGCGCCGGGGATTGAAGGAGGAAAAAGGATCCTGAAAAACCATCTGCACGCGGCGCGCGCGTTCCACGCGGTTCCAGGCGGCCAGGGGGCGGCCGTCCACGCGGGCTTCGCCGCCGCTGGGGGCCAACAATCCGGCGGCCAGGCGGGCCAGCGTGGATTTGCCGCAGCCCGATTCGCCCACCAGGCCGAGGGTTTCGCCGTTTTCCAGCGTCAGGCTGACATTGTCCACGGCGCGGAAGGAAGCGGGGCGGACGTCGAACAGGCCGCGCCGCACGGCGAATGCCCGGCTGATCGCGTCAAGCTCCAGCATGGGGGCTCCTTCAGGCCCGGCTGACGCCGGCGCCGCTGAACGTGGCCATATCAGCGTACACGGCGGCGGCGGCGCGCAAAAGGGGCAGCGCCAGCGCGCAGCCCGTGCCTTCGCCAAGGCGCATGTTGAGGTGGAGCAGGGGGGCCTGATCCGGCTGGCCCGGCTGATGCAGCGCGCGGATCACGGCGGCGTAGCCCGGCTCGGCCGAGGCGTGGGCCAGAAAGGCGTAGTCGGCCACGGCGGGATGGATGGCCCGGGCCGCGACATAGGCCGAGGTGGAGATGAAGCCGTCGATGATCACGGGCAGCCTGCGCGCGGCCGCGCCCAGCACAACGCCGGCCATGACCGCGATTTCAAAGCCGCCCAGCGCGGCCAGCACGGCCACGGGGTCGGCGGGCCGGCCGGAATCGGGGCGCGCGACGGCGGCGTGGCGCTCCAGCGCGCGACGCACCACGGCGGCCTTGTGGCGCACGCCTTCGGCCGCAAGGCCCGCGCCGGGGCCGGCCACGGCTTCGGGCTCAAGGCCGAGGTAGGCGCAATACAGCGCGGTGGCCGGGGTGGAATTGCCGATGCCCATTTCGCCAATGGCGAGCGAGCGCCAGTCCCGGCGCTGCGCAAAGGGGCGGTTGGCGCCGTGCAGCAGGGCGCGCTCGCAAAGCTCGCGGCTCATGGCGGGCTCGCGCGCGATATTGCCGGTGCTGGGGCCAAGGCGCAGCGCGTCGAGGCCGGGGCGCTGCACGGGCTCGCCCGCGCAGCCGGCGTCCACCACCAGCATGTCCATGCCGGCCTGACGGGCCAGCACGCTGATGGCCGCGCCGCCGTCCAGAATATTGGCCAGCATCTGCCGCGTGACTTCCTGCGGGAAAAGACTGACGCCTTCCTCGGTCACGCCGTGATCCCCGGCAACCACCACCATGAGGGCGGGATCGACGGCGGGGGCATGCGCGCCGCCCTGGATAAGGCAGAGGCGCAGGGCGGTTTCTTCAAGGCGGCCCAGGCTGCCCTGGGGTTTGGTCAAGTCGTCGAGCCGGGCCTGGGCGGCGGGGGCCAAACGCCTGTCCGCCGGGGCGATGCGTTCCAGCATCTCGGAAAGGGAAGTGAACATCATCCTACTTTTGCTTTTGTTCCAGAAGTTCGTTCAAACGGGCCCGCAGCGCCAGGATGCTGGACGACAGGGTATGCGCCTCGTCTCCCGTCTCCTGTTCTTTCAGCAGGTCGCTCATCATGTCGATCAGTTTTTGGAAGTCGCGCTCGCGCTGGCGTTCCAGCAGGGTTTCGCCGGTACGGTCAATGATGACTTCGATGACGTATTCGGCCGTGCCGCCCGGCGAAGCCAGGGGCATGCCGAAAAGATCGAAAATCTTGAAGCCGCTGTTGGTGTTCTGCTCCTGACGCATGTACTCCACATGGCCGGACACGAGCGAACGTTCGATGGCGCAGCCCGCGCAGGGCTGGCCGCCCACGTCCGCGGCGTCGTAGCACAGCTTGCCGAGCACGTCGTCCTTGGTCAAGCCCATATAATCGAGAAAATACTGGCTGGCGAACAGCACCCGGCGGTTGACGTCCATGAGCACGTAGCCGCAGGGGGTGTTGTCGAAAATTTCGCGCAGCAAAAGCTCTTCGTCCACCTTTTCAAAGGCCTGGGTATGGAGCTGACGGTCGTCGGAAACGATGCCCTCCCCAATGACGCGCTCCACCGGGGGCGCGCCGTCCAGCTTGCGGGCCACCTCGCCGTCGATGGCGAAGTCCATCTCAAGAAAAGCGGCCACCGCGGCGGGGTCGAGCTGCGAGCCGGCCACGCGGGCTATCTCCTCCAGGGCGTATTCGTGGGTCAGGGCCTTGCGGTAGGAGCGGGTGGAGGTGATGGCGTCGTAGGTGTCGGCCACGGCCGTGATCTTGGCGCCCAGCGAAATGGCGTCGCCGGCCAGACCGTCGGGGTAGCCGCGGCCGTCCAGCCGTTCGTGGTGGTGACGCACGATGTTGCGGATGCCCTCAAAGCTCGAAAGGTCGCTGAGCATGTCGTACGACGTGGCCGGGTGCCGCTTGATGGTGGCGAACTCCTCGTCGTTGAGCCGCTCGGTCTTGTTGATGATGTGGTCGGGCACGCGGATTTTGCCGATGTCGTGCAGGCTGGCGGCGATGGAGATGTCGAAGATGTCCTTGGCGGGCAGCTCCATGGCGTGCGCCAGACGGAAGGCCAGCTTGCGCACGCTTTCGGAGTGGTTGGCCGTGTAGGCGTCTTTGGCTTCCAGCAGCGAGGAGAGGATGGCGAGGATTTCGTCGTATGCGGCGTCGCGGCGCTCGCGGGCCAGCATTTCCTCGGTGCGGTTGACCATGATTTCAAGGACGTAGCGCCTGTCGTCGTCCTGGGCCGAGGTCAGGGGCACGGCGTAGTCGTCGATGAAGCGCACGGAGCCGTCGGGCAGGGTGTCCTTGCGCGAGACAAAGGCTTTTTCCCCGGTGCGCAGCGCGCGCTCCACGGCGCACTGGCGACAGTGCTTGCCTCCGTTGGAAATGTTGTAGCAAATTTCGCCGAGCGTGGTTTCCATATCAAGCTTGCGCAGCTTGAGGAAGTTATCGTTGATATAATGGATGCGGTATTGATCATCCAGAATGATATACGCGATAGGCGTATTGTCGATCAAAAGCCGGATCAATTCCGAACGCAGCTTTTTGCCCATCAAGTCCGAACGCAATTTCTGCTGTTCCAAGATTTGCATGGCGAACCTCATCTCCCTCACGACATGCGCCGCAGTATAACCCTAGTGTATGGAGAAGCAAGCGCTTTACAGGGCCGTGAGGCCGGCGCAAGAGCCCGGAACGGCGTTCCGGATGTTCTCGCGCCCGCACGATCAAAAGGCCGCGCGCAACGCGGCCTGTCTGTTCATGCATGGTGGAGGAGGGAGGCCCTCCCCTGGAGGCGGGAGGGAGGCGGGGAGGCGCGCCTCCCCAAGAGCAGATTAACTTTGAAATAGTGCACAGCCGGGACACGATGTTCTGCAGCTTAAGTTTCACGCCTCGGCCGTCGCTTAACGCCGCAAGTGAATTGCTTCAGCCGTTGCCGAGCCTTGCGAGGCCTACGGATGAAGACAGCCTGATGCGGCTACTCCGGCCTCGCGGCGGAACCTCGCTACGCTCAGTTCCGTGAGCATTTCAAAAGTGAAATGCTCTAAAAACAGCTACAGAAACTATGCAAAAACCGGCGTCTGTGGAAACGGACGCCGGTTTCAAACGCCTTACGCTTTAAAGTTATACCCCGCTTCCAGAGCGGCGGCGTTCTGGCCCAGCAGGTTATGGTAGCGCGCCGGAATGGTCGCGGCCAGGGCGCTCTGCAGCGCCGCCAGATCGAGGCAGCCGGTGGCGCGGACAAGCGCGCCGAGCGCTATCATGTTGGCCAGCTTGGGATTGCCGATGTCCTCGTCGGCCATGCGGTTGACCGGAACCAGCACGGAGCGCCGGGCCGGATCAACCAGCGCGGGCTCGATCAGCGAGGAGTTGACGATCTGCACGCCGTCCGGCTGGAGCTTGGGCTGGAATTTTTCGAGCGAGGGGCCGTTCATGGCGATCAGGCTCATGGGCCGGGCCACGATGGGCGCGCCGATGGGGTCGTCGGACAGCACCACGGTGCAGTTGGCGGTGCCGCCGCGCATTTCCGCACCGTACACGGGAATGAAGGTGACGTTCAGCCCCTGTTCCATGGCCGCCTGGGCCAGCAGGTTGCCGATGAGCAGAACGCCCTGGCCGCCGAATCCGGCGATGATCACGTCCTGGTACATCATTTGCCTCCTTGGCCGGGCAAAAGATTCTTGTACACGCCCAGGGGGAAGACGGGGATCATGGCCTCGGCGATGTGCTTGTTGGCCGCCTCCGGGCTCATGCGCCAGTTGGTGGGGCAGCCGCACAAAAGCTCGACAAAGCCGAAGCCCAGATCCTGGCGCTGCGCCTCAAAGGCCGCGCGCACGGCCTTTTTGGCCTCGCGGATATGGGCCACGGAATCGAGCGCGCAGCGCGAGGCGTAGGCCACGCCTTCCAGCGCGCCCATCAGCTCGGCCATGTGCAGCGGGCCGCCCTCGTTGGCCAGGCTGCGGCCCTTGGGCGTGGTGGTGGTTTTCTGGCCCAGCAGGGTGGTGGGGGCCATCTGGCCGCCGGTCATGCCGTAGACGGTGTTGTTGATGAAAAACACGGCCAGGCGCTCGCCCCGGTTGGCGGCGTGCACGGCTTCGGCCAGGCCGATGGAGGCGAGGTCGCCGTCGCCCTGATAGGCGAAAACCAGGCGGTCGGGCCGGGCGCGCTTCACGCCCGTGGCCACGGCGCTGGCGCGGCCGTGCGGCGCTTCCACGCAGTCCAGATCCATGTAGTCGTAAATAAAGGCCGAGCAGCCCACGGAGGCGACCAGGATCGTCTCTTCGGCCAGGCCCATTTCGTCCACCACTTCGCAGACCAGGCGGTGCGCGATGCCGTGGTGGCAGCCGGGACAGTAGTGGGTGGGCTTTTCCCGCAGCGTGGGCGTTTTGGCAAAAACCAGCGTTTCGGCGGTATTCATGGCGTACTCCTTGAGAGCATTTTCATTTTGAAAATGCTCGCGGAACTGAGCGGAGCGAGGTTCCACCGCGCAGCCGGAGCAGCCGCAATTTACTTGCGGCGTTAAGCGACGGCGGAGGCGTGAAACTTATGCGACAGAACATCGTGTCCGGCTTTGTACAGTCTCAAAGTTAATGTGCTGTTAAAGCGCCTGAAGCACAGGGTCGAGGATGTCGTCCGTGCCGGGGAAGCAGCCCGGCAGCACGCCGAACCAGTCCACAGCGCTCTTGCCGTTCACGGCAAGCCGCACGTCTTCCACCATCTGCCCGGTATTCTGCTCCAGCACCAAAAAGCGCTTGCCCCGCGCGGCCAGCTCGGCCAGCGCCCCGGAGGGGAAGGGGTAAATCGTCAGCGGCCGGGCCAGGCCCACCTTTTTGCCCTCGCGCCGCAATTTGATCGTCAGCGCCTTGGCGATGCGGCCCATGGAGCCAAAAGCCACCAGCACCAGTTCGGCGTCGTCCGTATGCAGAAGCTCCACGCGGGTTTCGGCCTGCATGGCCGCGTACTTGTCGCGCAGCATGGCCACGCGGACGGAAAGATAATTGTTGTCCAGCCACACCGACTTGTGCAGGCGGGCCGGACGCCTGCCCTTGCCTTCCAGGCGCCAGGGCGCGGCGTTG
>JAVBMS010000056.1:0-20585 GCA_031552135.1 Mailhella sp.
CGCGTAGCGTTTCCGTTCGCGCGGAGCGCGAATACGGAAATCGAGAGCAGCGCGAAGACAGCCTGATGCGGCTACGCTGGCTTCGCGGCGGAACCTCGCTACGCTCCGTTCCGTGAGCATTTCAAAGTTGAAATGCTCTAACGCGCGGCCCGCGCCCGCAGTTCCGGCCAGCTTTCCACGCCGCGCTGATCCGGCAGGGCGCGAAACGCCGCGTCGCCCGCCGCCAGAACCCGGCCCGAGGCCTCGGCCACGCTCCAGCACGACCCGCACAGCCGGGCCCGCACGTTGCGCAGGATAGGCTCGTAGCGAGGATTGTCCTTGCCCTGGGGGATATAAAGGCTGACCAGCACCCGGGCTTCTTCCAGCGTGGCTTGCAGGTGCAGGCAAATGCCTTCCTGGGTGGCCGCGGCCATCCGTGTCCAGGCCGCGCCGTCGCGCAGGCGCAGCGTGAGAGTGGGCGTGGGGGATTCGGCGTTGAGGATGAGCACTTCGCCCACCCCCCGGCTGACAAGGCCCCGGAGCGCGAACTGCCCGGCCTTGAGCCGGGCGGCCTGGCTGTCGTCCGGAGTGAACGCCGTCCTGCCCGCAAGGCCGAAGCTTCCGGCCAGCCAGACGGCGACGAGGGCGGTCAGGAGCGCCAGCCCCGTCATGATGATCCTGCGCAATTTTTTTCGATCCATGCTTTGCGGCATCGCCTTGTCTCCTGGCGCCCCCCGTGGCGCTCGCGCGCCCGCAACGGCATTTTGCCAAACATCGCCCCGAAAGGCCAGCGCATCCCGCCGCTTTATCAGCGTTCGCCCGCTCACGCCCCCCCCCGCTCGCTCATTGACCGGAGAGCGGGAGGCGCATAGAGTCCCGGCATGACGGACAGCTCCGCGCCGGACGGCGCGCCCCGGCCTCCGGCTCCCACGGTCTGGGGGCATTTTTTCCAGCGTTTCTCGCACGAAACGCTGGCCTATGTTTTTGTGCTCGGCATCTTCCTTTCCGGCGTGCTGCTGACCGCGCTGCTCATCGTCCAGGCCCTGACCTGGGGCCTGCTTTCCAGCTTCGGCCGCGCGCGCATGGTGGGCCTGCTGATCAGCTTCGCCAGCGCGGGCCTGGTGATTTCGCGCCTGCTGGCGGGGCGCTACGGCAACCAGCTGGCCGCCATGTACATGCCGCAGACCCTGCCCTTCGCCGTATCGGCCCGCGTGCTCATGCGCGACTTCGGCCTCGGCTCGGCCAAGGAGCTGACCGCTTTCCTGGTGTGGCACAAGCTGCGGGTGTATTCGGCCAGGGCTTCGCGCACGGCGGAAACCGCCGTTGATCTGGCCTGCATGCTGGAGCCTCTGTTCACGCACAATATGTATCTGCCCATGATGCGCGCCTATTTTCTCAAAACCAACCGCCTGTGGTTTGACGCGCGCGCCGTGAACGAGCTTATCGCCCGCGAAAAAGAGCGGGCCGCCAACCTGCGCCCCTTCGCCGAGCAGGCCACGCCCCCGATCCCCCCGCCGGGTGGAGCGGATTGACGCCCCTTCCGCAAGCGTTCCCCCATCCGCATCGCAACCCCGCCGAGTCGCCACCATGCACGCGCGTTCCGTTTTTTTTCTTGTGGGCATTATCGTTATCTGCGTCGGGCTCAGCCTGGCCGGCCCGGTCGCGGTATCGCTGATCTACGGCGAAGCCGAAACCGCGGTGCTGCTGGCCAAGGCCATGCTGCTCGTCGCGGGCCTGGGCCTGATTGTCGGCCTGATCGCCCGGCCCCGGCGGGGCGAAAAAATCCAGCTCGGCAACCGCGAGGGCGTGGCCGTGGTCGGGCTCTCGTGGATTTTTGCCTGCATCGCGGGCGCGCTGCCCTATGTGCTGGCCGCGCACGTCGATTTTGCCCAGGCCGTGTTTGAAACCGCCTCCGGCTTCACCACCACGGGCGCGACCGTGTTTGCCGACATCGAAAGCCTGCCCAGGGGCATCCTTTTTTGGCGCAGCCTCACGCACTGGCTGGGCGGCATGGGCATCATCGTGTTTTCGCTGGCGATTCTGCCCTTTATGGGCGCGGGCGGCATGCAGCTTTACAAGGCGGAAGTGACCGGCCCGCTCAAGGACAAGGTGGCCCCGCGCCTGGCGGACACGGCGCGCTCGCTGTGGTTCATCTACGTGCTGCTGACGGCGCTGCTGACCCTGGCGCTCCGGCTGGAGGGCATGAACCTCTTTGAAGCCGTCAACCACGCTTTTTCCACCATCGCCACGGGCGGCTTTTCCACGCGCAACGCCTCGGCGGCCGTTTTTTCGCCGCTGATCCAGTGGACGCTGATCATCTTCATGGCGCTGGCGGGCATGAACTTCGGCCTGCACTATCTGGCGCTGCGCGGCCGGCCCATTGCCTACGCGCGCAGCACCGAATGCCTGGCCTACATGGGGCTGATCGCGGCGGGAAGCCTGATCATCGCCGTTCTGCTGTTCCGCGCGGGCGGGGGCGGGGCGGAGGAGTCGCTGCGCGCGGCCGCCTTCCAGGTGGTCTCGCTCTGCACCACCACGGGCTTCATCACGTCCGACTACCTGCAATGGCCCCTGCTGACGCAGGGCATTCTGCTCTTCTTCATCCTGATCGGCGCGTCGGCGGGCTCCACGGCGGGCGGCATCAAGGTGATGCGCCTGGTTGTGGTCTACCGCGCCATTGTGGTGGAAATGCGCCGCCTGGTGCATCCGCATGTGGTGGAGCACGTCAAGATGGACGGACGTTCGCTGCCCGCCGGGGTGTTGCAGGGCGTGCTGTGCTTTGTGGCGCTGTATCTGGGGCTGAACTTTTTTGGCGGCCTGTGGCTGATGGCGGAAGGCCAGGATTTTCTGACGGCCTTCAGCGCCGCGTCCACCTGCCTTTCCAATGTGGGCCCCGGCTTCGGCGCGGTGGGGCCGGTGTTCAACTTCGGCTTTCTGCCGGACTCCGCCCTGCACATGCTTTCCTTGCTCATGGTGCTGGGGCGCCTCGAAATTTTCACGCTGCTGCTGCTTTTCCTGCCCCGTTTCTGGAAGAGCTGAACGTTTGCGCTTGTGAGAATTTTGCCCTACACTTCCCGCTGTCCCCGGTCTTTTTGCGCAAGGAGCCCGTATGCGCCTGTTCGCCCGTTTTTTGCTCGTCGCGCTGGCGTTGTCTTCGCTGGCATCCTGCGCGGATTTGGGCATTCCCAACCCCTTTCAGCCCACGTCGGACGTCAATGACATCTACATCAGCCAGTTTCCGGACATTCCCATTCCCAGCGACATGCGGCTGAACGCCAAAAATACGCTGATCACGCCCGCGCCGGACGGCGCCAAGAGCGGCCTGGCCACCTATGCCGGCCGCGTGGAATCCGTCTCGCTGGCCAATGCCATGCTCCACAACATGACGGGCCGGGGCTGGACGCCGCTGGGCTCGGTTTCGGGCAAGCGCACCACCCAGGTGTACGAAAAAGATCAGCGCCTCGCCGTGATCTACATTTACGAGCAAACCCTGGACACGGCCCTTGAGGTGTGGATGCTGAACCGCCAGACCGGCGGAGCCGCGTTTTCCACCGGCCTGACGGCCCCGTCCGGAGCAGGCCCGGCGAGCGCGGCGCGCGCCTCGGGCGCCTCGGGCGGCGTCCAGGCCCGGCCGCTGGCCGAATAACCCGCGAGGCCCCATGGATCCGCACCTTTTGTTCAGCGCCTTCAGCGGCAAGCGCATCCACCTCGGCGTGTGCGGCTCGGTGGCGGCCTTCCGCGCGGCGGACACGCTCCGCGCCTGGAAAAAAGCCGGGCTGGGCGTCAGCGCCACGCTGACCAGGGCCGCGCGCGAGTTCGTCACCCCGCTGACGTTTGAAGCGCTGGGCGCGTCGCCGGTCTACACCGACATGTTCGGCGGGCAGACGCCGTTTGAGCATCTGGAGCCGGGCCAGACGGCGCACGCCCTTGTGGCGGCCCCGGCCTCGGCCGATCTGATCGCCCGCATGGCCCAGGGCCGGGGCGACGACATGCTCGCCTGCCAGATCCTGGCCTTTGACGGCCCCGTTGTGGTCGCGCCCGCCATGAATCCCCGCATGTGGGCCCACCCCGCCACCCAGGCCAACGTGGCCGCGCTGCGCGAGCGCGGGGTGGCGATCGTCGGGCCCGAAAGCGGCGTGGTCGCCTGCGGCGACGAAGGCGCGGGCCGCCTGGCCGACGCGCGCGCCATTTTCCTGGCCGGGCTCAAGGCCCTGACCCCGCAAGACATGGAAGGCCGCACCGTCATGGTCACGCTGGGCCCCACCCGCGAAACGTGGGACGACGTGCGCTTCTGGACCAACGCCTCCAGCGGCGCCATGGGCGGCGCGCTGGCCGTGGCCGCCTGGCTGCGCGGGGCCGAGGTGCACGCCGTTTGCGGCCCCGTCAACCTCTGGCTGCCGGGCGGAAATTCCGGCGCCGAGCCGCTCTTCCACCGGCACAACGTCGGTTCCGCCGAGCAGATGCTCGACTGCGCCAAAAGCGTCTGGCCCGGCGCGGACATCGGCATTTTTACGGCCGCCGTGGCCGACTTCCGGCCCGAACCCCACGGCCCCGGCAAATTCAAGAAGCATCTGGCCGAGGACGGCTTTTCGCTGCGCTTTTTGCCCAATCAGGACATTTTGCGTCTGCTGGCCTCGGAACGCGCGCCGCACCAGCGCATCGTGGGCTTCGCGGCCGAAAGCGCCGAGGATGCCGAGGCCCTGGCCCACGCCGTGCGCCGCAAGCTGGTCGCCAAGGGCGCGGACATGGTGGTGGGCAACAAGCTCGACGGCTTCGGCCGCAGCGCCAACCGCGTCTTTGTGGCGGACGCGCGCGGCCGCGAGGAGCACTGGCCCGACCTGCCCAAGCCCGATGTGGCCTGGAAAATTCTCAACTGGCTGCTGACGCTGTGAAGCCCGCCGCGCCCCTGGCCCGCGCCTGGCTGAACGCCGGGCTCGAATCCCTGCTGGTGGGGGAAGCGCGGGCGGCCGAACTGCGCCGCGCCGAGGCTCCCGCCGCCGCGCCGGAAAAAGCGCGGGCTTCTGCCCCGCGTGAAGAACGCGGCCCCGCGCGCGCCCCCCGCGCGCCCCAGGCCCCCGCCCCGCGCGACGCGCGGCCGTCCCGGCCCGTAGCTCCGGAGTCCGCCGGCCGCCCGGCCGCAACCTCCGCCGTTCCGTCCCCCGAATCCGCCGTCCCCGCCGATCCCCGCGCGCTGCCTCCGGCCGCCTGGCCGCCCGCCTGGCAGGCCCTGCGCAAACGCCGCCCCCTGCCGCCAAGGCCCATGGTGGTCTGGTCGTACGCGGGCCTGGGCGACGATTTGATGGGCCAGGCCGACCCCGTGCGCCAGCAGATCATCGCGCGCATGATCACCGCGCTGCAACATCCGGGCGGAACCCATGTGTTCTGGCCCTACGCCCTGCCCGACGCGCCCGATCCCCAAAACGACGACAGCGCGCCCTCGCTTTTCTGGTCGGGCGTGGCCCTGCTCAAACCCCGCGCCCTGCTGGTCTTCGGCCGCGAGGCGCGCGACGCCCTCGGCCTGCCCGCGCACCTGGAGCCCTACTGCCAGGAGCGCATCGACGCGCGGCAGGTGATTGTGCTGCCCCCGCCCCTGGCCCTGGCCGACAACGACGAAACATTCCGCCGCGCCCAGGTTTTTCTGGCCCGGCTGCTGCGCCCCTACGTCAGGAGCGCCGGAACCGCATAAAGGAGTAAGGACATGGATTTCTTGCCCATTCGCCGCGCGCTGCTCAGCGTCACCCACAAGGACGGGCTGGCCGACTTTGCCGCCTTCCTGCACGCCAGCGGGGTGGAACTGGTGTCCACCGGCGGCACCATGAGCTTTTTGCGCGAGCGCGGCCTGCCCGTCACCGCGGTCAGCGACGTGACCGGCTTCCCCGAAATCCTGGACGGCCGGGTCAAAACCCTGCACCCGCGCATCCACGGCGGCATCCTGGCCGACAAGGACAAGCCCGCCCACCTCGAAACCCTGGCCGCGCACAACATCGCGGCCTTTGATCTCGTCTGCGTCAACCTGTACGACTTTGCCTCCGCCCTGGCCAAAAAACTTCCCATGCGCGACATGGTGGAGGAAATCGACATCGGCGGCCCCTGCCTGCTGCGCGCCTCGGCCAAAAACTTCCACAGCATCCTGGTGCTGCCCGATCCGGGCTTTTACGACGAAGCCCGGGCCGAAATCGGCAAGGGCGGCGTTTCGCTCGACTTCCGCCGCCGCATGGCCGCCCGCACCTTCAGCATCACCTCGCGCTACGACGAGATGATCGCGGCCTGGCTGGGCCAGGTCTGAGGCCCACGCCATAGCCGCGCGCATCGAAGGAAAAACGGCGGGCCTCAAGCCCAGCGAGCTGAAGGCGATCACCCGCCTCGGCCAGCGGCGCTATCCGCCCGCGGGCGGCTACACCCCGGAGCAGGCGCACGAGCTGGCCGCGCTGTCGCGCCTTGTGTCGCGCCAGATCGGCCTCCTGCTGGACAGGCAGGGCCGGGTGGACATGGTGCTGGTGGGCGAACCCGGCTCGATCCTGATCCCCGCGCTGCCCCGCGCGCGCGAAGGCGCGGGCCGCCTGCGGGGTCTGCGCCTCCTGCACACCCACCTCGGCGCCGGCGGGCTGACCCAGGACGATCTCATGGATCTGCTCTTCCTGCGCCTGGACAGCGTGGGCGTGCTGACCGTGGACGATTACGGCGGGCCGCTGCAATTTCAGAGCGCCCACCTGCTGCCGCCCGCCCTCGCCGCCGGAGCGGCCCCCGCAAACCCCGCAAACGCCGCTAACACGGACGACGCCTACCGCCTGCACCCGCTCGTCCCCTGGGATCGCGTGGATCGCGATTTCACGGCCGAGGCGGAAAGCCTGGAAGAAGAACTGGCCCGCGTGCTCGATCACGCCCGCGCGGCCCAAACGCCCGAGGAGGCGCGCGCCGTTCTGGTTTCGGTGGCCGCGCTGCCGCGCGAAACCCAGGAGCAGCACCTGGCCGAACTGGCCGAACTGGCCCGCACCGCCAACGTCACCGTGGCCGGAACCCTGGTGCAGCGCGTGGCCGCGCTCAATCCGCGCCATCTGCTGGGCAAGGCCAAGCTGGCCGAGCTGGAAGTGCTGGCCCTGCACGGCCAGGCCTCGCTGATCATCTTTGACGGCGAGCTGACCCCGGCCCAGTTGCAGAATCTGGCCGAACTGACCGAGCGCAAGGTGCTGGATCGCACCCAGCTCATCCTCGATATTTTCGCCCGGCACGCCACCACGCGGGCGGGCAAGCTCCAGGTGGAAATGGCGCAGCTTAAATACACCCTGCCGCGCCTGACCGGAAAAAACCGCGCCATGGATCGCCTGATGGGCGGCATAGGCGGGCGCGGCCCCGGCGAAACCAAGCTGGAAACCGACCGCCGCCGCGTGCGCGAGCGCATGACCCGCATCCGCAAGGAACTGGACGCCCTGCGCCGCCAGCGCGCCTACACCCGCGGGCGGCGCGAACGCGCGGGCCTGCCGCTGGCCGCCCTGGTGGGCTACACCAACGCGGGCAAGTCCACCCTGCTCAACGCCCTGACCAAGTCCGACGTGCGGGCCGAAAACAAGCTTTTCGCCACGCTCGACCCCACCACGCGGCGCCTGCGCTTTCCCCAGGAACGCGAAATGGCCCTGGCCGACACCGTGGGCTTTATCCGCAACCTGCCCAAAGAATTGACGGAAGCCTTCCGCGCCACGCTGGAAGAGCTGGAGGCCGCCGACCTGCTGATCCATGTGTCCGACGCCTCGCATCCCAAGCAGGACGCCCAGTTCCAGGCCGTGGAGCATATCCTTGCGGATCTGGAGCTGGACGCCATCCCGCGCCTGCTGCTGCTCAACAAATGGGACGCCGCCTGCCCCGAAACCCGTGAGGCCCTTCTGGCCGCCCACCCCGACGCCATTCCGGTTTCCGCCCTCAGCGGCGACGGCCTGGCCGACGTGGCGCGCGCGCTGGAAGCCCGGCTTTTCAACCAGCGCAGGCCAACGCCCTAAACACGCGCAAGCGTTGCCCAAAAACAACAGTGTGGACAAAAAGCCACACATGGAATGGGCGCGCGTTCTTTTTTCTCAATAATATCATTGCGCTCATGCTGCGTTTTTTTTGGCGCGGGATTTGCAAAGTCCGGGCTGTTTGGAGGAATCATGCAACAGTCCACGCTTGTCCGTCCCGTCTCGTTCACCGGAGTCGGCCTGCACTCCGGCAAGGATGTGCAGCTCAAGCTCCAGCCCGCTCCGGCGGGTTCGGGCATCGCGTTTTACGCGCACACCCCGGCGGGAATCAAACGCATCGCGCCCACGCCTTCGGCTGTCAGCGCCACCGCGCTGGCCACCACGCTCAGCGACGGCGCGGCCAGCGTTTCCACCGTGGAACACGCCCTGGCTGCCCTGCGCGGCATGAACGTGGACAACGCCCAGGTGCATGTGATCGGCGGCGAACTGCCCATCATGGACGGCTCCGCCGAGCCCTTCGTCCAGCTTATCCGCAAGGCGGGCCTGCGCGCCCTGAACGCGCCGCGCCGCACCGCGCGCATCAAGCGCCGCTTCAGCGTGGCGGGTGAAGGCAAGGCCATCCACGCCTGGCAGCACAACGGCCTGTACATCGACTACACCATCGACTTTCCGCATCCTTCCATCGGCAAACAGCGCCTCGCGCTGGAAATCACGCCCGAAACCTTCCCGCAAATCGCCGGCGCGCGCACGTTCGGCTTTATGCAGGAAGTGGAATACCTGCACAGCAAGGGCCTGGCGCTGGGCGGCTCGCTTGGCAACGCCGTGGTGCTGGACGAACAGGGCGTGGTCAACCCCGAAGGCCTGCGCTGCCCGGACGAATTTGTGCGCCACAAGATAGTGGACTTTGTGGGCGACATGGCCATGCTGGGCCTGCCCCTGCACGGCGCGTTCGAGGTGCACTGCTCCGGCCATCACCACAACAACGTCTTTTTGCGCCGCCTCGCGGCCGAAGCCGCGCTTTACCTTGACATCGAAGACATGGTGGAAGAAGAGGAAACCCTCCTGGCTCCGTCCTTCGCCGCCATGCCCGCAACGGCGTAATTCTCCCCAACTCCCCTTCCCTGGCAAAGCCCCGGCAAACGCCGGGGCTTTCGGTTATGGCGGGCGCGGGCCCTTCCTGCTATGCTGGCCGCGCAGGGCTTTTTTTGCATCCACCCATGACGGAGGCCGCTTCATGCCGCTCGACACCACCTTTTTCGACCAGGCCGCGGGCCGGCTGCCCGCCGACCTGCTGCTGGAAAACGTCCGCCTTGTTGACGTGTTCAGCGGCGTTGTTGCCGAAACCAGCGTCAGCGTCGGCAGCGGGCGCATCCTCGGTTTTGGGCCGCGCGAAGCCCGCCAAACCCTCGACGGCGCAGGCCGCTTTCTGCTGCCGGGCCTGATCGACGCCCACGCGCATATCGAATCGTCCATGCTCTGCCCGGCGCGCTTTGCCGAAGTGGTGCTGCCGCGCGGCACCACCACCGTGGTGGCCGACCCGCACGAAATCGCCAACGTCAAGGGCCTGGACGGCATCCGCTACATGCTGGAATCCACCCGGCAACTGCCGCTCGACGTGCGCATCATGCTCCCTTCCTGCGTGCCCGCCCTGCCCGGCGAAGACGCCGGCGCGACGCTGGAGGCCCCGGATCTCGCCCCCCTGCTGGCCGACGCGCGCGTGCCCGGCCTGGGCGAAATGATGAACACCCCCGGCGTGCTGGCGGGCGACCCGGCCGTGCTGGCCAAAATCGCCGACGCCCTGGCCTGCGGCAAACGCGTGGACGGCCACAGCCCCGGGCTTTCCGGCCGGGCGCTCGACGCCTACGCCGCCGCGGGCGTCGCCACCGATCACGAATGCACCACCGTGGACGAAATGCTAGGGCGCATCCGCCGGGGCATGTACGTTCTTTTGCGCGAAGGCTCGGCCGCGCACGATCTGGCCAACCTGCTGCCGGGCGTCACGCCCGAAAACGCGCGGCGCTGTCTCTTTTGCACCGACGACCGCCATGTGGCCGACATCCTAAAACGCGGCCACATCGACACCCATTTGCGCATGGCCGTGGCCGCCGGGCTCGATCCGCTGACCGCCGTGCGCATGGCCACGCTGAACGCGGCCGAATGCTACGGCCTGCGCGGCAAGGGCGGCATCGCTCCCGGCTGGGCGGCCGACATGATTTTGGTGGACGACCTGCGCGATTTCAACGTGCGCGCCGTCTGGGCCGGCGGCAGGCTGATCGCGGAAAACGGCCGTATGCTCGCCGCCCTGCCGCATCAGGATCCCGGCAAGCTGCGCGACAGCGTCCGCCTCGCGCCCCTGCCGCCCAATCCCTTCGCCCTGCGCGTGCCCTCGGGCCGGGCCAGGGTCATCCGCCTCGTGCCGCATTCGCTGCTCACCGAAAACAAAGAGCTGGACGTGCGCGTCACGCCGGAAGGCTTCTTCCGCTGCGAACTCAACCCCGGCCTGCTCAAAATTGCCGTGCTGGAACGCCACCACGCCACCGGCAAAATCGGCCTGGGCCTGCTCGACGCCAATTACGGACTGCGCGGCGGAGCCATAGCCACCACCATCGCCCACGATTCCCACAATATTGTGGTCGCGGGCGACAACGACGCGGATATGGAGCTGGCCGTGCGCGAAGTGGCGAGGCTGAAAGGCGGCATCGTCATGACGGCGGACGGGGCCGTGCTGGCCGCCCTGCCCCTGCCCATCGGCGGGCTGATGAGTGACGGAACCGGGCTGGAGGTGGCGGAGAAATTGAGGGAAATGCTAGCGCTGGCCAAGGATTATTACCGGATTTCGGACGAAGCCGACGCCTTCATGACGCTCAGCTTTCTGGCCCTGCCGGTCATCCCGCACCTCAAAATCACGCCGAACGGGCTTTTTGACGTGGATGGGTTTGAGAGGGTGGCGGTGGAAGTGGGAGTATGAGGGAAACGGCCCTAATTTTTTTGGCGAAACCGCCGTATTAAAGAGATAGCGCAAACGCGCCTGTCTTTGGCAAGCACGACCTTTAGCGAAAACCCCGGTGAAAGCCGGGGTTTTCTGTTTGTTTTTTCGAGGAAGAAAGGATGGCGGAACGCCCGATTCTTGGGCGGCTGCGCCGATAGGCATGTTAATACCGCTATCCCCTGCGCCTCCGGCGGGGAGGAGAAAAAGTCTTTTTCCTTTATTTTCAGGCGGCTGCGCCGATAGGCATGTTAATACCGCTATCCCCTGCGCCTCCGGCGGGGAGGAAGAAAAGTCTTTTTCCTTTATTTTCAGGCAGCTGCGCCGATAGGCATGTTAATACCGCTATCCCCTGCGCCTCCGGCAGGGAGGAAGAAAAGTCTTTTTCCTTTATTTTCAGGCGGCTGCGCCGATGGGCTTTTTAATAATGCTATTTCCTGCGCCTCCGGCGGGGAGGAGGGGGCCTGTTATGGGCGAAACCTGCGGTTTCTCCCCTCCTAGCCCCCCTCCTCCACCTCCCCCCGGAGCACCCCACTTCCCTCGGCCCCTCTCGTTGGGCAAGCCCCATCGTCCGGCCGCATGCTCGCCGAAGCGGCTCGGCATGCGACGCCATTAACGGCCCGCACCCCGCTCACGTCTGGACATAGAGGCTGCGGGGGCTGTTGCTAAACAGACATATCCGCCCCAATTTTTTTGCCGGGCTGAAATTGGCGCTTCTATTGCCTGCTGCTTTTTGCGTCCACTTCTTGCCAGAACTGGGCGAGCCCCACTTCCTCAAGGGTTGGCACGGGGGGCATCTGCATCTTCTGGGGAGAAGAAAGATGTTTAATCTCTACATCTCCATTAATCCAAGGTGAACCATTGGGGAATAAAACATTATACCCGGAAATCTCGGCTTTTGATTGCTGAGCAAGTTCGACTGGTCCAATGATTTCAACTTGTTCCCAGTACCCAGTTTCAGGTAAAGGAGCAAGCCACTTTCCTTCTTTGATACTTACATTCTTAAGATTAAGGCTTTTAACACCGATGTCCCCATACTCAAGGATATTAAGGATGCCAAAATTTACATTAAAAATGTTAATGTTTCCTGAACCGATGCGGAGCATTGGGAAATAGTTATTTGAGCCATAGAGATATAATGTAGCACTATTTCCTTTTTTAATACTTGGGAAGAAAGTTGAATACCCTGTGTCATTATACTGGTTATTGACAAGATATGCAGTGGGGGAACTTGCGTAATATCCGCCAAACTCGAAGGTGCCGGCAGAATCCCTAATCATGAGGAATTCAGAAGTGCCAGCCCCGCCGTAAAACAACGTTTTTTCAATCCATACAACCTTGGTGATGCTAGACGAACAACTCAAGCCCTTAATATCGGAGTTGAGGATGAGAATCGAACTATCATCTCCTTTAATGGCAGCGATATTTCTGTCATGCAATGTACAAGCCAAAAGTCGTAATTTGACATTTATGCCTCTTATGATTGGAGATTCTGATGGGGAAGCCTTCACATTTATAAGTGTAATAACTCCTCTATGGAAATTGCTGGAAAATCCTTTTCCAAAAGCAACATTTTCAAATACCACATTATCAGCAGCAACCATATTTAAGTTTGTTACACGGCCTCTATGGTATATGTTCCCGATCTTTCTTCCGGGCTCGATGCCGTCAAACTCGCAATTAACAAATTTGACGTTCTCCAGGGTGCTCCCGGTCATATCCGTTTGCAGGAATTTGCAGTCTACGAAAGTGACGTTTCTGATGCTGGCAAAGAGCAGGCTTGATTTGTCCACGGTAAGACCCGTGACCTTCATATTCTGTATGACAATCCCGCCAACGCCGCCCTGGCTCATCGCATATGCGTATTTGTCCTCTCCCGCAGGGACATCATTGTCATCAATCCGAGTCATTGCGCCGTCAAGCTGCACGCCAGAGAGGGTTTTTCCGTCCAGGCCGTTGGGGTTTGCGGCGACATAGGCGTTGAACTCGGCAACAGTCTTGGTCGGCGGGCCAAAGAAATTGCAGGCCGAGAGTAAAAGGCAGCACAGTGGTACTATTACCAGTCGTTTCATGGTCATGGATTCCTATTTCGCCCCTCGATTGGGTTCAAGCCCATGCAAAGCGGGATTAACGTCGGCCATGATTCTCTCCAGGGAATTTATGGGGCCTCCGTGGTACTCTGGCGACATACTCAGAAGAAGTGAGCATGTGAGCACTGCAAGGAATTTATTAGTCACCTTACTCATTTACCGGATCCAGCGGACAAGGTTTTTCGGGAAATCTTCGGGAAGATCCTCTTCATGGACCTGGATCAACTTGACCCCGTCATTCGACACACCAGGGCAGGAATCCGGATAAATCCCTAATGTCATTCCACCCCAAGATGAGGTGAAAAAGCAATCGCTTGGGGTCTCGTACGATTCACCCAGAATGGGCACGATATTTTCCCCTTTGGAAGAGGTCATCAAGGCTTCAAGAGCAATTACCCCCGGGCCTCGGTTAACCGTAACGAAATAGTAGTTGCCATGAACACGGTACCACCGAAGTTCATATCGCCATTCGGTGGAACCGATGGGCTTGGCCTTGGGCGGCAGATAGGGAGTGAAGACGTGGCCGCCCTCGAAGACGAGAAGGTCTTCCCGGTTTCGCAATTCTGGAGGAAGAGACGGCCTAAGTTCGCGCATTTGCATGGAGTTAGGCGAAAGCGCTGGCAACCCGGTGATTTCCACGCCGGGCAATAGTTTTATGTCAAAGCGGAAGGACAGGTGCGGTTTGTCGTTATATCCAGCTACCTGGATCACATCATGATGCCTGGTGGTGTAAATAATGTTTCTGGATTTAAAGCCTGTGAGCAAAGGGTGCCGCATTTTCTCGGCCATATCCAAAGACTTGGGTTGATCAGTAAAAATCGTATATTGCGCGGGGAAATCATCCTTGGCTGAAAGGCTTGCCGGAAACAGTAGCAACGCCACAATAACAATGCCTAAAATAGGGCGCATGCTTCACCTATGGGTAGCTGACGTGAATAGTTCAGGGGTGATCTGAGAGTCCCGCCCATAACAGGCCCCCTCCTCCCCGCCGGAGGCGCAGGAGATCGATATATTAAAGTCGGTGGCGGCGCAGCCGCCTGAAAATTCAAGGAAAAGAAATCATTCTTCTTTTCCGCCGGAGGCCCACTCCCCTACCTCAACTCCGCCTCGGCCGCGTCGGCGAGGCGCTGGGCTATCTTGCCCACCTGTTCCTGATCCTCTCCCTCCACCATGATCCGGCAGAGGTTTTCGGTGCCGGAGTAACGCAGCACCACGCGGCCGCGATCGCCCAGTTCCTTTTCGGCTTCGGCCAGGGCCAGGGAAAGGCCGGGGCATTGATCAAACGGGGTTTTGCGCTGCACGCGCACGTTGAGCAGCGTTTGCGGGAAGAGGCGCAGTTGATCCGCCAGTTCGGAGAGCGGCTTGCCGCGTTCGCGCATGATGCGCAGAATTTGCAGGGCCGCGAGCAGGCCGTCGCCGGTGGTGCTGTAGTCGCGGAAGATCAGGTGGCCGGACTGTTCGCCGCCCAGCGCGGCGCCGTGTTCGCGCATGGCTTCCATGACGTAGCGGTCGCCCACGGGCGTGCGCAGCAGACGGCCGCCGCGCTCGCGCATAAAAATTTCGAGCGCCATGTTGCTCATCACGGTGCCCACCAGCAGGTTGTCACGCAACTGGCCCTTGGCCATCATGTCCTCGGCGCACAGCGCCAGGAGCTGATCGCCGTCGAGCACGCGGCCTTTTTCGTCCGCCACCACAAGGCGGTCGGCGTCGCCGTCCAGGGCGATGCCCATGTCGGCCCGCAGTTCGCGCACTTTGGCGCTCATGGCCTCGGGATGCAGCGAGCCGCACTGGTGGTTGATGTTGAGGCCGTCCGGCGAGGTGCTGAGGCGGAACACCTCCGCGCCCAGCTCCTCCAGCGCCAGCGGGGCGACCTTGTAATTGGCGCCGTTGGCGCAGTCGATGACCACGCGCAGGCCTTCCAGCGTCAGGTGCTGGGGGAAGCTGTTCTTGATGTAGACGATGTAGCGGCCGGGCGCGTCCACAATCTTGTAGGCGCGGCCAATTTTGTCCGAGGCCGGGTACTGCCAGTCCCGGTCTTTGTCCTCGGCCAGCGCGGCGATGCGGTCTTCCATCTCGTCCGGCAGCTTGAAGCCGTCGCGGTCGAAAAACTTGATGCCGTTGTCGTGGTAGGGATTGTGCGAGGCGGAGATCACCACGCCAAGGTCCGCCCGCATGTTGCGGGTGAGGAAGGCCAGGGCCGGCGTGGGCAGGGGGCCCACCTGAAACACGTCCATGCCCGCCGCGCACAGCCCGGCGGTGAGCGCCGATTCGAACATGTAGCCGGAAAGGCGGGTGTCCTTGCCGATGATCACCTTGTGGCGGCGGCGCCCGTCCTGAAAGATGGTTCCGGCCGCGAGGCCCAGGCGCAGCGCGAGCCCCGCCGTCAGCGGATAGGTGTTGACCGTGCCGCGTATGCCGTCCGTTCCGAAAAGGCGTGTCTTCATGGTTTTCCCTGGGCGTCCCGGCATTTCCGGCGAGCCCTCCGCTGCGGTGTTATATTGACAAAAAACCGCCCGTTATTCCCTTATTCCCTGTTGCGCGTGACGCTCACCGTGGCCGGCGCCACCTTGGTCAGGCGCGTGCCGGCGGGCAGCATCACCAAAACGGGCACATCGGCGGATTCGCCCGGCGCGAGATCCGTGGGCGGCTGCGCCACCACGCGGATGCCGGCCAGATATTCGGCGTCGTTCACCTTGTCTTCCGGCACCTCCAGCTCCAGTTCCACGCGGTTGGAGGCCATGATGAAGCGCTGGCGGGCGCCCGCGTCCAGTTGCACCATGCGCGTCACGTCCACGCTCTGGGTTTTGAGGGCCAGGGTGTAGCGCAGCGTGGTGACGGGCGGCGTAATGTCCACCTGGGCCGGCGCGGCGATGGCGATGTTGATCGCGCGCGTGCCCGCGGCCGGATCGCGGTTGGGGTCAAAGGGCACGGGCAGGTGTTCCAGCGGGCGGATCTGGCTTTCCGGGCCCTTGACCGTGACAAAGGAAGGTTCCAGCAGCACCTGGGTGAGGCTGAGGGGCGCGTCCTTGGGCAGGGGCACCACGTCGGCCTCCAGGGGCACCACTTTTTCAAGCAGGGTGTCCACTTCCAGCACCAGGCGGCCGGGCTGGACGTCCACCAGCTCGTAGGCGCGGAACTCGGCCATTTGCGCCACGTTGAGCGGCAGCACATTCGCGCCGGGCTGCACGCCCGCCAGCGACACGGTATACGTCAAATCCCGCGAGGCGAGGCCGCGCAGCATTTCGGAGGAGCCGCGCAGGCGCACGGCCACCTTGCCGATCATGCCGTCGCGCACCACAAGGTTTTCCGGCAGGCCCCGGTAGTCAAGGCGCACCTCCACCTGGCTTTCCACCTGCTCGCTGCCCACGACAGTGTACCAGACCCCCAGCGACAGAATCAGGGAGACCAGGATGTGCTTGAGCTTTTGCACGCGGCTGTCAGTTATCAAGGGCATTGATCAAAATCCGTTCCAGGCGTTCAAGGTTGAGCGGGTTGGAAAGGCGTCCTTCCTGCGCCACGGTCACTTCGCCCCTTTCTTCGGAAACCACGATGGCCAGCGCGTCGCTGACCTCGGAAATGCCTAGCGCCGCGCGGTGGCGCATGCCAAAATGCTGCCGCCCCACCTGGGCCAGGGGCAGCACGCAGCCGGCGGCCGCCACGCGGCCCTGGCGGTTGACGATCACGGCGCCGTCATGCAGCGCGGTGTTCGGGAAAAAGATGGTGGACAGCAGATCCTGCGACAGTTTGGCGTCGATGGTCACGCCTTTTTCCGTCATGTCGCCAAGCGGCACGTGCATTTCCAGCACCACGATGGCCCCGACGCGCTTTTGCGCCAGCAAAAGGCAGGTCTGGGCCAGGATATGCACCATGTCGTCGTGCGCGCCGCTGTTTTTGCGGCGGAACAGCGAGCTCAGGCTCATGCTGGAAAGGGCCTGCCGTATGTCCTGATGGAAAAGCACCACAATGACCAGGAACAGGGAGCCGAAAATATGCTCCAGCAGCCAGGCCAGGGAATAGAGGCCCACCACCTGGGCCACGGCGTACAGCACCAGAAGGACGAAGAGGCCGTTGAGCGCGGCCATGGCGCGCGTGCCGCTGACAAAGCGGATGACGTAGTAGAACAACAACGTCACCACGGCGATGTCGGCCACATCGCGCCAGTTGAAGGGGATTTGACTCAACTCGAACATGATTCCCCTATGACCCCGATTGGTTCCGTGCGGTTTCTCCCGCGCGGCCCCGCCTCAAACCATGTCGCCCCTGCCCGCCCCAAACGGCCCCAAACATTTGACCAGCGCCAGCGCGCGCCGGGCGGCGGCCACGTTGTGCACCCTGTGGTGCAGCGCGCCCCTGGCCGCCAGGAGCGCCGTGGCTATATTCGTGGCTTCGCCGCGCTCGCCGGGCGCAAGGCCCAGCGCGTCGCCAAACAGCGATTTTTGCGAAAGCCCGATCAAAACAGGCCGCCCCAGATCCAGCAGCTTGCCGATGCCGGACAAAAGGGCCGCGCTCCGCTCCCCTGTTTTACCAAAACCCACGCCGGGATCCAGAATAATCCTGTCCTCCGGCAAACCGGCGCGGATCAAGGATCGCATGGCGTCCCCCAAAAAATCCGCCACCACGGTGGCAATGTCGCCGCCGGCCTTTGCCTCGCGCCGCGCGGCGTCTTGCATGGTCGCGGGGCGTCCGTTGCAGTGCATCAGCACATAGCCGGGCCGGTACTCGGCCAGAACGCCGGGCAGCGCCGGATCCCAGGCGCAGGCGGAAATATCGTTGATGATGTCCGCCCCGGCTTCCAGCGCCGCCCGCGCCACGTCCGCGCGCCAGGTGTCCGCCGAAATGGCGAAATTCCGTTCCGGGCGCGCGGCCCGCGCCTCGGCCAGCGCGCGCACCACCGGCACCACGCGGGCGGCTTCCTCGCCGGCCGGCACGTCAAGCGCGCCGGGCCGGGACGACGCCCCGCCCACGTCCAGCACCGCCGCCCCCTCTTCGGCCAGTTGCAGGCCGTGGGCCACGGCCAGGGAGGGATCGGCGTAACGGCCGCCGTCGTAAAACGAGTCGGGCGTCACGTTGACGATGCCCCACAGGCAAAACGGCGCGATCGCCCGGGCCGCGGCCCCGCCGGAGGGGCAGGGGCCGTGCCGGAGCGACCACGAAAAAGCGGGAAGCTCGGGGGGCATGGGGGGGTGGCCCCGGCATTCCCGGGCAAGCATCAGTCCTCATGCCTCCGGTCGTCGTCCGCGGGGGTGTCGTCCGGCGTTTCGTCGTGCAGCGTAAAGGTAACGTCGTCGTGCTTGTCGTCCGACGAATCAGAAGGCGCATCCGAGGGCGAACGGGGCGCCGAAGGCTCGAACGGCGGCAGTTCCTGGCCCTTGATCAGGCGGTCGATGTCGTCGCCGCTGATGGTTTCGCGCTCCAGCAGGGCGGCGGCAATGGCGTGCAGCGCATCGAGCCGCGTTTCCAGAATGGCGCGGCAGCGCTGGCGCGCTTCTTCCATGAGCGCCTTGACTTCCGCATCGACCAGGCGGGCCGTTTCTTCGCTGACGTGCTTGGAGTGGCCCCATTCGCGGCCGAGGAAAACCTCTTCCTCGTGCTCGCCAATGGCCTGCGGGCCGATGGCCTCGCTCATGCCCCATTCGCACACCATTTTGCGGGCCAGCTTGGAAGCGCGCTCAATGTCGTTGCCAGCGCCGGTGGTCATTTCGTTCATGACCAGTTCCTCGGCCACGCGCCCGCCCAGAAGCACCACCAGGTTGTTGCGCAGGTAGGTGCGCGAATAGCCGTGGCGGTCTTCTTCCGGCAGTTGCATGGTCACGCCGAGGGCGCGGCCGCGCGGGATGATGGACACCTTGTGCACGGGATCCGTGCCGGGCAGCATGCGGGCGGCCAGGGCGTGGCCCGCCTCGTGGTAGGCGGTGATGCGCTTTTCCTCATCGCTGAGGATCAGGCTGCGCCGCTCCTTGCCCATCAGCACCTTGTCCTTGGCGTACTCGAAGTCCGCCATGTTCAGGTGCTCCTTGTTCCACTTGGCCGCCTGCAACGCGGCTTCGTTGACCAGATTTTCCAGATCCGCGCCCGAAAAGCCGGGCGTGCCCCGGGCCAGGGTTTCAATGTCCACGTCGCTCGACAGGGGCGTGCGCCGGGTGTGGACTTCGAGGATGCGCTGGCGGCCGCGCAGGTCGGGCGTGGACACCACCACCTGGCGGTCGAAGCGGCCGGGCCGCAACAGGGCGGGGTCCAGCACGTCGGGCCGGTTGGTGGCCGCGATCAGGATGACGCCCTCGTTGGACTCAAAGCCGTCCATTTCCACCAGCAACTGGTTGAGGGTCTGCTCGCGCTCGTCGTGCCCGCCGCCAAGGCCCGCGCCGCGCTGGCGGCCCACGGCGTCGATTTCGTCAATAAAAATAAGGCAGGGCGCGTTTTTTTTGCCCTGAATGAACAAATCGCGCACGCGCGACGCGCCCACGCCCACAAACATTTCCACAAAATCCGAGCCGGAGATGGAAAAGAACGGAACCCCGGCCTCGCCCGCCACGGCGCGGGCCAGCAGCGTCTTGCCGGTGCCCGGAGGGCCGACCAGCAGCACGCCCTTGGGAATGCGGCCGCCCAGCCGGGTGAATTTTTTGGGGTTGGACAAAAATTCCACCACTTCCGAAAGCTCTTCCTTGGCCTCGTCCACGCCCGCCACGTCGGCAAACGTGACGCGGCCCTGCTCCTGCGTGACCATGCGCGCTCGGGAGCGGCCGAAGGACATGGCCTTGCCGTTGCCGCCCTGCATCTGGCGCATAAAGAAAATCCACACGCCGATCAGCAGCAGCATGGGGAACCATGAAATCAGAAGGCTCACCAGGAAGGGCGAATCTTCCGGCGGCTCGGCCTTGACCTGCACCTTGCGGTCGATCAGGTGCTGCACAAGGTTGGCGTCTTCCGGGGCGTAGGTCTGGAAGGGTTTGTCGTCCTGGGTTTTGCCCTGGATGTTCTGCCCCTGGATGCGCACTTCCTTGACCTCGCCGCGATCCACCTGGGCCAGAAAGTCGCTGTAGGCCAGGGGATGTTGCTGCGAGTACGGCTGGCTGAACACGTTGAACAAAATGACCATAGCCAGGGAAATGATAACCCAGAGGAGTATATTGCGAGAAAATGGGTTCAAGTTGATCTCCATCAGGCTTGCGGGCTCTCCCGCAAAGGAAGAGGGGGCGCGTCGCGCCTCCCGGAATGATGACAAACCCCTTGCGGGTGTTTGCGCCGGACGGGCCCGCCACGCGGGCCTGCCGGAAAGACGCGAAAAACGCTTGGGAACGGCGACGCCGCGTTCTCTTCGCATTTTTCGGGGCTGCCGACTTTGGCGGCAACGTTTCCTGCCTTCATTTGTAATGCCTGATCCGCGCTTTGACAATGACATGAGTATGCTTTTTCGAACGCCGCACGGCGGCGGCCGGCGGGGAATCCGCCTTGCCAGCCCGTGAGGGGCCGTGTATGGTTCCGGCCGTGGAGGCGCATCGTCACCGGTGTGGCGCCTGGTCTTCAAAACCAGTGGTTGGCCGCGAGGTCAACGGTAGGTTCGACCCCTATGCGTCTCCGCCA
>JAVBMS010000073.1:0-24445 GCA_031552135.1 Mailhella sp.
GGTCATTGCTCAACGGGCCTTAACGCCCGCGAGTCACAAGCCCTGTGCCTTTGGAAGCGCCACCGTTGGAAGCGGTCATGACAAAGAAAGATTTTGGCAAGCCATGTTTTAAAACTGCTGGTTACACAAGGGATAAAGGCGTGTGCTGTTGTCCGCTTGGCAACAGCCCCCGCGCCCTTGTGTCCAGCGGTGTACAAAGCACGGAAAGTTAATGGCGTCGCATGCCCCGCCGCTTCGGCGAGCATGCGGCCGGACGACGGGGCCATTTCAACGAGAGGGGTCAACTGTTCGCTTGGCAACAGCCCATGCAGTCCTTGTATCCAGCGGCGAACGGAGTGCGGGCGGTTAATGGCGTCGCATGTCGAGCCGCTTTGCGGCGAACATGCGGCCGGACGATGAAGTTTTCTCGAAGAGAGTGGCTGAGGGAAGTGGGGTGTTCCGGGGGGAGGTGGAGGAGGGGGCCTCGGAGGGGAGAAACCGCAGGTTTCTCCCATAACAGGCCTCCTCACTCCCCGCCGGAGGCGCAGGAGATAGAATTATTAAAGTCGGTGTCGGCACAGCCGCCTGAAAATCCAGCGAAAACCCTCTTTATTTCCCGCCGGAGGCGCAGGGGAAAGAGCTATTAAAGCGCCTGTCGGCGCAGCCGCCGAAAAGCCGGGCGTTACGCCCCCCTTTATCGGGAAGGAATCGCCTCCAGCGGCTCCGTCAGGAAAAATTTCCCCTTCCTGATCCAGTCTTTGAGCGTCTCGGCCACTTCCAGCGACATCGTATACGACGTCAGCGGCGCGGTTTCCACGGTATGCCCGTCGATCACCACAAGGCCGGAGCGCAGCTCCTCGTACGAAACATGCCGGATCACGCGCGGGATGCCGTTGGGGTAATCGTGCCCGTAATCCTTGACGGGCAAAAGAATGTCGGCATCGGCCACGCCGGTGAAGGCGGCCATTTCGGCGTTGAGGATGGGAATGGGGATGCCCACGCCCACGGCCAGCGTGCAGCCGTAGCCGAGGAAGGAGTGCCCGCGCAGGTAGCGCGGGTTCATCTGCTTGAGGTTGCCCTTGAGCATCAGGGTGCCCGAGCCGCCGAGCGGGATGCCGTTGGCCGCGCGCGCCGGCTCGCTGACGTGCTGGGTGCCCGCGCCGATCACGTAGCCTTGGCCGCCGCCCAGGAAAATGCGCGTGCCGAAGCCGATGGTGCGGAAATACGGGTCGTTGAACAGGGGCGAAAGCTGGCCCGCGGTGGCGTAGTTGGCGTTGCGCATCCCGGGCTTGAGCGGGCCCATGTAGGTGTAGACGATGCGTTTGCCCGTGTTCACCGCCACGTTGTAATTCTGGTAGCAGTTGCGGGGGTTGACCAGCTCGGCGAAGGGCAGATCGGCCAGCGTGACGTCGCGTTCCAGGGAGCGGCGGGGGTAGCAGTCGGTGCCGTAGCCTTCGGCGCGCAGGCGCACGGTTTTGCCCGCGACCAGATCCTCAATGACGTGCCCGCCGCCGTAGTTGAAGCGGCCGGGATGCACCTTGTTGAGCGGGTCGTCCTCGGAGGGTTCGGTCGCGCCGATAAAGCCGTCGGCCGCGGCGATGCCGCCGTAAGCGGGCACGTTGTTCAGCCAGATGCGCGAGGCCTTGATCACGGGCGGCTCGGGCTGCCCGATATTGAAGAAGAGGCCGGAAGAGCACATGGGGGAGAAGGTGCCGGTGGTCACCACGTCCACGGCGTGGGCGGCCTGCTCGGGGCCCATGTCGCGCACGGCTTTGGTCATTTCTTCGGCGGTCAGGACAACCGCCTTGCCTTGGCGGATTTTCTCGTTGATTTCCGCAATGGTTTTCGCGTGGGCCACGGCTCTCTCCTCACTTCGGCTAAAAACTGTTCCGGTCAAAAACCGGAAGGGCGCAGTATAGCGGCAAGCGCTCAATGCGGCAAGTCGCGCCCGGCCTTGAGCTTGCGGTGCAAATAGCTGCGCTCCAGCCCTACCATGTCGGCCAGGCGGGTGATGTTGCCCCCGGCCTCGGCCAGCTTGGCTTCCAGATACCACGATTCAAACGCCGCGCGGGCGCTCTTGAAGTCGGGGATCGCCAGCAGGCCGCTCAGGGCCGCTCCGTCGGCCGCGCCGCTGCTGTCCGGGGCGGCGCGCATTTCCGGCGGCAGATCGCGGGCCGCCACCGTGCCGCCGGGGTGCAGGATGGCCAGGCGTTCCAAAAGATGGGCCAGTTCGCGCACGTTGCCGGGCCAGTCCCACGCTTCCAGCGCGGCCAGGGCGTCGGCCGAGAACACGGGCGCGACAATGCCGGTGCGGCGCTCCAGGCGCTCGCCCAGGGTGGAAAGCAGCAGCGGCACGTCGCCCGCGCGTTCGCGCAGGGGTGGCAGATGCAGGGGGAAGACGCGCAGGCGGTAATAGAGGTCGGCCCGGAACTCGCCGCGCTTGATGGCGCTTTCCAGATCCTTGTTGGTGGCGGCGATCACCCGGACATTGACGCGGATGGGCCGCGTGCCGCCCACGCGCTCGAACACCTGCTCTTCAAGGATGCGCAAAATTTTGGCCTGGGTTTTCAGGCTCATGTCGCCGATTTCGTCCAGAAAGAGCGTGCCGTTGTGCGCCAGTTCAAATTTGCCCTGCCGCGCGCTGTCCGCGCCGGTAAACGCGCCTTTTTCGTGGCCGAACAGCTCGCTTTCGATCAGTTCCTCGGGAATGGCCGCGCAATTGACCGCCACCAGCGGCGCGGCCGCGCGGCGGCTGCCCCGGTGCACGGCGCGGGCCGCCAGTTCCTTGCCCGTGCCGTTTTCGCCGGTGATCAGCACCCAGGCGTCGGTGGGGGCCACGCGGGCCAGAGCGTCGAGAAAGCCGCGCATGGGGGCCGAGCGGCCCACGATGCCGTCGTCGCTGTCGGCCACGGCGGCGCGCAGGGCCAGGTTTTCGCGCCGCAGGTCGCTCATTTCCAGCGTGTTTTTGACCAGGATCAGGATCTTGTCGAGCGAGAGCGGCTTTTCGATAAAGTCGTACGCGCCGCCGCGCAGGGCGGCCACCGCGGTTTCGATGGTGCCGTGGCCGGAAATCATGACCACCGGCGTTTCGGGCGTCAGGGCGCGGATGCGGCCCAGGGCCACGAGTCCGTCCATGCCCGGCAGCCAGACGTCCAGAAAGATCAGGTCGGGCCGCGAGGATTCCAGCCAGGCCAGGGCGTCTTCGGCCGAGGCGGCTTCGGCCACGGCGTGGCCTTCGTCTTCCAGAATGCCCCGCAGCGAAAGGCGGATGCCTTCCTCGTCGTCCACAATCAGGATGGTGGCTGCCATGGTTGCGGCCTTACATGCCGAGATAGGCTTTGCGCACGGCCTGATCGTTGAGCAGGGCGGAGGCCGTGTTTTCCATGACGATGCGGCCGTTTTCCATCACATAGCCCCGGTGGGCGATGCGCAGGGCCTGGTGGGCGTTCTGCTCCACAAGGAAGACCGTGGTGCCGTCCAGGTTGATCTTCTGGATGATGGAAAAAATCTGCTGGATGATGATGGGCGCGAGGCCGAGCGAGGGCTCGTCCAGCAGCAGCAGCCTGGGCCGGGCCATGATGGCGCGCGAGATGGCCAGCATTTGCTGTTCGCCGCCCGAAAGCGTGCCTCCCGGCTGGCGGCGGCGCTGGGCCAGAATGGGGAAGAGCGAAAAAATGTAGTCCATGTCGCGCCGGATGCCTTCTTTGTCCTTGCGCAGGAAGGCGCCCATGTCGAGGTTTTCGCTGACCGTGAGTTCGGGAAAAATGAGGCGGCCTTCGGGCACCTGGCTGATGCCCATGCCCACAATGGCGTGCGGTTTGACGCGGTGGATGGGCGCGCCCTGGTACAAAATTTCGCCGCCGCGCGGGCGTATGCCGCCGCAGATGGTCATGAGGGTGGTGGTCTTGCCCGCGCCGTTGGCCCCGATCAGCGTGACGATCTCGCCTTCGTCCACATGCAGGCTGACGTTGTGCAGGGCGGGAATGGAGCCGTAAAACGTGTTGACGTTGCGGAACTCAAGCATGGTCGGCCTCCCCCAGGTAGGCGCGGATGACCTGCGGATCGCGGCTGATCTCCTCCGGCGTGCCGGCGGCGATGCGCGAGCCGTATTCCATGACGACCACGCTGTCGGAAAGCGACATGACCATGGACATGTCGTGTTCAATAAGCAGGATGGAGAGGTGGAAGCGCTCGCGCAGCTCCAGGATCAAATTTTTCAGTTCCAGGGTTTCGTGGGGGTTCATGCCCGCGGCGGGCTCGTCCAGCAGCAGCAGGAAGGGATCGGTGGCCAGGGCCCGGGCGATCTCCAGGCGGCGCTGCGCGCCGTAGGGCAGGTTGCGGGCTTCTTCCTTCCAGCTGTCGGCCAGGTGCAGCGCCTTGAGCAGCGAGTAGGCGCGATCCACGCTTTCCTGCTCTTCGGCGCGGGCGTGCGGCGTGCGCAGCACCGCGCCCAGAATGCCCGCCGAGGTGCGGCAGTGGCGGCCCACCATGACGTTTTCCAGCACCGTCATCGTGGGGAAGAGCCGGATGTTCTGGAAGGTGCGCGCCAGGCCGAACGCCGTGATCAAAAACGGCTTCATGCCGTTGAGGCGTTTGGGCTCGCCGCCGGGCGGACAGGCCGTGACCTCGCCTTCCGTCGGCTCGTAAATGCCGGTGACGCAGTTGAAAAACGTGGTTTTGCCCGCGCCGTTGGGGCCGATAAGGGCCACGATCTCACCGGGCATGATGCGCAGATCCACGTCGTTGAGCGCGCGCAGGCCGCCGAAATTGCGGGAAAGGGATGTCACTTCAAGCACGGGGCGGGTCATGAGCGCGGCCCTCCCTCAAGCGCCGTGGGCTTGTAGGCGCGCTTGCCGGGCGGCATCATGCCCTGGGGGCGGAAAATCATCATCAGCACCATCAGCAGGCCGAAAAGCAGCATGCGGTATTCGGAAAAGGCGCGCAGGTATTCGGGCAGCAGGGCCAGCAAAAAGGCCGCCAGCACCACGCCGCCAATGGAGCCCATGCCCCCCAGCACCACCATGGAAAGCACCATGGCCGATTCCATGAACGTGAAACTGGCCGGGTTGATGTAGTTGTTGCGCGCGGCAAACAGCACGCCCGCGAACCCCGCCCAGCACGAGCCCAGCGCGAAGGCCGCCAGTTTGGCCGTGCGCAGGTTGATGCCCATGGCCTCGCAGGCGATTTCGTCCTCACGCAGCGCTTGCAGGGCCAGGCCCACGCGCGAGTTTTTCAGGCGCGTCACCACGAGGATCGTGATCAGCGCGGCGCCCAGCGCCAGATAATACATATACTGGGTGGAGCCTTCCATGCTGAACTCAATGCCGAAGAGCGCGGGCCGGGGAATGCCCGCGATGCCCTGCGAACCCTTGGTGAAGCCCAGGTTGGTCAGCAACAGGCGCGTGATTTCGCCGAAGCCCAGCGTGACGATGGCCAGATAGTCGCCGCGCAGGCGCAGCACCGGAAAGCCGAGCAAAAGGCCGGCCAGCGTGGCCAGCAGGCCGCCTATGGGCAGGCAGGCCCAGAAGCCGAGCCCCGCGTAGTAGTACAGCAGGCCGTAAGTATACGCGCCCACGGCGTAAAACGCCGCGTAGCCCAGCACAAGCTGGCCCGCGATGCCCACCACGATGTTCAGGCCCAGCGCCAGCATGACGTACAAAAAGGCCATGGAAAAAATGGTGGTCTGGTACAGGGAGCTGACTTGCGGCAGCAGCAGCAAAGCGCCCAGGGCAAGCAGCAACGCCGCCTTGCCGGAGGTTCCGCCGGGGTGGAAGCGCCCGGAAAGGTTGCGGGCCAGGGCGGAAAGACCGCCTTTGTCCTTGGGCGAGGGGGCCGCGCCGTCGGCGAATTCCCGGCGGTTGAAGTACCAGATCCAGAGCAGGGCCAGCACAAAAATGCCGGCCGCCAGCATCAGCGGGCGCTGCCAGATAATTTCGATCGAACGCGTGCCGGAGTTGAAGCGCATGGCCAGAATGGGAAACGTGAGAAACACGAACCAGAGGCTTATGAGCAGCGCGCGCAGCAGGAGTTTCAAGCGTCCCATGCCTACACCTTTTGCACTTTGGCTTTGCCCATCAGGCCGGAGGGGCGGAAAATGAGAATGAGCACCAGCAGGGCGAAGGCCAGCACGTCTTCGTAGTCGCCGGAAAGGTAGCCCGTGGTGTAGCTTTCCGCCAGGCCCAGCACCAGGCCGCCGAGCATGGCGCCGGGGATGGAGCCGATGCCGCCCAGCACGGCGGCCGTAAAGGCTTTGAGGCCCGCCATGAAGCCGATGCCGAAGCCCACCTGGCCGGTGTGCGAGGCGATCAGCGTGCCGCCGAGCGCGGCCAGCGTGGAGCCGATCACAAAGGTCAGCGAGATGACCTTGTCCGCGTCCACGCCTACCAGCATGGCCATTTTGCGGTTCTGGGCCGTGGCCCGCATGGCCTTGCCCATGCGCGTCCAGCGGATGAAGGCCGCCAGCGCGATCATCACGCCCGCGCTGACCACGAGGATCACAAAGTCGCTGGAGCGCACGATGCCGGCCAGGGGCTTCAAAAATTCAAAGCGGGGGATGAGGCGGGGAAAGGGCAGGTAGTCCGCCGTCTGGGCAAGCTGGACGTAATTCTGCAAAAACGTGGACATGCCGATGGCCGAAATCAGCGGCGCGAGGCGCGTGGAGCCGCGCAGCGGCTTGTAGGCCACTTTTTCGAGCGTGTAGCCGTAGGCCGCGCACCAGATCATGGCCGTCAGCGCCGCCACGATCAGCACGCCCCCGGCCGGAAAGCCCGCCATGCCCAGCAGCGAGGCCACAATCAGCGCGGTGAAGGCGCCGATCATGTAAATTTCGCCGTGGGCGAAGTTGATCAGCTCGATGATCCCGTAGACCATCGTGTAGCCGAGCGCGATCAGGGCATAGATGCTGCCGCGCGTCAGGCCGCTGCAAAAAATTTCCAAAAAATACTGCAAGTCCATGCTGCCTCGGTGCTGCCTCGGCGGGAGGCGGCGCGTTCTTTGCGCCCCCGGTTAAGCGGGCGCTCCTCCGCGCCGCGCAAACGTGGAGGAAAGGCGGGCGCGGCGGGCCCCGGAGAGCCCGCCGCCATTCCCGGAACAGGTTGGATCAGTTGCCCTTGAACACTTCCTCGTACTGGCCGTTCTTGATCTGGTAAATGGACATGCCCACGCCGAGCGCGTCGCCCTTGGCGTCGAACTTGATGCGGCCCACGGGGGTGTCCACTTCGCTGTTGTGCAGGGCGTCCACAAGCTTGGCCGTGTCGGTGCCGCCCGCTACCTGGATGGCGTTGACCACGGCGAGCATGGCGGCCACGCCGTTGTCATAGAACGCGCCGGGCGCGGAGCCGTACTTTTCCTGATGCAGCTTGGCGTATTCGACGCTCAGCGGGTTGGCGCTGGTGTCGGTGGGGCCGGAGGCGTACACGCCCTCGGCGTCCTTGCCGGCGAGCTGGACGAAGCCCATGTCCTTGAGGCCGTCGGGGCCGATCAGCGGGATGTCGAAGTCCAGGCTGTGCATGTTGGCCAGGATCTTGGTGGCTTCGGGGTAGTAGCCGCCCCACATCAGCATTTCCGCGCCCTGCTGGCGCACCTTGCGCACGGCGGAGGAGTAGTCGGGCGCGCCGGGCGTCACGGCTTCAAACAGCACCACCTGGGCCTTGCCGCTGGCTTCGATTTCGCTCTTGGCCTTTTCGGCGTAGCCTTTGCCGTATTCGGTGTTGTCGTGCAGGATGGCGATTTTCGTCACCTTCAGGGAATTGAGGGCGAACTTGACGCCGACCACGGCGGAATCGTTGTCGTTGGCGATGGTGCGGAAGAACAGCGGGTTTTCGCCGCTCTGGGTCAGGCCGGGGGCCGTGGCCGAGGGCGAAATGGCGATCAGCTTGGCGTTGGTGTACAGCGGCAGGGCGGCCTTGGTGGCGCCGGTGCAGATGTGGCCCACCACGGCGGCCACATGGTCGGAAATAAGGCGGGTGGCGGCGTTGGTGGCGATTTCGGGCTTGCACTGATCGTCCTGGGCCACCACTTCGATCTGTTTGCCAAGCAGGCCGCCGGCTTTATTGATTTTGTCCGCCACAAGCATGGCGCCGTTCAGGGTGGGCTGGCCGTAGGAGGTCAGCTCGCCGGAGTGCGCTCCGGCCACGCCGATTTTGATCGTGTCGGCCGCCAGGGCGGGCGAGGCGAGGAAAAGAGCGGCCACGCCGGCCGCCAGAGCCTGCATCCAACGTTGAGACATGGGAAACCTCCGCACAGGATAAAAGGGCAGAAAAGAAGCTGGCAAAACGAAAAAATAAACTGCCATAAAGCCGCAAAAGATGTCAAATCTTACAGCGCCGCAAAAGCCTCCGGCGCCGCGATCCGCCGGCACGGACAACGCGCGCCGGACGGTTGGCAGGAAAAAAAGGAATGCGCTGGCAAAATTTCCGAGAAAAAAGTACTGTTGTATAACATAATGAAATATTTTTTTAAATTGAAACAGGCATGATAAAATAATTCTCGTCAGCCTTAATAGGGAATATGTGATGACGGCGAAGGTGTTTTGTATTAGAATGAGAGAAAATCACTCTGTTTTTGGAGGATCGCATGGGGTTATACGAGTATTTGCCGGCTCTCAGCGCGTTGTCACGGCAAATGTCGGAATTGGCGGCACAGCCGATACAGGAAGAACCCCCGGATCACGCGCCGCCGCGTGTGCTTCTGGCCCGCGCGATGGCTGATTTTCTGGCGCAGCTGCCTGTGTACGATGTCTGCCTTACGCCGGATACGCCGTTTATGCGCCATTTTGTCGATTTTTTATGCGGAACGCACGATGACGAGACGGATGAAGAGCAGCTTTTTGAAGATCTGGTTCTGTTTTTTCGTGAAAAAACGCTCCGCCTTGCCCCGCACCGCATGAGCGAGGTGGAGCGGGAAGTGTTGAAGCATTTTGAAGACGCGCAGCGCCCTGACGACCTCGATAATCTGGCCCGGCGCTGGTACTGGGTGTGCCTGCCCGCGCTGGTGCAGAAAGAATTCAGCGAGGCGTGCGGCTTCTGCCACCCTGCCGGCGAGGAGTTTTACCAGTTGCTGATGGGCTTTTAGGCCCGCGCTTCCCGGCCTCGCGCGCAAGCACGGGGGCCGCGCCGGCCGGCTTTTGTTCGCGCGGGCGCAGCAGGGCGTGCTGGGCAAGGCGCGCGGCGTCGCTTTTGGCCACATACAGGGGCCGGCCCTCGGGGTCGGCCTCCGCGTAATACATGGCCGTGGCCACCGTGCCGGGCGTGGGCACAAAGCACTGCACCTGGCGCGGGCTCCAGCGGCGCGCGGCCAGCCAGCCCGCGAGGCGGCGCATGTCGTCGTCCGTGCAGCCGGGGAACGCGCTCATCAGGTAGGGGATCACATACTGCTCCTTGCCCCGCGCTTCCGAATAGCGGGCAAAGGCGTCCAGAAAAAGCTCAAAATCCTCCATGCCGGGCTTGCGCATCAGTTCCAGCACGCGGGCGACGCAATGCTCCGGGGCCACCTTGAGCTGGCCGCCGGTGAATTCCCCGGCGTAGGCCTCCAGCGCCGCCTCCTGGCGCACGGCCAGATCGAAGCGCACGCCGCTGGCCACCCGCACATGGCGGATGCCCGGCAATTCGCGTATGGCGCGCAGCAGATCGATATGGCGGGTCTGATCCACGCGAAAACCGGGGCAGACGCGCGGCGTCATGCAGCTTGGCCGGACGCAGCGCGCGGGATCCAGCGCGCACGACGCCTCCCACATATTGGCCGACGGGCCGCCCACATCGCTGATCGCGCCGGTGAATTCCGGCAGGGCGCTGATCGCCCCGGCCTCCGCCAGCAGCGATTCCCTCCCGCGCGAGGCTATCCTGCGCCCCTGGTGCAGCGCCAGCGAACAGAACGAGCAGCCGCCCCCGCAGCCCCGGTGGCAGGTGATGCTGGTGCGCATCATTTCCTCGGCGGGCACGGGCAGAACGTGGGAGGGGTGCGCCCGCCGCGTGTAGGGCAGGGCGTAGAGTTCGTCCATTTCCTCTGTGGTCAGCGGGGGCGCGGGCGGCTCCAGCACAACGGCCCGGCCGTCCACGGCCTGCACGGCCACGGCCACGGCCTGATGCACCTGGCGTTCCAGCAGCAGGGTGGCCGCGATCAGTTTGGCTTTATCCGCCAGAATCTCTTCGTGCGCGGGCAGCTCCATCACGTTCCGCCCTTCGGCGCGCAGCCGGGCGGCGGCGTCCGCGTCTTCCAGCCGGGCCGTGCCCGCGATGCCGCGCAGCGCCTCCTGCAACTCGGGCTTTGTCCAGCCGTTCCGGCGGCGCGAGACCAGGCCGTCCAGGCGGCGGGCGATGTCGAGGATCGCGCGCTCGCCCATGCCGTAGACGAGCAGATCGAGTTTGGCGTCCGGCAGCAGCGAGCGGCGCAGGCTGTCCGTCCAGAAATCGTAGTGGCTGACCCGGCGCAGCGAAGCCTCGATGCCGCCGGCCACAAGCGGCAGGCCCGGAAAAGCCCGCCGCGCCAGCGAGGCGTAGACGCTGACCGCGCGGTTGGGCCGCGCCCCGGCCTGGCCGCCGGGGGTAAAGGCGTCGTCGTGCCGTTTTTTGCGGAACGCGGTGTAGTGCGCCAGCATGGAATCCACCGAGCCCGCCGTGATCCCGGCAAAAAGGCGCGGCCGGCCCATGCGCAGGAGGTCGTCCGGCGCATCCCAGCGCGGCTGCGCCACAATGCCCGCGCGGAAGCCGTGGGCCTCCAGCCAGCGCCCCAGCAGCGCCGCGCCGAACGACGGGTGATCCACGTAGGCGTCGCCGGAAATGATCAGCACGTCCAGTTCGTCCCAGCCGCGCGCGTCCATGTCGGCCCGGCTCATGGGCAAAAAAAGGCCCGGATTGGCCGCCGGGGCATGGTTCCGGCGGGGTTTCGCGTTTTGCTGGCTCATTCTGGTTCCTTCCGATTCCTTAAAAATCCTTGCGCCGCCCCTCCTGTATAAGTTTGGAGCGCGGCGGGGGCAAGCGAAGAACGCGGCGCCGGGCGCATTGTTGCTGCCGTGCGCCGCGCTGCGGAACAAGGGCGCGCGTATGCAGAACACAGTTTTTGCATTCAGAAATCAAGCCGCAATAACGCAGTGACGGCTGCTTTTGCCTGGTGCGAACGCGTCTGGCAGTTTATTGCTGCGCGTGCATTTTTTAATGATTTTGTATCATGATCTTGAAAAATACCATAATAGGGCATATGCCGTACTGGCTGATCGGGAAAATACCTCAACAAGCATTGAAATTAGGGAGAAGCCGGTATGGCGTGGTACAGAAATCTGCGTATGCTCTACAAGATTCTTATTCCTGTCGCTGTTGCGCTGACGCTGGCCCTTGGCGGGCTGACCTGGCAGATCCGTTCCATGACCGCCGCGGCGGTTCAACGTGTGGCGGAGCGCGAGCTTGCCGCGCTGGCGGGCCAATACGGCAACGAAGTGCGGAATTTTTTTGACGAGGCGCTGAACCGGGCCCAGGCGCTGGCCGACGCGCTGGGGCAGGCGGTCGGGCAAAACACGCCGGTGGCGCGCGAAGCGCAAATCGCCATGCTGCGCGGCGTGCTGGAAGGCAACGCCGACTACCTCGGCCTGGGCGTTGCCTGGGAACCCAACGCCATGGGCGCGGACAGCGGATACGCCAACGCCCCCGGCAGCGACGCCGCCGGCCGCTTTATCCCCTACGTCACCAGGGGCGGCACGGAATTGCTGGCCGACCTGGAAACCAGCGACTATTACAAGCTGCCCAAGGAACGCAACCGCAGCACGCTGATCGAGCCTTTCTTCTACGAAGTGGGCGGCAAGCGGACGCTCATGACCACGGCCAGCGCGGCCATCAAGACGGGGGGCGTGTTCCTTGGCGGCCTGTTTGTCGACATCCCGCTCGGCGAAGTCAGCGAAATGGTCAGCGCGATCAAGGTGTACACTTCCGGCGGGGGGAGCATCCTCACCCAGAACGGCGCCATCATCGCGCACCGCAACCTTGATCTGACCGGCAAAAACTTTTTTGAAGCCCGCGGCGACGACGCGGCGCCCGGCCTGCTGGACGCCATGCGCGCCGGGCGGCCCTTTCTGGAAGCGTCGATCATCGGCGGCAAGGATTACCTGCACTACTATTATCCCATCCATTTCAAGACGTCCGGGCAGTTCTGGTATTTTGCGGTGTCCGCGCCAAGGGCGGAAGTGCTGGCCGAAGTGGCCGCCATCAGCAATGTTACGCTGGGGGCCAGTTTGGCGACCCTGCTCCTGGCGCTGGCGATCATCTTTCTCGCCGTGCGCTTCAGCGTGCGTCCGCTGGCCGCTCTGGCCGGCGGGGCCAAAAGGATTGCCGACGGCGACCTCAACGTCGTGTTCGACGGCCGGAAATTCGGCGGCGAAATGGGCGAACTGGCCGACTCGCTGGGCAACATGATCACCTCGCTGCTGGCGTCGCTTGCCGAGGCCGAAAAATTGAGCGAGGCCGCCAGGGAGCAGACGGCCAAGGCCGAGGCCTCCATGCGCGAGGCCGAAGCGGCCCGCTCCATGGCGGAAAGCAAGCGCGAAAGTATTCTTGAGGCGGCAAGCCGCCTGGAGGGCGTGGTGCATATCGTCGCCTCGGCGTCGGAGCAGTTGTCCGCCCAGATCGACCAGTCGGAGCGCGGCTCCGTGGAGCAGGCGCACCGGGTGGGCGAGGCCGCCGACGCCATGTCGGCCATGAACAGCGCCGTGCTGGACGTGGCCCGGAGCGCGGGCGCGGCGTCCGACGTCACCCTGCACGCCAAGTCCAAAGCCGCGGAAGGGGCGCATGTGGTGCAGGAGGCCGTGGCCGGCATCCAGGACGTGCAGGCCGTTTCGCTGGCGCTTAAAGACGATATGGGCAAGCTGGCCGAACAGGGCGACGCCATCGCCGGCATCATGGGCGTCATTTCCGACATCGCGGATCAAACCAACCTGCTGGCGCTCAACGCCGCCATTGAGGCCGCCCGCGCGGGCGAGGCCGGGCGCGGCTTCGCCGTGGTGGCCGACGAAGTGCGCAAGCTGGCCGAAAAAACCATGGTTTCCACCAAAAACGTGGGCAGCGCCGTCGTGTCCATCCAGAGCAGCGTGACGCAGAGCATTGCCCAGGTCGATCGGGCCGTCAGCCTGATCGAATCGGCCACGGGGCAGGCCAACCGTTCCGGCGCGGCGCTGGCGGAAATCGTTGACATGGTCGAAAACGCGGCGGATCAGGTGCGGGCCATCGCCGCCGCCAGCGAAGAACAGTCCGCGACCAGCGAGCAGATCAGCCACACGTTCCATCAGGTGAGCGGCATAGCCGACGAAACGGCCCAGGGCATGCGCCACGCGGCGCAGGCTGTGGCGGAGCTTGTCGGCCAGGTGCAGAAGCTGAACGCCCTGATCGAAGACATGAAGCGCGATTGACCATGTTGGCGTGAACGCGCCCCAAAAGCGCGCGCGGCAAAAAAAAGCGGGGCCCGACAATCGGGCCCCTGGTTTTTCGTGTCATCACGCTCGCGGCGCTGCTACTTTTTCTGCGGCGCTTTTTGTTCGCAATCGCAGTTGGGGTATTGCATCACCCCGCTGGCGTCGCGGTTGCCGTGCATGGCGGCCTGATGCTCGCATTCCTTGCGGGCGGCGTCGTGGGCGGCCATGTCCTGTGCGTTCTGCTGCTTCTTCTGATCCATTGGCGTATCTCCTCTGCTTGCGCTCAAAGAGCGGCTTGCTGGCTGCTGAACGGCGCATTTGTCCGGCTATGCGTCCGGAACGTCCTTCAGCTTTTTGCCAATCAACCTGTCGAGCGTCGCTTTGTACGGGAGCGACAAGGCCAGTGTAAAAGAAGAACAGGCCGCGTCCATTATTCAAAGCGGTCATTGCTGTGATACTAGGCACTGTTGCAGTCGATATATCGCGCAATGGTTCGCCCGTGAAGGAAAGCCCCGGCTTGCGTCCCGGCAGGGGCTTTGTGGCGGCCTGAAAAAGAAAAACCCCGGCGGGAAGCCGGGGTCGGAAATCACGGAGCCTGTCGGCCCGTTCCCGCGCCTAGTAGCGGGGAGGACGGGGCGCGCGGGGTTTAGCTTCGTTGACGCGCAACGTTCTGCCGCCGAAGGAGGCGTTGTCCAGCGCTTCAATAGCGGCAGTGGCGCCCGGTTCTTCCATTTCCACAAAGCCGAAACCGCGGGCGCGGCCAGTATCCCGGTCGCTCACCAGTTTCACGGAGACTACGTCGCCGTATTCCATAAACAGATTTTGAACTTGTTCCTCAGTGGCTGACCAGGGAAGATTCCCGACATAAATAGACTTGGCCATTCAAAAACCCTCGCAAAAAGAAATCATGAGAACGCTTTCATCGACAAACCTCTTGCCAGAGCGCTCTCTCCTCTACATCCAGTCTGCCTGAACGGACAGAGCAAGTCAATCATAATGCGAATTTTTTCTCAAAACAAAAGCAAAAAAACACGCGTTTCGCAAAATCTTTTGCGAAAACAGAATGATTTCATACTGATTTTTTTCGCACCCTCCGTGCCGTCCCGCCGCGTGTTAGAGAGGCGCGCAAGGCGGGCCGCTCGGGCGGAACATGGCTTGTGCGTTGCCGCGGCATACTCGCCAGGGACGATGCGTGGCCGCCTGATGCAGAGACAGCGCCATGCGCCGTGCTTTCGCATCCGCGCGAAAACGGCGCTATGCGGAGCAATGGCGCGGCAACATGGGCCGGAGCGCTCAAAACACCGCTGAAAGGTAAGGCGCGCGATAAAAAGCGGATTTATTCACATTTATTTGCCTATAGCACATGGTTGTCCCTCTAATTCATAGAAGCGCCGCATTTTTGCTGCATCCGGCGCGCAGCAAAACCGGAGGGACATGCGCCGAGGGGACGCAGCGGGACGTTTGCGCGCGGCGATTTTGTCGCCGGCAATTCTGCCACGCAAAAAAAGCGCATACGCTTTGCAGCGTTGTGCGCTCTGTTGCGGGAGCTAATGCTTGCGGCCGCCGGGGCGCGGCGCGGGTCAGGCTTTGCGCTTGAACATGCGTTCCAGATCCCCGGCGGCGAGCAGCAGGGCGCAGGGGCGGCCGTGCGGGCAAAAGTCGGGCTCGTCCGTGGCCAGCCACTGGCGCGTCAGTTCCAGCGCCGCCGCGGCGTCCAGGCGCTGCCCGGCGCGCAGGGCCGAGGCGCAGGCGTGGGAAGCCCAGAGGCCGGCCGTGTCGTCGCGGGTTCCGGAAAGCGCGTCGCGCAGGAAGGCCAGGGCGGCGGGCGCGTCCAGGGCGGGCGGCAGGGCGGAAATCAGGCAGGAGGCGTCGCCGTCCGCGTTGTCCCGCACGGCCAGCGCAAAGCCCAGGCTTTCGAGCATGGGCCGGATTTCGGCCAGACGCTCGCGCTCGGCGGGGTGCAGCGGGCATTCCAGCGGGCTCAGCACGGGGCGCGCATGGCCTTTGTGCGCGCCCTTGAGGAACTGTTCGTAAAGGATGCGCTCGTGCGCGGCGTGTTGGTCGAGGAGCAGGAGGGCGTCGTCGCCGCGTTGCAGCACCAGATAGGTGCCGGCCACCTGCCCCAGATAGCGGAAGTCGCGGAAGGCGGGGGCGGCGTTTGCGCCGGCGGCGGGCGGCGGGCATTCGCGGGGCGCGCCCGTTTCGTAAGGCGCGGGCGTTTCGGCCAGCGTGCTCACGCCGGGCATGGGCTCCCGCGTTTCCGGTGTCCAGACGGCGGCGGGGGCCGCGTATTCTCCGCTGCGGAACAGGAGGGGGGCTTCGCGGGCCGGTTCGTATTTCGGCAGAATGCGCGCGCGATCCGCCTCGCCCCAGAAGCCCGGGGGGTGGGGCGCGCGGAGGCCTTCGGGCTCCACGCCCTCGTTTTCGGCATGGCTGTATTGCGCCGGGCGCGAAGGCGAGGCCGGGGCCGCCGCCTGTTCCACCGCGCGCAGCACGGCCGAAAACACGGCCTGTTCGTCGCGGAAGCGCACTTCGCTCTTGGCCGGGTGGACGTTGACGTCCACTTCTTCGGGCGGCACGTCGGCAAAAAGCACAATCTGCGGGTAGTCGCGCGTGGTCAGAAAGCCCTGGTAGGCCTGGCGCACGGCGCGCAGCAGCAGTTTGTCGGCCACGGGGCGGCCGTTGACGTACAAAAGCACGCGATCCGCGCGCGGCTGGGACGAGCGGGGGTCGGAGGCCAGGCCCCGGGCCCGGACGCCGTGGCGGATAAGGTCGAACGGCCGCAGGCTTTCCACGATCTGGGGCGGCCAGAGCTGGGCCAGACGCCGGGCCAGGCTTTGATCCGGCTCAAAGCGCCAGGCTTCGCGCTCGCCCGTGGCCAGCACAAAGCCCACGTCCAGCCGGGTCAGGGCCAGCCGGGTGAAAAGCTCCTGGCAGCGCTTGTACTCCGTGGCCGGGTTTTTCAAAAATTTAAGGCGGGCCGGGATGTTGCCGAACAGATCCCGCACTTCGGCCACCGTGCCCCGATCGAGCGCCGTGGGGCCGTGCCGGGTTATCGCGCCGTATTCCACCACAAGCTCGGACGCTTCGCTTCCTTCTTCCCCGGCCACGCGCGACGCCATGCGGAAGCGCGAGACCGAGGCGATGCTCGGCAGCGCCTCGCCCCGGAAGCCGAAGGAGTCGATGCGCTGCAAATCGTGGATGGAAGCGATCTTGCTGGTGGCGTGCCGGGTGACGGCCAGCGGCAGTTCTTCCGCCGGGATGCCGCGCCCGTCGTCTTCCACGCGGATCAGCGTCTGGCCGCCGTTTTCCAGGGCCACGCGCACGCGGCGCGCCCCGGCGTCCAGGCTGTTTTCCACCAGTTCTTTCAGCACGCTGGCCGGGCGCTCCACCACCTCGCCGGCGGCGATCTGGTTGGCCAATTCGGGCGGGAGCAGGCGTATGGAAGCTCGGGAGGTGTCGCTCATGGCGGAAGTGTAGACCGGGACGCGCGGCCTGGCAAGCGGCCCGCGCCAGCCGTTCCGGGCCGGGCCGCTTGACTTTTGGGCCCGCTGTCTGCACCGTAGCGCATGGTAACGGGGGAAAACGCATGATCGTCGGCCTGGGCATGGATCTGGTGGAGAGGGAGCGCATCGCGCGCGCCGTCGAGCGCTTTGGCGAGCGCTTTTTCGACCGCATCCTCACGCCCGCCGAGCGCGCGGCCGCGCCTACGGCCTCCGGCCCGCTGATCCTCTATACGGCGGCGCGTTTCGCGGCCAAGGAGGCGGCGTCCAAGGCGCTCGGCACGGGCTTTGCCCTGGGCATCGGCCCGCGCGACATCGAAACGCTGACCCTGCCCTCGGGCCGGCCCCAACTGCGCCTCGGCGGCGCGGCCGCCCAAAGGGCGCGGGAGCTTGGCGTCGCCTCGCTGCATGTTTCGTTGAGCCACGAGCGCGGCATGGCCTGCGCCGTGGTTGTGCTGGAGGGCTGATCATGTTCGTGCCTGTGCCTCTCCCGTCCGAAATGGCCCGCTGGGACGCCTTTGCCGTGGAGCGGGGCCTGCCCGCCGCCGCGCTGATGGAAAACGCCGCGCGCGAGGCCCTGACCGCGTTGCGCGCGCAGTACGGCCCGCTGGACAACGCGCTCGTCCATCTCTATATGGGCGGCGGCAACAACGGCGGCGACGCGGCCTGCCTGGCCCGGCACCTGCTGGACGCGGGCGCGCGGCCCGTGGTGTTTTGCACCCGGCCCCTGAACGCGTTGCGCGGCGAGGCCCGTCTGCACGCGCGCCTGGCGCGCGCGCTGGGCGTGCGCTTTGTGCCGGCGGAATCGCGCGAAACTTTTTCCGAACCCGACATCATTGTGGACGGCCTGCTGGGCAC
Organism: Mailhella sp.; assembly: GCA_031552135.1. GTDB lineage: Bacteria > Desulfobacterota > Desulfovibrionia > Desulfovibrionales > Desulfovibrionaceae > Mailhella. The sequence goes on from JAVBMS010000073.1 coordinate 17,731, forward strand.
CGGCTTTTGCGGCACGCTGCGCGAAAAGGAAGCCCGGCTTGTGGAGCGGATCAACGCCCGCGCCGGTTGCGCCTTCATTCTGGCGCTCGACGTGCCCTCCGGCCTGTGCGCGGCCACGGGCAAAGCCCGGCCAGGCGCCGTGCGCGCCGATCTGACCGTGGCCTTTGCGGCGGCCAAGCCCGGCCTGCTGCTGCCCGAAGCCGCGCCCTGGGTCGGCCGGCTGGAGGTGCGCCCCATCGGCATGCCCCGCGCGGCCGAGGCCGAAATTCCGGCCTCGTACCGCCTGTGGCGCGGTGTTCATGACCGGACGCTGCTCTACGCGCCGATCGAGGACGCCGCCCGCCCCGGCGCGTTCGCCCCGGCCACGCCCTTCTCCCCGGCCCATAAGGGCGAAGCGGGCCGCGTGCTGATCTGCGGGGGCAGCCGGGCCTACCCCGGCGCGCCCTGCCTGGCCGCGCGCGGAGCGTTGCGCGGCGGCGCGGGACTGGTGGGCGCAATATTGCCCGAGGCCGCGCGCGCCGTGCTGGCCGCCGATCTGCCCGAAGCGGTGCTCGTGCCGCTGCCCGCTCCCGAATTTCCGGCCGAATGGCCTTCGGCCTTGCCCGAAACTTTGCTGGACGGCCGCTGGGGCGTCATTCTGGTTGGGCCGGGCATGGGCCGGAACAACGGCGCGGAGGAATTTGTGGCCGCGCTGTTGCGCGCGCCTTCGCGCCCGCCTCTGGTGCTCGACGCCGACGCTCTGGGCATTCTGGCCGCGCGGCCCGAACTGCTGGCCCTGCTGCGGCCCGAAGACGTGCTGACCCCGCACCCCGGCGAGGCCGCCGCCCTGCTGGGCCAAACGCCGCGCGACGTGCAGGCCGACCGCTTTGCCGCGCTGGCCGGCCTGGCCGCTCTGGCCCCGGCCGTCTGGGTGCTGAAGGGCGCGGGCACGCTCATCCATGTTCCGGGCGAGGCCGCGGCCATCTGCCCGCTCAACGTGCCGCATCTGGCCGTGGCGGGCTCGGGCGACGTGCTGGCCGGGCTGCTGGCCACGCTCATCAGCCGGGGCGCGGCCAGCGGCGATGCCGCCTGCCGGGCCGTGCACCAGCATGCGCTGGCCGGCATCTGGCTGGCGCGGGCGTTTCCGGGGCGCGGGCATCTGGCGCGCGACATTGCCGACGCCCTGCCGCGCGCGGCCGATCCCGCCGCCTGGGGCGCGAATGGGGAGGCGGCGCGATGAATCCGCTCACGTTGACGCTGGCCTCGCCGGACGAAACCGAGGCGTTTGGCCGGGCGCTGGCCCTGGCCGCGCAAAGCCTGTGCGCCGAGGGCTCGCCGCTGCCCGTGATGGGTCTGCGCGGCGATCTGGGCCTCGGCAAAACCACGCTGGCGCGCGGCCTGGTGGCGGCGCTGCCCGGCGGGGAGCGGGCCGAATTTTCCAGCCCCAGCTTTACGCTGTGCAACAGCTACCCCACCACGCCGCCCGTGCTGCACGCCGATTTGTACCGTCTGCCGGACGGCTGCGGCCTGCCCGACGAGCTGGCGGACGAGCTGGATACATGGGACGAGGCCGCCGGCCGCGCGCTTTTGCTGCTGGAGTGGCCCGAACGCCTAGCCGCGCCCTTGCCGGACTGTGTGGACATTTTTTTGGATTATGGGCCGCAACCCCTGGAAAACCTGGACATTCCGGGCCAACCGTGCGAAAGAGAACGCTTGGTCAAACTCACGGCCCACGGCGAAGCGGCTTGCCGCCTTGCCGCCGCGCTGGCCGGAGCTTTGCGTTAGCCGCTCGCCGTGGTTCGCACGGTTTGAGGGGCGGGGATCTCCCGTCGGGCCGGGAGGCGAGTCCCGAACTTACCCGGATGCGCTTCATCCGGGCCGTTCCTTCCAGGGTATGCCAATGCGTATTCTTGTGCAAAAATTCGGAGGATCGTCCGTCGCCGATCTGGAATGCATGAAGAAAGTGCGGGGCAAGGTGCAGTCCGCGCTTGACGACGGTTTTAAAGTGGTGGTGGTGCTGTCGGCCCGCTCGGGCCAGACCAACCGCCTGCTGGAAATGGCCTACCAGTGGTCGGACGAGCCGGACCCGGCCGAAATGGACGTGCTGCTGACCACGGGCGAGCAGGAATCGGTGGCGCTTTTCGCCATGCTGCTGCGCGACGCGGGCATCAAGGCGCGCTCCATGCTGGGGCACCAGCTTTGCCTTAAAACCGACGACGACTTCGGCTCCGCGCGCATCCTGTCCATCGACGCCGACACCCTGCGCGCCGCGCTGGCCGAGCATGACGTGATCGTCATGGCCGGCTTTCAGGGCTGCACCGAGGGCGGCCGCCTGACCACGCTGGGCCGGGGCGGCTCCGACACGTCGGCCGTGGCCATCGCCGCCGCGCTGGGCGATACCGAGTGCCGCATCTACACCGACGTGGACGGCGTGTACACCACCGACCCGCGCCTGTGCCGCGAAGCGCGCAAAATCGACCGCATCTGCTACGAAGAAATGCTGGAAATGGCCTCCATGGGGGCCAAGGTTCTGCAAATCCGTTCCGTGGAATTCGCGCAGAAATACAAGGTGCCCGTGCGGGTGCTTTCGACCTTTTCCGACGACCCCGGCACGCTGCTCACCCAGGAGGACGCCATGATGGAAGCCGTACTTGTTTCGGGCATCGCCTTTGATAAAGATCAGGCCCGCGTGACCCTGTGCGGCGTGCCCGACCGGCCCGGCATTTCCGCCGCCGTTTTCGGCCCGCTGGCCGAAAGCAACATCCTGGTGGACATGATCGTGCAAAAGGCCAGCCGCGAAGGCGTGACCGACCTCACCTTCACCGTGTCGCGCAAGGATTTGAAGCGCGCCGTGAGCATGATGGAAAAACTCTGCGCCGAAATGAACTGCGGCGGCGTGGAGCAGGATTCGGCCCTGGCCAAGGTTTCGGTCATCGGCGTGGGCATGCGCAACCACAGCGGCGTGGCCGCCCGCGCCTTCGCGGCGCTGCACCGCGCCAACGTCAACATCGCCATGATCAGCACGTCGGAAATCAAGATTTCCTGCCTGATCGCCGAGAGCGATCTCGAACTGGCCGTGCGCACCCTGCACACCGAATTCGATCTCAACGCCGTTTCCTGCGAGGAATAGATGTCCGCCTCCCTTACGCTGTACGATACCACGCTGCGCGACGGCGCGCAGGGCGAGGATGTCCAGTTTACCGCCGCCGACAAGCTTAAAATAGCGCTGCGGCTTGACGACCTGGGCCTCGACTACCTGGAGGGCGGCTGGCCCGGCGCCAGCCCCGTGGACAACGAGTTTTTCCGCGAAATCCGCTCCTACCATTTTCAGCACGCCCGCGTGGCGGCCTTTGGCAGCACCTGCCACCCCTCGCACACGCCGGAGTCCGACCCCACGCTCCGGGCCCTGGCCGCCTGCGGCGCGCCCGTGCTGACCATTTTCGGCAAGTCGAGCGAGCGCCACGCCAAGGACGCCCTGCGCCTCGACCCGGCCAAAAACCTCGACATCATCCGCGATTCCGTGGCCTTTCTGGCCGCCCGCGCCGAAGAAGTCTTTTTTGACGCCGAGCATTTCTTCGACGGTTACCGCGAAAATCCGGCCTACGCCCTGGCCGCGCTCAAAGCCGCACACGAGGCCGGGGCCAGGGCCCTGATTCTGTGCGACACCAACGGCGGCTCGCTGCCCGCCTTTGTGGCCGCCGCCGTGGCCGACGCGGCCCGCGCCCTGCCCGGCGCGCGCCTCGGCATCCACACCCACAACGACTGCGAGCTGGCCGTGGCCAACGCCCTGGCCGCCGTGGACGCCGGGGTCACCCACGTCCAGGGCACGATCAACGGCCTGGGCGAGCGCTGCGGCAACGCCAACCTCTGTTCGCTCATTTCCATTCTGGAACTGAAAAAGAGCGTGGCCTGCCTGCCCGCAGGCAAGCTGGCCCAGCTGACCGCCGCCTCGGCCTACGTTTCGGAAGTGGCCAACATTTCGCCGTTCAGCCGCCAGCCCTTTGTGGGGCATTCGGCCTTCGCGCACAAGGGCGGCGTCCACGTCAGCGCGGTCAACCGCGACTCCTCGCTGTACGAGCACATCGACCCCGCTCTGGTCGGCAACGGCCAGCGCATCCTGATCACCGAGCTCGGCGGCCGCAGCAACATCGTTTCACTGGCCAAACGCTTCGGCTTCCACCTCGACAAGGACGAGCCCGTGGTCAAGGGCCTCTTCAACGAGCTGAAAAAGAAGTCCAGCCTGGGCTATGACTACGCCGCCGCCGAGGCCAGCGTGGAGCTTATCCTGCTGCGCAAGATGGCGCGGCGCGGCGTGCGCGAGTTTTTCCGCCTGCACCAGCTCCGCGTGCTGGAAACCAAAACCCGCGAAAACGGCGAACCCCTGGCCGAGGCCACGATCATGGTGGAAGTGGAAGGCGTGGTGGAACACACCGCCGCCACCGGCAAGGGCCCGGTCAACGCCATGGATACCGCGCTGCGCAAGGCGCTGCTGCCCTTTTACCCGCGCCTTGCGGGCATGAGCCTGCGCGACTTCAAGGTGCGCGTGCTGCCCGCGGGCGCCGACAGCCAGGGCGGCACGGCCTCGGCCGTGCGCGTGCTGATCGAGTCGGCCGACGCCGACGGCTCGTGGGTGACCGTGGGCGTGGATCACGACATCATCGAAGCGAGCTGGCAGGCCCTGGCCGATTCCGTCACCTACAAGCTGTACCGCGACGAATGGCGCACCCACGGCGCCGCCGGGGAGTAACGCCGTGCCCTCGTTGCCCGTTCCCGTCATCACCATCGGCCTTCTGATCGGCTCCAACATCTTCATGACCTACGCCTGGTACGGGCATCTGCGCCACAAGGCCATGCCCATGCTGGCGGCCATTGTGATCAGCTGGGGCATCGCGTTTTTTGAATACTGCCTCCAGGTGCCCGCCAACCGCGCGGGGTACGGCTACTTCAGCGCGGCGGAACTCAAAACGATCCAGGAAGTGATTTCGCTGACCGTGTTCGGGGTCTTTTCCACGATCTGGCTGGGCGAAAGTTTAACCTGGAACCACGCGCTGGGCTTCGGCCTGATCGTGGCGGGCGCGTTTTTTGTGTTTAAAGCGTAGACCGCCCTTCATTCCCCTCCGTCCAGATCCAGAAAGGCCGTGCCCACGCTGTCGGTAAAGGCGCGGTCGTGCTCCACCAGCACCATGGTGGGCCGCGCCGCGAGGATCAGATCCTCGATCTGGACGCGCGAGAGGATGTCGAGGTAATTGAGCGGCTCGTCCCAGGCGTAAAGGTGGGCCTCCTCGCACAGGCTGGCCGCCAGCAGGACTTTTTTCTTCTGCCCGGCGCTGTAGCCGGCCATATCCTCCTCAAACTGCGCCCGCGCGAAGCCCAGGCGATCCAGCACGGCCCGGAAGCGGCTTTCGTCGATGCCGCGCTCGCGGGCGAAGTCGCGGATGCGGCCCCGCACAAACGAAGCATCCTGCGGCACGTAGGAAACGCGCAGGTTGGCGGCGCGGTAAAGCTCGCCCGAAAACGGAACGGCCTGGCCCGCCAGCGCCCGCAGCAGCGAGGATTTGCCGCTGCCGTTGCGCCCGCGCAGCACAAGGCGATCCCCGCGCAGCAGGCGGAACGACACATTTTCCAGCACGGTTTTGCCGTCAAAGCTGAGGCCGAGATCAAAACCCTCGGCCAGCCGCTCGGCGGGAAAGACAAGCGGCGTGAGCAAAAGCGGCGGCGCGCTTTCAAGGTTACGCAAAAGATCGCTGGTTTCGTCCAGCGCCTTCTGGCGGCGGGCCTCGGTTACGGTGGCGCGCTTCATCATTTTGGCGGCCTTGTGGCCCACGTAGCCCGTGTCCGCCGGCGCCTCGCCGTGTTTTCCGGCGCGCTTGCTTTTCTCCACCTGGTCCGACCAGTTCGCCGTGCGCCGGGAGGCCTCCCGCAGCTGACCGATCTCCTTTTTCAGCCGCTGCTCCTCGCCCCGCTCAAAGGCGTCCTGGCGCTCCTTGTTCAAAAGCCAGCTGGAGAAATTCCCCCGCTGCACCTCGATGTTCGCCCGGTTGATGGACAGCACATGGTCCACCGTCCGGTCCAGCAGGGTCCGGTCGTGGGAGACTAAAATAAAGCCACGCTTGGCGGCGAGATAGTCCGCCAGAATCTGCCGGCCGGCGAGATCCAGGTGGTTGGTGGGTTCGTCCAGAAGGAGGAAATGGTTCTCCCGCAGGAAGAGGGCGGCGATAAGCGCCTTGGTCTGTTCCCCGGGGCTGAGGGATTGGAAGGGGCGCTCCAGGGCGGCCTCGGGCACCTGGAGAAGGCCCAGCTCCCGGCGCAGGGCCCAGTCCTCCGCCTCGGGGCAAAGCTCCCGCAGCACGGCGCCGGTCTCCCGGTGAGGGCCGGGGACGTCGAAGGGAAAATAGGAAAAGGGGACGCCCGCGGAAATGGTGCCGCTGTATGCGTATTCCCCCATGAGCAGCTTGAGAAAGGTGGTTTTTCCCCGGCCGTTGCGGCCGATAAAACCCAGCTTCCAGCTGGTGTCCAGCTGGAAGGAGACCTGCTCGAAAACATTGTCGTAGCTGGTGTCGTAGCGAAAGGTGAGGTCGGAAACCGTGATGAGAGACATAAAGCATTCCTCCATGACAAAAGCCGCAGGAGCATACTCCCGCGGCCCGGCGCAAAGACAACTCTCCCCAAGGGGAGAGAGCGTGGCGGGGGAGCGCATGATGATCCTGCCGCAGTACGATGCGGGCCCGGCAAAGCC
>JAVBMS010000052.1:0-29989 GCA_031552135.1 Mailhella sp.
GACGCAACGCGCCGCAAAAAGGACTCGATCTATTCCTCCGCGCCGCCGAGTTACTGCGAAAAAATTTTCCCGACCTTCACACGCTCGCCGTGACCAACGCCGAAAACGACGTCGTGGCGGGGCACCACCACAGCCCCCCCACGGGGTTTTTTTTTACCCCGGCAAAACACCTCAACCCCCCCGTTATTTATTTTCCCCCGCGCGGGTTGCCGCCTGGGGGAACCGGGCAGGCCCGAATGACGGCGGCACCCCTGTGCTGCCGCTTTTTTTTAAGTAATGGGGAAGACGGGAGTGAAGAGAAGAAAAGCCGCCTGCGGCGGCTGGGGAGTGAAGAGGTCGCCTGGGGCGACTGGTGCGCTCCGCGCACATTAAGTAAGGAAGGCGTTTGCCCGGATGTGCCTGTTGAGGGGAGTCCGCGTAGCCAGTAGGCCCTGACACCCCCGGATGACGCGCGGCCCCTTCCGGGACACGCGCTCTCGGGGTCGAAGGTAGGGTGTCCTTCCATACGCGTGCTCGGCGTTGCCTGCGCGCGCTATCCGCGCCCCCTCGCATCTATGCTGTCGATATCCGTACGCCTCGCAAGCTCGGCTACGGCTCTCGCGGCCTGTCGGCCGGATCATGTGCTCGCTGCGCTCGCACGCGGTAGAAAGTCCACCAGACACCCCATGCAAAGGAGCAACCTTGCGTTACCTGAACGCGGACGATGTGCGGCAACGCGTTGAAGCCATGATCCTGAACGCCTCCCGGCGTTTGCCGGACGACGCGCGCGCGGCGCTGGACCATGCCCTGGCCGCGGAATCCTCGCCCCACGGCCGCGCGGTGCTGGCCGAACTGCGCGACAACGCCCGTTACGCCGAGGAATCCGGCCTCCCCCTCTGTCAGGACACGGGCACGGCCGTCTTTTTTGTGGAGCACGGCGAGGACGTGCGCCTTGTGGGCGCGACGCTGCGCGAAACCCTGGAGCGCGCCACGCGCGACGCCTGGCGGGCGGGCTATCTGCGCAATTCCCTGTGCCACCCTTTCACGCGGGCCAACACCGGCGACAACACGCCGATCAGCCTGCATGTGGATCTGGTGGCGGGCGACGGCCTGCGCATCCGTTTTCTGCCCAAGGGCGGCGGCGCGGAAAACATGTCGCGCCTGACCATGCTCACGCCGTCCCAGGGCCGGGAGGGCGTCAAGGCCTTTGCGCTCCGCACGCTGGCCGAAGCGGGCGCCAAGCCCTGCCCGCCCGTCATTCTGGGCCTGGGCGTGGGCGGAGGCTTCGATACCGCCCCCCTGCTGGCCAAGGAGGCGCTGCTGCTGCCGCTGGACGCGCCCAACCCGGACGCTGAAGCCCGCGCGCTGGAAGAAGAACTGCTGGCGGCCTGCAACGCGCTCGGCATCGGGCCCGGCGGACTGGGCGGCAATCAAACCTGCCTGGCGGTGCGCGCGATCATCCGGCCCTGCCATATCGCCAGCCTGCCCGTGGCCGTCAACATCCAGTGCAACGCCGCGCGGCGCGGCGAGGTGACGCTGTGAACGCCCCCACCCCTGACCAAACCCCGCGCGAACCTGTCCGGCTTTCCTGCCCGTTGAACCCGGCCGCCGTGCAAAGCCTGCGCGCCGGGGATCGCGCGCTGCTGTCCGGCACAGCCTACGCCGCGCGCGACGCCGCGCACCGCCGCATGATCGAGGCGCTGGATCGCGGCGAGTCCCTGCCCTTTGACCCGCGCGGCGCGGTGATTTATTACGTCGGCCCCACGCCGCCGCCGCCCGGCCGGGCCATCGGCTCCGCCGGGCCGACCACGGCCGCGCGCATGGACGCCTTTGCCCCGCGCCTGCACGCTCTGGGCGTGGCCGCGACCATCGGCAAAGGCGGCCGGAGCCCCGAAACCCTGGCCGCGCTTGTTGCGCACGGCGCGGTATACTTTGGGGCCACGGGCGGCGCGGCGGCCCTGCTGGCGCGGCACATTACGGGCGCGGAAACCATAGCCTGGCCCGAACTGGGCCCGGAAGCCGTGCTGCGCCTGACGCTGGAGAACTTTCCTGTGATCGTGCTGGCCGACGCCCACGGCGGCGTATTCCCGCCGCTCCGCTGACTCCCGGCCTGGCGCAAAGCCGCCCGGAACCTGCCCCCGCCCCAAAAACAAAGCCCCCGGAAAACCGGGGGCTCGTTCGGGGAAGCACGGCGAAGCGGTGGGGACTGGGGTACCGCTCCGCCGTGACAGGGAAGGTTTAGCTGTTATTTTCGAGCGCCGACTTCTGCACCAGCAGGGTCACGTCGTCGGCCGAGCTGCCAGGGTCGCTGCCGGCATGGCTGTACTGCACATATTCCACGCCGTTGTGGGTTTCGCTGCCGCCCGACGTCCAGCCTTCGCCAAAAGACACCGTGCTGTGATCCGTGATGGTGATGCCAAGCTCGGCGGCCAGGCTGCCCGCATTGGTCAGGCTGGCGTAGTTGTCCAGGCCGGAGGTGACGATCACTTCCACGTTGCTGATTGTGCCGGCGTCAAGCAACGCATCCAGCGACAACGCATCCGTGTCGCCCACGCCCACCAGGAAATCGACGCCCGCGCCGCCGTCCATGGCGGTGTTGTCGGCGCTGAACACCAGGATGTCGTGGCCGTCGCCGCCGTAGAGGGCGTTGTGGCCCGCGCCGCCGTCAAGATAGTCGTCGCCGCGCTGGCCGAACAGGATATCGTCGCCCGCGCCGCCGCGCAGGATATGATCGGCGGCCGGATCCAGGGGCGTGGCGTCGTGCCCGTGGAAGACCAGGTCGGCCTGGGCCGTGTCGCCGTCGCCATCCGTCACGGTATAGGTGAAGGTGGCGTCATTCAGCGCATGGTTGGTGCCGGTGTTCATGTCGCCCATGAAGAAGCTGCTGCCTTGCGGCGCGTACAGCAAAATCTGGCTGAATTCCGCGCCGCCGCTGCTGATGGAGGCCCAGCCGTTCTGCAGGTCGGCGCCGTCGATGCTGATCGGCTCGCCCACCGGATTGCCGTCGGCGTCGAACAGATAGACCATGGCGGTTTCGCCGGCCGCGAGATTGACAAGCTGAATATCGGCATAGTTGACGGCGCTGCCGGCCGCCAGCTTGGTCAGAATGGCTTCGCCGTTGTCAAGTTCGTTGGTATTGTTCGGGCCGGGATCCTTCTCGCCGCCCTTGAGGCCAAGCAGACCGTTCTGCTTGGTCACATGGAAGCCTCCCTTGCCGATGGTCAGCGCGCCCGTGGTGTTCAGCCCCTGCGCCAGCCTGGACAGATCCACGTCTTCGTAAGCGTGCAGCGTCGCCACAATGCCGGTGCCGCCGCCCTTATGGGTGTCGTCGTCCTTGCTGACGTAGCCGTTGCCGTAGACATACATGACGTCTTTGGAATCGCCGTTGGCGTCGATACAGTTGATGCCCGCGCCGGCGGAAGAGCCGGGCGTGTAAACGTACGAGCCGTCCTGCTGCATGACCAGCTTGCCGCCGCCGACCGTGTTGATGGTCGCGCCGTCTTCGGCGTCCACTTCGTAGGCCACGCCGTTATACGTCACCGAGGTCACCTTGCCGCCGTCCGCGCCAAAGCTGTCCGCGGCGGAGGATTCGATGTTCGCGCCCACGGCGTTATGCGCGCCGGAGGCTTCGCTGTTGAGGCCGTAGGTGCCGTACTGCACGTTGCCGGTCACCAGCTTGGTGGCGTCGGTCATCAGCACATGGTCATGGTTGAGGACAGGCGCGTCGTCCACGATTTCAACGGTGATGTCCGCTTTGCCGCTGTCGCCGTCGGTGTCCGTCACGGTAACGGTGAAGGTTTCCGGTTCGTTGAGGGTGTCGTCCGCGTTATGCGCGGCGCGCTGCTCCAGCGTGTACGTGTAGGAGACTTTGTAGGTGCCGTCGCCCTGGGGCTCGACGCCGGTGACCGTCATCTGGCCGTATTTGCCGTCGATGGTCACATTCTGCCAGGGTTCGGTCAGCGGGACGGGCGTGGCGCCGATAGTCAGGCTGGCCAGGCCGTCCTTGGCCGTGATGATGAAGGAATTGTCGGCGTCCGTGGTGTCGCCGGCCGTGCCGGCGTTTGTGCCGTCCGCCTTCTGATCGTATTCGCCGCTCTTATGCTTTTCCAGGTTCGCTTCGTCCACCAGCGCCGTGCTGCCGGTCACCGAAGGATTGTTGGGCAGCACCGTCACGCCGTGGTCGGTGGGCGTGATGTCAAGGGTCAGGGTGGCGGGGGAGGAATCGCCGTCCGCGTCGTGGATGGTGTAGTTGAACTTGTCCTGGGCGGCGCCGTCCTTCGGGAGCAGATCCTTGGTCAGCGTATAGCTGTAGGTGCCGCCCGGGTTCAGCGTGGCGATGCCGTTTTCGGTTTTCACCGTATACGAGCCGTCGTCGTTGAGCGTGACGTCTTCGGGGGCAAAGCCGGACACGTCCCAGGTGACGCTTTCTTTGCCGCCCTGGGGGCCGTCCGCGCCAAACGCGTCGTTATCGAGCACGTTGCCGATCAGGCCGGCGGCGGCCTCTTCCTCGGAAGCGCTCTGCTCGTCATTCATGGCGAACGGGATGTCGTCGATGACATCGACGTTGACGAACACGGAGCCGCTGGTCGCGCCGCTGAGGCTGGTCGCCACGATTTCGAGGCCGTCCACGCCGGTGGCGGTGTCCGTGCCTTCGTCCGGAGAATGGCCCTTGAAGGAGTTGTCCAACTGGTAGTCGAAAATTACGGTGAAGGTGCCGTCGCCGTTATCCACAACCTGGGGATTGCTGAACACGCCGCCGCTGTCCTTGCCGCCGGAAATGCCTTCCGCCGGGAAGCCCGCAAGGGTGCCGCCGGCCACGGGGTAGGTCGTGCCGTTGATCGTCAGCGAGGCCAGGCCGTCGTTGCTTTCAATAACAACGCCAACTTCCGTGCTGATGGGGCCGCCCTTTTCGCCTTCGGCAAGTTTGCTGCCGTTGGCCAGATAGGCTTCATCCAGCACAACGTTCACGTTGTCGCCGGACACGGTGTAGGTGGGAATCTTGGGCCCGCCGGGGTTGACCGGGCCGCCGGGGTTGCCCGTGCCGCCGGGGTCGGAGGGATTGGTGGGATCAACGGGCGGCATGGGCCGGATGGAGATGACGGGCGAGAAGGGCTCGTCGCCTTCTTCGGCCGCCGCCAGCAGGCCGCCGCCGTCAATGGCGTCTTCAGGCTGCACGCTTTCGCCCCAGCCGAGGTCGAGGCCGTCCAGGCGGTCGATGCCGTCGAGGAGCGAGGCGTTGCCGAATTCGCTGTAGCGGCTGTTGCGCGCGGCGTCGCCGGCGCCGGCGGCGGGGCCGGCGGCGGGCATCAGGTCGGGGTCAAGCGCGGCGAAGAAGTCCTGCGCCGACAAATCCAGACCTTCCACCACAAAGGCGGGGAGGCTTTCCGCGTTGTATTCAACGTAAAAGTTCTCAAGCACAAGCGAGGCGCCGTCGTTGAACGTGAAGACGAGGTTGTCGCCCACGCGCTCCATGACAGGGTCGGCGGTCGGGAAGTCGAAAATGAAGCGGCCGTCGGCGATGTTGGTAAGGGTAACGGTTTGACCGGCTTGGGGACGGGTGAGTTGGATGTCAGCCATGGCTATCTCCTGAGCAAAAGAAACAAGGAACGGATGCGGCATCGCCTGTCCCGGCGGCGGGGCGCGCGGTTCAAACGAAACAGCGCGAGTCCCGGTGGGGAGGGCGGCACCAGACATATACAAAGGGGGGAAACGCCAAAAAACAGTGAACATCCGCCACGGCGGGTACTGTTTTTTCGGGGCCGAGCGGGCCCAAGAGGCTTTTGAGAGGGGTGACCAGCGGTTACCGAGCAGGCTGAGCCTGTCGCACGCAACATGACAGGGAGGCCGGCCCCTGTCAAGTTCCATGCGTTATTTTTTAAACAAATTTTGCGCCGGCCCACAGACGGCTGCCAGGCGGAACCAGGCTTATCCGCGCCGGGACGGCCGCAAAACAACAAAGCCCCCGGAAAACCGGGGGCTTATTCGGGGAAGCACGGCGAAGCGGTGGGGACTGGGGTACCGCTCCGCCGTGACAAGGGGACGTTAGTTGCTGTTTTCGAGCATGCTCTTCTGCACCAGGATGGTGACGTCGTCGTCCGTCGTGCTGGTGGCGCTGCCGTGCGAGTACTGCCAGTATTCCTGGCCGTCCAGGCTTTGCGTGCCGGTATGCGTGCCCCAGGTAGAGTCCAGGGCCACCTTGCCGTTTTCGATGTTCAGGCCCAGGGCCGCGAAGTCGCTCAGGCTGGTGAGGCCGAGGGCCGGGGAAGCCTGGGTGACGATCACTTCCACGTTGCTGATCTTGCCGGCGTCGAGCAGCGCGTCCAAAGTAGTGGTGGAGGAAGGAGCGCCCACCAGGAAGTCGATGCCCGCGCCGCCGTCCATGACGGTGTTGTCGGCGCTGAACACCAGGATGTCGTGGCCTTCGCCGCCGTAGAGTTCGTTGTGGCCCGTGCCGCCGTCCAGATAGTCGTTGCCCGTGCCGCCGAACAGGACGTCGTCGCCGGCATCGCCGTACAGCTTGTCGTTGCCGCCCTGGCCGAAGATGATGTCGTTACCGTCGCCGCCGTGGATGGTGTCGCCCAAACCACGCGTATCTCCAGCAGGCGCGAACTGGTCGGCATGTTCGCTGATGAAGGCACGGTAATCTTCATTCGTCGGGGTGCCGTGGAGCGCCTTCATATAGGCTTCGACAATCTTGTAGCCGTCGCCATCATTCAGGCCGCTGGCCCAATCCAGGCTACCATTCACGGTTTCTCCCCGCAGCCAGTTTGCGTTGAGCACGTCGCCGAAGATGATGTCGTTGCCCGCGCCGCCGTTGATGATGTCAGCGCCCGGATTGACCAGGCTGGGCATAATATCTTCCGCAATATTGGCAAAGGTCGTCGCAAGATTGTCGGCAGGCGTATAGGCGGTGTTGTGCCCAGCGTAATCGGGATCCAGCATCTTGTTCAAGTTGCTGGCGTTAACACCGGTACCAGCGCCGATAATTTCCAGATCAGAGTTGTCAACCAGGAAATTCCAGCCGGACCAGTCGTTCTTGCCTCCCGCCTTTACCTGCGTGATGGAGTCGGAAGCGCTCGTTGTAGAAACGCTTCCACTTGCATTGAGGCTGCGATTGGGATCGCCGTCGGTCATAAAGAAGCTCTTGGTCACGATCTTGTCATTCGCGCCAACGCCGGAAGACGAGGCCGTGATGGGCGATGCCTTGGTAATACCATCTTGCGTCCAGGTATTATCCAGATTATTGGGCAAGCTATCCCGTTGGGCCGCGGTAAGCCCGGTGGTTTCGGTGACGCCCGCAAGCCACGCGCCAGCAGCATCCAGGCCGGCTTCCCAGTTGGTATAGCCATCGCCGGTCAGGCCCTTGACCCAATTTGTCAGCGCGGTCTTCGCGGCTTCGTTGACAGTGGCTACGCCGGTCAGCGGATCCACGTCCACCAGCTTGACGGCTATCTGCTTGTTCAGGCCGGTGCTGAAGGAGTTCATGTACACCACCACATCGCCACCCTTGTAGTCGTCCAGGGTGTCGAGCAGTTCGTTCACGCCGGCCTTCAACTGCGTCAGGCGCTTGTTGTCATCCATACTGCCGGAGTCGTCCAGGCTCAGGATGATGTTGTAATGCGTAAAGGCGGTTTGCCCGGGGATAACGCCGCCGGCGTCGCCCAAAAGAACATCATGGCCACCGCCGCCGTTGATCACGGCCTCATGGCCCGAGGTCGTGCCACCGTCGTTATGCGCGTTGGTGCCGCCCTGGAACACGCTGTTCTGCACGGTGATGTCGAGCGTTGCCGTCGAGGAGCCGTTGGCGTCCTTGATGGTGTAGTCGAACGTGTCGTGCTTCGGATCGGTATCCCCGTTCTTGAAGTACTCATTGGAGGGGTCGATCTTGTACTCGTAGGTGCCGTCCGCGTGCACGGTCAGCGTGCCGTACTTGCCGTCCACCGTGATGTCGCCGGAACCGGCGGGCTTGCCTTCGACGGAAAGCAGCTTTTCGCTGTCGTCGTCGCCGAACGCGCCGCCCTTGCCGTCGTGGTCGTTGGCGAAAAGATCGCCGTGGATGGGGGCGTCGCCTTCGATGATGGAGTTGGTGTCGTTCACCGCGTCGGGGCCGACCGGGATTTCGCTCTGGCCGATGGCGTCGAACGCCACGGAGCCGGTCACGCCGTCGCCGTCGTTGTCCACGGCCTTGTAGGTGAACTTGAGGTCGTCGGTCTTGCCGTCGCTGTCGTCAAACGCCTGGTACTGGGTGAACGACCACTTGGCATCCGGCGTGGAGTTGGAGGGGTTGTTGGCGGAGGTCTGCGCAAATTCCAGCACGCCGACCAGCTTGCCGTCCACGGTGCCCGTAACAACCCACTTGCCGTTGACGTACGCCGGATCCGACCACTCCACGGCCTTGCCGCCCACGGTGGCGCCGGGCACCACGCCGAGCAGTTCGTAGCCGCCGTTCGTGCCGGGCACGGTGCCGGGGCCGTCCGCGCCAAAGTCGGCCTGCACGGCGCCGCTGGCGGAGCCGATAATGGTGACTTCTTCGCCCATGCCGTTGAACTGGATGGAGCGCAGGGCGTAGTCGCTGTTGTCGCCGGAGGCGCCGTTATCGCGCGCGGTGAAGACCACCTTGTCGAACACGCCGCTGGGCAGGGTGAAGTTCACCGTGCTGGTGCCGTCGGCGCTCTGGGACGCGAAGTCGTACGAGCCGACAAGCTTGCCGCCGAGGAAGAACGTAACGGTGCCAAGCTCCCGCGGTTCGGTGCCGCCGGTGAAGAAGTGATCCACGGCGAAATTGAGCGATGTGGCCACCTTGCCGTCTTCCAGCTCAAACACCAGTTGTTCGGATTGGCCGTTGCGGTAGTCGATTTCGTTGCGGAAACCAGCGTTGGCGTTGTCTCCCTGGCCGTCCGTCTGCACGCCGGCGCCATGCTGGCCGCCGAGCGGGCTGTCGCCGTTGTTGTACACCACGGAGGCGGACTTGCCGCCAAGGCCGACGGCCGAAACCTTCACGCCGGCGTCCTCGCCCGGAGCCTTGGTCAAGTCCAGCGTAATGCTGGGGTGGATGACGGTGTGCGGGCTGTACTCCATCTGCGCGGTGCCGGTGGTGTCGATGTTCTGCACTTCGGGGATGTCGTCCTGCACGGTGACGTCAAGCGAACCCTTGTTGGTGTCGCCGTCGTAATCCTGCACCGTGTAGCCAAACTTGAACTGCGTCGGATCAGCGGAATTGATGTCCTGGTTGCGATCCCAGGCTTTGCCGGTGTCGGCGTCGTCGCCGGGCACGTCGTGCTTGAAGCCGGCCATAAGTTCCACTTTGTAGCCGCCGCCGGCCACGCTGCCGTCGTACGTCACGGTCATGACGGTTTCCGTCCCGACCTTGCCGTACATGGTCAGGCCGTCGGTGGAAACACTCCAGCTCACATCGCCCCACGCGCCGTTGACCATGGCCTGCACGGAAGGCAGCGTGGAAGAGTCGAGATCCCAGGCGAACGCGCCGCTGGCGGCCGCGCCGTCCGCGCCGAAGTTGATGCCCAGCGTGCCCGTGGCGATTTGCTGCTGCGAAGCGGGCAGGGCAGGATCCGTGGCGGCGGCGGGATGCGTGTCGAACTGGCCGCCCTGGGCGTCGTCGCGCGCATGGGCGTCGTCGGTGCCGGGCCGGACGATAAAGCTGCCGTTTGTGCCAGCCTTGCCCGCGATGTCGGTTTCAAACACGGTGGCGCTGCCACTGCCGGCGGAGGGGCCGGCGTCCTGGAAGCGCAGGTTGCCGCCCAGGTCGATGCTCACGGAGTCGGAGGCGGTGTCGCCGTCAAAGTCGGTGGCGGTGGCGGTGGCGAGCAGATTCAGCTTGTCGCCCGCAAGCGAGGCCAGATTCTGGCCTTCGGCATGGTCGATCGGCTTGTACTGGCTGAGGGTTACCGTGCCGTCGCTGGCCACACTGACGCGGAACACTTCCACGGTGCCCGCCATGCCGCTGACGGAACCGTCGCTATTGGGGGTCAGCACAATGGGCACCTGGTGGCTGGTCAGGCCGGAGGCCGCGTTTTCGATATCAAGGGCGTACTTGACGCTCAGCGAGCCTTCGCCGTCCGCGCCGTACTTGGCGTCAAGCGCCGCCCGCACCGCGGCGCCGAAGCCGAGGGAGTCCGTGCTGACGCCGGTGTTCACGTCGGTGGTGGTCAGCAGAATATCGCCATCGGCAACCGTGCCGAAGGACACGCTGGGGCCGGCGTCCGCAAAGCGGATATTGCCGCCGAGGTCTACGGCCACGGAAGCGCTGGTGCTGTCGCCGTCGCCGTCGGTGATGGTGACGGAGGCGCGCAGTTCGATTTTGCCGGGATCAAGCACTGCGAGCTGATCATCGTAGTTGGAGGAGGAGCCGGGCTTGGCGTGGTCGATCTGCTCGTACTGCTTCAGCACGACATCGCCGCCTTCCAGGCTGACGCTGAAAATTTCTTTGTCGCCGACCATGCCGCTGATGGAGCCATCGCCGTTGTCAACCAGCACAATGGATTCGCCATGGTGGGTCAGGCCGGAATCGGTGTTTAGCAGCTCCAGGCTGTGGCCGGAGATGGTGATCGGGTTGTCCGCCGCCTTGCCGTCCGCGCCGAAGCTGGCTTCAAGCACCGCCTTCGTGATCGCCTGGTCGAAGTTGGCCGAGTCCGTGTCGGGCTCCGTGCCGGTGGTGAGCGCGTCGTGCGTGGTCAGGAGAACATCGCCTTCGGCGATTTCGGTCATGCGCACCACGGGCATGTCGTCCACGATGGTGATGTTGAGATCCGCGCCCGCGACGTCGCCGGCGGAGTTGTGCGCCAGGATGGTGAGCGAGCCGGACAGATCGAGATCGTTGAGCGGCTTGTCGTGCGTGGCGTTGTTGTCCAGCACGGCCGTCACGTTCACCTGGTTGCCGCCGGTATAGGTGAAGGTGAAGGTGGCGTCGATGTCGCCGTCGCCGTCGGCGTCCACGCCGATTTGCGGCCCGCCGGCCAGGGCGGCCAGATCATAGAACGTGCCGTTGATGGTCAGGCCGGTGAAGGTGGAATTCAGCGTGGTGATGGTCAGCACGCCGTTGAGGGGCGCGGCCAGGTTGTCCGGGTTGTACGCCGTGCCGCTTTCCAGAAATTTTTCGTGCAGGGTGAAGCTGGTGCCGGTGATGCGGTTGCCGGTCGTGCTGTTGTTCGGGTCGTCCGGATCAAGGGGATCGTAGGGGTCGTTCGGGTTGTTGGGATCAAACGGATCCAGCGGGCTGAACGCGATGGAAATGCCGGTGGCCGGAGCGCCCACGCCGCCGCCTTCCAGGTTGTCTTCGGGATCCACGCTTTCGCCCCAGCCGAGGTCGAGGCCGTCGAGGCGGTCGATGCCGTCCATGAGCGCGGCGTTGCCGAATTCGCTGTAGCGGCTGTTGCGCGCGGCGTCGCCAGCGCCGGCGGCCGGGCCGGCGGCGGGCATCAGGTCGGGATCAAGCGCGGCGAAGAAGTCCTGCGCCGACAAGTCCAGGCCTTCCACCACAAAGGCGGGGAGATTTTCCGCGTTGTACTCAACGTAAAAGTTCTCAAGCACGAGCGCGGCGCCGTCGTTGAACGTGAAGACGAGGTTGTCGCCCACGCGCTCCATGACAGGGTCGGCGGTCGGAAAGTCGAAGACAAAGCGGCCGTCGGCGATGTTGGTGAGGGTAACGGTTTGACCAGCTTGGGGACGAGTGAGTTGAATATCAGCCATGACCATCTCCTGACAATAAAGATGCGTACACCGTGTGGGGGATATCGCCCATTCCGCCGTCGGGCCGTGCCGTTCCAAACGAAACAGCGCGCTCCCGGCGGGGAGGGCGACACCAAACATATCCGAGGGGGGGAACGCGAAAAAACAGCAAACATCCGCCATAGGCGGGCACTGTTTTGCGGGGCCTCGCGGGCCCAAGAGTCTTTATGGAAAGGGCAACCGACAGCTGCCGAGCAGGCGTATAGCCTGTCGAGGGGAAATATAGGCAAACGCCCTGCCCCTGTCAAGCGCTATGTGCTATTTTTTTCAAGCAAAATTTTTGCGACCGCAAAAAGGCCGCTGCCGGCCGTAAAACAGCGCGGGGCCACAAAAAAAGGCAAAACCCCGAAAACCGGGGCCGTGATTTTTTTGCAGATTAATTTTGTCTCAGCCGTTACCGGACTCCCCGGGGCCTGCGCATCCGGCCCGTGGAGCGCGGAACCCGGTCAGGGCTGCAACGGCGCGAGAAAACGATACGCGACCGTATCGCCGCAATAAATATCCACCAGGATCGACGCTCCGTCCGTGGAGGCGACGCCGGCGGGCAGCGCGGGATTACCCACAATGCGCTTCATGCGGTTAATGCGGTAAAACGTGTCGCCCGCCGCTTCCAGCGGGTGATCGGTGCCGTCGGCCAGCCGCAGAACGAACGCGGCGCGGCCCGCCACCTGGGGCTGCTGATCCGTGTTGTACAGATCGAAGGAAATCCGCAGGCCGCGCGCGCCCACGCGGCGCGCCGCGATATTGTCCACGCGCACAAGGCCGTTGTCGAGCAGCGGAGGGGGAAACTCCCCGGCGTCCGGATCCTCGGCCGCAACGGCGGGCGGCGGGGCGCCCGGTTCGGCTCCGGCCTGCGGCGCTACGGGCGCGGCCGGAGCCGGCGCGGCCGGAGCCGGCACGGGAGCCGCCCCGGCTGACGGCGCCGGAGATACCGGAGATGCAGGGGACGCCGCCGCGGCCGGCCCGGATGAGGCCGCCGGGGCCGGAGCGCCCGGGGCGTCGGGAACGCGCGCCACGGCCAGCTTGTCCAGGCTGTCGGGATCGTTGCGCTGCAAAAAGCGCTCAAGGTTGGCCAGGCGGGCCGCGATCTGGCCGTGTTTCTTCGTGTCCAGGCGCAGGGCGGCGTTTTCCGAAAGCAGGGTCTGGCGCTCCTTGTACAGCGCCCAGTTGACCCAGAGGCTGCCCGCCGCCAGCACCGGCAACAGCAACAGCACGAGAACCATCACCCGCAGGCTGGTGAGGCCGAGGCGCCAGCGCACGGTGCGCCCGCCGTCGGACATCAAAATGAGGCTGAACTTGCCCGGCATCAGGACTCGCTCCACGTTTCCGACACAATGCGCCAGGAATCGCCCTCAGGATACAGCAAAAGTTCTTTGACGCCCTTGTCGCGGTAGCCGGAGCTGTCGCGGTACACCTGCGTCATGTCCACGCGCACGCCGTCTTCTTCCAGGCGGATGCGCAGGCCGCGCAGTTCCACGGAAACCGGCCTTTTGCCGTCCCAGGTGCGCCGCTTGTGTTCCATAATGGCCTCGCGGCCGCGGCGCGCGTCCTGCACGGCGGAGGGCGCGTAAGCGGCGGCATAGCCCTTGAGATCGGCCTTTTCCCAGGCAAGGCGCCATTTTTCCACAAAGCTGAACACGCTGGGGGTCAGGCTGTCAAGGTAGGCGCGTTCCATGCCCAGATCCTGCGGCAGCCACTCCATGCCCACGATTTTCAGCTCGCCGTTTTTCACGGGCTGCCAGTAGAGCCGGCGTATGCCCTCGGTGCGCAGGTTGGGCGCGCGGTAATATTGCGGAAACCACGACACCCAGTAGCCCGGCCCTTGCAGCACGTTGATCTCGCCGTGCTGGATCTGGATCCAGGGCAGCCGCGCGAACAGGCCGGCCTTCTGGGCGCGGAAGTCGCCAAAGCTCTCGCCCTGCGCCCTGGCGTAGGCGTCGGCGTCGTAAAAGTCGAACATGGCGCTGGAACGGGAGGCCCAGGCCTTGTTCCAGGCTTCGGTTTTGTCGGTCAGCAGCTTGACGATGGAGGCCGGAGCGCCGCTTTCGTCCGTGGCCACGCGCTCCGCCACCAGCACCGGGGTGCCGGGGCGCAGGCTGGGCGCCAGGGTGTCGATGTCGGCCAGATCGACGGCAATGCAGCCGCGCGTGCTCTGCCCGGCGATGGGGTGGCCCTTGCTGTGGATCCAGATGCCCGAGCCGGTTTTGCCGCGCAGCCTGTCCACGGGGTTGGGGTAGTTGAGCCCGTGCGCCTGGCTGCCGTATTCCTCAAAATCCAGGGGCCCGCCAATCCGGCCGGTGACGAAATAAATGCCTTCGGGCGTGCGCAGATCGCCTTCGGTCTGCTTGTCGCCCTCGCTCTGGCCGTGGATGCTGGGAAACGAGCGGCGCACCGCGAGGGGGCTGTGCTTTTCCAGATACAAAAGGCGGCGCGCGCCCTTGTCCACGGCCACCATGGAGGACGGCAGCGCCGGAGAATCCTCAAGCGAGGCGTCCCACGCCAGAGCGGGAACCGGGCTCAGCGCCAGCGCGCAGCAGAACAGTACGGAACAACGCAAAGCCGCCACCTCCACGCCCCACCTCCACATCATGCGCCGCGCCTGGCAAAATCCAGAAGCTCCGCCCGGCGGAACAGCGCACGCAGGCTGTAACCCGCGGACTCGATCGCCTCGCGTCCGCCCTCTTCCCGATCCAGCACCGTGCAGACAGCGGCGATGGAAAAGCCCGCGTCGCGCACGCGCTGGCAGGCCGTCAAAAGCGATCCGCCCGTGGTCACCACGTCTTCCAGCATGGCCACGGACGCGCCCTCCGGCAGATTGGCGAGGCCCTCAAGGTATTGATTGGTGCCGTGGCCCTTGGGGCTTTTGCGCACGATGAACGCGGCCAGCGGCCGCCCCAGCTCGTGCGAGATCACCGACGTGGCCGAAACCAGCGGATCCGCGCCCAGCGTCATGCCGCCCACGGCCGTTATGCCCGGCACGTCGGCCAGCAGATGGTTGAACAGGTGGCCGATCAGCCAGCCGCCCTCCGGGTGCAGGGCGGTCTGCTTGCCGTCGAAATAATAATCGCTCTTGCGGCCGGAGGTCAGCGTAAATTCGCCCTCGCGGTACGATTTTTCCAGCAGCAGGCGGGCAAGGCGGCGCTTCATGCGCTCGACGTCCGGCATTTCGGGCATGGCGTAATCCTTCGTGTGCGGTATGGGCAAAGCGGCCCGGAGCGGGCAAGCGCCGTCCGCGCGGGCATGATCTATGCGAAAAGACGCTCAAGCACGGCCGACTCATAGCGGACATAATAGTTTATGTCAAAAAGCCCGTTATAATCCTCGGCGGTCAGCCAGGCGCACGCCGCGGCGCTGGCCCGCACCAGGTCGGGAAACGGGGTGCGCGTTTCCCAGCTTTGCATGGCCAGGCGCTGCACCAGAACGTAGGCTTCCTGGCGGGGCAGCCCCTTGCGCAGCAGGGCGTCGAGCACGCGCTGTGAAAAAAAGAGCCCGAAGCTGCCCCACAGGTTGCGTTCCATGTTTTCGGGCAGCACGCGCAGGTTGCGCAGCAGGCCGGCCAGCCTGCCGAGCGTGTAGTCCATCAGGATTGTGGAATCGGGCATGATAATCCGCTCCACGGAGGAGTGGCTGATGTCCCGCTCGTGCCACAGCGGCTGATCTTCCATGGCGGCCAGGGCGTTGGCGCGCAGCACGCGGGCCAGGCCGCTCATGTTTTCGGCCGAGATGGGGTTGCGCTTGTGCGGCATGGCCGACGAGCCCTTTTGCCCCGCGCCAAAGCCTTCCTCCACCTCCCGCACTTCCGTGCGCTGAAGGTGGCGCAATTCCACGCACAGGCGCTCCACCCCGCCGGCGGCCAGCGCCAGCGCGGTGAAGTAGCGCGCGTAACGGTCGCGCTGGACAATCTGGGTGGACACCGGATCCGGGAGCAGGCCCAGCAACTCGCAGGCCCGCGCTTCCACCTGGGGCGAAAGGAAGGCGTAGGTGCCCACCGCGCCCGAAATCTTGCCCACGCGCACGCCTTCCAGCGCCTGGGCGAACGCGTCGCGGTGCCGTTCAAATTCCGCGTAAAAGCCCGCCAGCTTGAGCGCAAACGTGGTCGGCTCCGCGTGGATGCCGTGCGTGCGCCCTATGCAGACCAGGCCCCGGTGTTGCGCGATCAGCTCGCGCAATGCGCCGAGCAGATCGTCAAAACCGGCCAGAATGCGCCGGCCGGCTTCCACCAGCAGCAGGGCATTGGCCGTGTCCACGATGTCCGACGACGTGCAGCCCAGATGGATAAAGCGCGCCGGCGGCCCGACAATTTCCTCCAGCGAGGTGAGGAAGGCGATGACGTCGTGCCGGGTTTCTTTTTCAATGGCGGCAATGCGGGGCGCGTCCACCCGGGCGCGCTCGCGGATGGCGGCCATGTCCGCGTCGGGGATGGTTCCCGCTTCGCGCCAGGCCTCGCACACGGCAAGCTCCACCTCGAGCCAGGCGGCGTAGCGCCGCTCCAGCGTCCACAGCGCGGCCATTTCCGGCCGGGAATAGCGCTCAATCATCGCAGCCTCCAGGGCGGCAAACGGAAAAGGACGGCCCGGCAAAAAAACGCCGGAGCAGGGACTATTCGCCCACGGCCGTGGCCGCCGGAGAACTCGCGGGCGTACCGCCGGAGGCCTCGGCCGCCGTTTTGCCCGGCGCGTCGCTTCCGGAAGCCGGGGGGGCGCTGTCCGCCCCGTCCGCTCCGTCCGGCCCGGCCGCATCGCCCCCGTTTCCGGTGGACGCGCCCTTAAGCGAGCCGTATTCCGTGGCGTACCAGCCGCCGCCCTTCAAAATAAAGCTGGTGGGCGACAAAATGCGCGGCGCGTCGCAGCCGCAGGCGGGGCAGGGATGCGTCCCGGCCTCGTCGTCCGCCTTCAGCCACTCCTCGAAGGTCGTGCGGCACTTCGGGCAGGCGTATTCATAAATGGGCATACCGGATCTCCAACACAAAAAAGATCTTGCAAGGCGGGCCCCGCAAAATCCCTGTACCCTGTCAAGCAAGGCCGCCGCGCGCCCGCCAAAGGCCGGGCACGCCGGCAGCCCGGAAAAACGTTACTTCTTGGCGCCCTTGGCCGCGGCCTGGGCTTCGTGAATGCGGGCCTTCAGGCGCTCTTCGCGGCGATGACGGCGGCGATCAAGTTCCTTTTTGCGCTCAATTTTTTTGTGAGCCATGGTGATTCTCCTTAAAATAAGCAGCGGTAGATCCATAAAACGATAAACATTCGGGCCGATTCTGTCCAGCCCGAAATGCGGCCGGAGCGCGCTCTCTCAGCGCTTGCCGGAACACGCGCGCCGGGGTAAGTTCGGCGCGGGAAGAGATCTGTGCCGCGCCGGCGGACTTTCCCGGATTCCAACCAGCCCAAACGCCCGTTTTTCGGCCCGCAGGAGACGCCATGACCAGCGATGAAGTCCGCCGCCATTTCAGCAACCTTGACACGTTTTCCCGCCACCTCGGCATTGAGCTGGTGGAGATAGGCCAAGGCCGGGGCGTCGCCACCATGCCGTTTGACGAACGCCACCGCAACGGCATGGGCCAGACCCACGGCGGCGCTATCTTCGCTCTGGCCGACATGGCCTTTGCCGCCGCGTCCAACGCTTCCGGCATTTTCTGCGTCAACGCCCAAACGTCGATTTCCTACGTTTCGCCCGGCAAGGTCGGGCCGTTGCGCGGCGAGGCCGTTCCCATCCACATCGGGCGCAAAATGGTCACGTTTGAAGTGACCATCACCGACGCCACATCGACGCTGGTGGCCAAAGCCCTGATCACCGGCTACGTCAAGGGCGTGCCCCTGCCGCAGGCGGACGCCCGATGAACGAGCCCGGCGCCGACGCCCCGCGCGCCTTCGAGGTCGGCTCCGAGCGGCACGGCGCGCGCCTGGACGCGTTTTTAAGCCAGGCCACCGGCGTTTCGCGCGCCAAAATCAAAAAAGCGCTGGAGCAGACCGGCTGTCTGGTGGACGGCAACGTGCGGCGCGAGGCCGATTTCCGGCTTGCCGCCGGGCAGGTTGTCGCCTTTGCGCCGCCCGCCGCGCAGTCCGAGCTTTTGCCCGAAGCGGGCGACCTTGCCGTGCTGTACCATGATGAATTTCTGGCCGTGCTGGACAAGCCCGCCGGCATGATCGTCCACCCCTGCCCCGGCCGCCCCGAAGGAACCCTGGTGCACCGCCTGCTGGCCCGCTTTCCTGAACTGGCGGCCCAGGAAGGCGCGCGGCCCGGCATTGTGCACCGCCTGGACAAGGACACGTCCGGGCTCATGGTTGTCGCGCTGACCGAAAAAACGCGCCTGGCCCTTTCCGCCGCCTTTGCCGCGCGCGCCGTCCACAAAACCTATCTGGCCCTGGTGCACGGTCGGCCCGCGCCGCACGGCGAAATCCGCGAGCCCGTGGGCCGCCACCCCGTGCAGAAAACCCGCATGGCCGTGGTGCCGGAAAGCAAGGGCGGCCGCCCCGCCCACACGGAATGGCGCACGCTGTTCTGCTCGGGCAACGGCCGCTTCAGCCTGCTGGCCGTGACCATCCACACCGGGCGCACCCACCAGATCCGCGTGCACATGGCGCATATCGGCCACCCGCTGTGGGGCGACGATCTCTACCGCCTGCCCCACACCCCGCGCGACGCCGCCGCGCCCCGCCAGATGCTCCACTCCTGGAGCTTGGCCTTTCGCCACCCCGCAAGCGGCGAAATGCTGCGCTTCACCCGCACGCCGCCGGACGATTTTTGGCGCGCCGCCGCCGCCCTTGCGCTGCGCATGCGCCGCCTGGTGCTGACCGGCATGCCGGGCAGCGGCAAATCGGCCGTGCTGGGCCAACTGGCCGGTTTCGGCGTCCCCGTCTGGAGCGCGGACGATGTCGTCGCCGCCCTGTACAAGCCCGGCGCGGACGGCTGGCGCCTTTTGCGCGACCGCTTTGGCGGCGCCTTTATCTCCCGCGCCGGCGTGGACAAAAAGGCCCTGGCCCTGGCCTGCGAAAACCCGGCCGTGCGCCGCGAGGTGGAACGCCTGATCCACCCCCTGGTCATCGCCTCGCTCCACAATTTTTTCCGCAAGTCCGAGGAGGAGGGGCACGCCCTGGCCGCGGCCGAAGTGCCGCTGTGGCACGAGCTGCATATCAGCATCGAACCCGCGCCCACAGTGGTCACGGTCGCCTGCCGGGAAGAAACGCGCCACGCCCGCCTGGCCGCGCGCGGCTGGCCGCCCGAAAAAATTGCCGCTGTTGACGCCTGGCAACTGCCGCAGGACGAAAAAATCCGCCTTTCGCGCCACGCCTTTGACAACAGCGGCGACGTCACGCGGCTTGACGGGGCCATCCGCCACCTCCTGGACGTTTTTCACGCGCATAACGCGCAGGACGCCGCAACCCTGCTGAACAGGCTCCGGCAACGCCTGGCGGACGAAGAAGCGCGCCTGGAGCGGGAAACCGCTCCCCCCCATCCCCTACCACGCGACGCAAAGGACGCATCATGAAAGCGACGGTTTATGGCGGCGGAAGCTGGGGCACGGCCCTGGCCCATGTTCTGGCGGCGGCGGGCCGCGACGTCACGCTGCTTTTGCGCGACCCGGACGTGGCCGGGGCGGTGAACGCCCGGCACGAAAACCCGCGCTACCTGCCGGGCCTGACCCTGCACCCCGGCGTGAAGGCCGCCACGGACGCGCGCGTGCTCGGCGCGTCCGATCTCTGGGTTGTGGCGGTGCCCTGCCAGAGCCAGCGCAAGGCGCTGGAAGACGTGCGCGACTTCCTGCGGCCGGGCACGGTGGTGGTTAATGCCTCCAAGGGCATCGAGCTGGCCACGCTCAAAACGATGTCGGCCGTGGCCGCGGAAAGCCTGGGCAAAGGGGGCGCGGGCCTCGGCGGGCGCTACGCGGCGCTTTCCGGCCCCTCCTTCGCGCACGAGGTTATCGCCTGCAAGCCCACGGCCGTGGTGCTGGGCTGCGCCGACGAAGCCCTGGGCGCAAAATTGCGGGCCTATTTCGCCACGCCCTGGTTCCGCTGCTATTCCTGCCCCGACGTGGCGGGCGTGGAACTGGGGGGCGCGGTCAAAAACGTCATCGCCATCGCGGCCGGGGTCAGCGACGGCCTCGACTTCGGGCACAACGCGCGCGCGGCCCTGATCACGCGGGGCCTGGCCGAAATCACCCGCCTCGGCGTGTCCCTGGACGCGCGGCCTTCCACCTTCATGGGGCTTTCGGGCCTGGGCGACCTCATGCTCACCTGCACGGGCGATCTCTCGCGCAACCGCCAGGTGGGCCTGCGCCTCGGCCGGGGCGAAAGCATGGCCGACATCGCGGCCTCCATGCGCACCGTGGCCGAAGGCGTGAAAACCACGGCCGCCGTCCGCCGCCTGGCCGACGAGCGCGGCATCGACATGCCCATCACCGCCGCCATGGCCGCCCTGCTGGACGGCACGCTGGCCCCCGCCCGCGCCGTGACCGAGCTGATGACGCGCGAACTCAAGGAAGAACGCTGACGTCCGCCGCCTTCTCCCCCAAGGGCTGGAAAGAAACACCCCCATTCTCCGGCGCGGCATTCGACATTGCATGAAGAAAAGGCTACCTTGGCGTCAAACCGTCACCTCATTTCTGGAGGGCCGTTATGCACATCGAATTGACCTTCAAGAACTTTGAACCTTCCGAACATTTGAAGAAGTACGCGCGCCGCCGCCTCGAAAAGGCCGGGCGCTTCCTGGGCAAATCGTCCGCCCTGGATCTTCAGGTCGTGCTGACCGTGGACAAGCACCGCCACCGCGCGGAAGTCAAACTTTCCGGCGAGGGCCTGAACCTCACCGCTTCCGAGCAGTCGGACGACATGTACGCTTCCATCGACCTTGTGACCGACAAGATCGAGTCGCAGGTGCGCAAGGCGGCGGCCAAGGCCCATGAAACGCGCCGCAAGGATCGCAACGTGGACGTGTACCGCTACGACGTGCGCGAGGAAGACGGCACGCGGGTGGTCAGCGGCACGGAAAACTATTCGCCCAAACCCCTGCATCTCGACGAAGCCCTGCTCCAGCTCGATCAGTCGGGCAGCGAGCTTCTGGTCTTTTTCCACGCGGATCTGGAACGCATCAACGTTCTGTACCGTAAACGCAACGGCGACTTCGGCCTGATCGACCCGATTTCGTAAGCTTCCTCCGGCCTGGGGAGCCCCTCTCCAGGCCGGCCCTGCCAGCAGCCTCAAGGCGGCAAAGCCGCCTTCCTCCAACCGCGCGGCCCGCCATGCCACTTCCCGACGCGACCCCCTCCCTCCCCCCGCCCCTGCCCGCCGCAACAGCGGACGGTTCGCCCGTGCTGCTGGTCAGCGGCCTTTCCGGCGCGGGCAAAAGCACGGCGCTTCAGGTGCTGGAAGACGTCGGCTTTTTTACGGCCGACGGCCTGCCGCCCGGCATGATCCCCGAATTTTACAACCTGCTGCAAAAGCCGGGCATGGATCACTTCCGGGGCATGGCGCTCGGCGTGGATTTTCAGCGGGGTGCGACCGTGGACGACCTCGACGCCGCGCTGAACACGGTGCGCGGCGCGGGCGGCCGCCCGGCCCTGCTGTTTCTGGAGGCCGATCCGCCGGCCATTCTCCGGCGCTACGCCACCACGCGGCGGCCCCACCCGCTCGAAAAAGAGGGCATGGGCCTTGAGCGCGCGCTGGACGAAGAAAGCCGCCGCCTGGCCCCGGTGCGCGCCGCGGCCGACTGGGTGATCGACACCTCCACGTTCAGCCTGCACGATCTGCGCCACGAAATGCAGCGCCGCTGGGGCCAGGAGCCCGCGCGCGCCCACGCCATGCGCGTGCGCATCCTCAGCTTCGGCTTCAAGTACGGCGCGCCCAGCGAGGCGGATCTCGTCTTTGATGCGCGCTTTTTGCCCAACCCGTATTTTGTGCCGGAGCTACGCCCGCTTTCCGGCCAGGACAGCGCCGTGGCCGACTATGTGTTCGCCGGCGACCCGGCCCGCCGCTTCCGCGAAAAATTCCTGCGTTTTCTGCTCTACCTGCTGCCCCTGTACGACGAAGAAGGGCGCTACCGCCTGGCGCTGGCCATAGGCTGCACCGGCGGGCGGCACCGTTCCGTCGCCCTGGCGGAATACGCGGCCCGCGCCCTGCGCCAGGCCGGCTACGCCGTCACGGTGGAGCACAGGCATCTGGCTCTCGACGGCGCCGGATAACGCCGCAACGTCGCACAAACGGAACCGCCATGCCTCCGCCGCTGCGCTTTACCGTCAATGATGCCCCCGCCGTCTGGGACGGCGACCCGGACGCTTCCCTGCTCGGCTACTTGCGCAACGTCCTCGGCCTGACCTCGGTTAAGGACGGCTGTTCCGGCCAGGGCGTCTGCGGGGCCTGCCTGGTGGAAATGAACGGCAAGGCCGCGCTGGCCTGCTCCGTGCCGCTACGCAGGGCCGAAGGCGCGCGCATCCTCACGCTCGACGGCTTTCCCGAAGCGTTGCGCCGCACGCTGGCCCAGGCCTTCCTCAACCGGGGCGCGGTGCAGTGCGGTTTTTGCACGCCCGGCCTCATAACGCGCGCCGCCATTCTGCTGCAAACCGGCCCCGCGCCCACGCGCGAAGACGCCGTGCGCGCCGTGCGGCCGCATGTGTGCCGCTGCACCGGCTACCTGCCCCTGGTGGACGCCCTGCTCGACGCGGCCGCCGCCCTGCGCGAAGGGCGGGACATAGCTCCGGATACGCGGCCCGGCGCAGGATCGGCATGGCCCAAATACGGCGGGCTGGAACGCGCGCTCGGCACGCGGCCCTTTGTGGACGATCTGCGCGTGCCCGGCCTTTTGCACGGCGCGCTTGTGTTCAGCGCGCATCCGCGCGCCCGCGTGCTCGGCATCAACGCGGATCGCGCGGCGGCCATGCCCGGCGTGGCGCGCGTGTTCAGCGCGGCCGACATCCCCGGCAGGCCCGTCACCGGCATGTTTATCAAGGACTGGCCGGTCTTTGTGCCCGTGGGCGGCGTCACCCGCTACGAGGGCGACGTGCTGGCCTGCGTGGTGGCGGATTCGCCGGAGCGGGCGCGCGCGGCGGCCGGCGTCGTGCGCGTGGAGTACGACGTGCTGCCCTGCCTGGCCGACGCCGCAAGCGCCCTGCGCCAGAGCGGACTTTCGCCCGAAGCCGGGCCCGTCTTCATCGTGCCCGGCGCGCGCGACAATGTGCTGCTGGACAAAGCCATCAAGCGC
The DNA here is from genome assembly GCA_031552135.1 of Mailhella sp. Taxonomy (GTDB): domain Bacteria; phylum Desulfobacterota; class Desulfovibrionia; order Desulfovibrionales; family Desulfovibrionaceae; genus Mailhella. The sequence continues at coordinate 22,909 of JAVBMS010000052.1, forward strand.
GGGCCTTGCGGGCTGAACGGGCCGGGCGATCAGGACTTTGACATCGACGCCGTGCTGGCCGCCTGCGCGCACATGGCCACCGCCGTGTTCACTACGCCCGCCGTGGAGCACGGCTTTCTGGAAACCGAAGCCTGCCTCGCCGTGCCGGAAGGCGTTGGCCTGCATATGTACGATCAGGCCCAGGGCATCTGCCACAACCGCGAGGACATAGCCGCCGTGCTCAACCTGCCGGAAGAGGCGATCCGCGTGGAACTGGCCGACGCCGGGGGCGCGTTCGGCGGCAAAGAAGACATCTCCGTGCAGGCGCACGCCGCGCTGGCCGCGCACCTGCTCGGCGCGCCGGTCAAGGTGCGCCTCACCCGGTCGGAGTCGCTGCGCATGCACCCCAAGCGCCACGCCATGCGCCTGGAATACACGCTCGGCTGCGACGCGGCCGGCAAGCTCACGGCGCTCAAGGCCCGCATCCTGGCCGACGCCGGGGCTTACGCCTCGGTCAGCGCCGCTGTGGTCACGCGCACCGGCACCCACGCCGCCGGGGCCTACGCCGTGCCCTTTGTGGACGTGCGCGTGCAGGCCGTTTACACCAACAACATCCCGGCCGGGGCCTTCCGGGGCTTTGGCGTCAACCAGTCCAACTTCGCCATGGAGTCGATGATCGACCTCCTGTGCGCCAAGGGCGGCTTCGACCGCTGGCAGTTCCGCTACGACAACGCGCTCGCGCCCGGCCTGGCCACCACCACCGGCCAGATCCTCGGCGAGGGCGTGGCCCTGCGCGAAACGCTGCTGGCCGTCAAAGACGCCTTCCAGAGCCACCCGCGCGCCGGGCTGGCCTGCGCGATCAAGAATTCGGGCATCGGCAACGGCGTGCCCGAGCCGTGCGACTGCCTGCTGGAGGTCACGCCCGCGGGCGGCCTTGTCATCCGCCACGCCTGGACGGAAATGGGCCAGGGCCTGCACACCGTGGCCCGCCAGATCGTGTGCCGGGCCCTTGATCTCGGCCCGCGCGCGCCCGTGGACGTAACGTCCGACACCCGGCCCGGCGTTTACGCCGGCAGCACCACGGCCAGCCGGGGCACGTTCCAGCTTGGCCACGCCCTGCTCGACGCCGCGCGCAAGCTGAACGCCGCGCTGGGCCGCGCCGAAAGCCCGGGAATGCCGCTGGAGCCCGGCGATCTGCTGCCCCTGGCAGGCCAAAGCTTTGCCGGGCATTACGACACCCAAAACCGCACGTCGGAAACGGGCAACAACCACCTTTCGTACAGTTTTGCCACGCACGCCGCGTTTCTGGACGAAAACGGCCGCGTGGAGCGCATGGTGGCGGCGCACGACTCGGGCACGGTGCTCAACCCCGCCCTGTACGCGAGCCAGGTGACGGGCGGCGTGGCCATGGGCCTCGGCTACGCGCTCAAGGAAGCCCTGCCCGTGGAAAACGCCCGCCTGACCACAACTTCCTGGCGCGCCTGCGGCCTGATGCGCGCGGACGACATGCCCGCCGTGGAGGTTATCGCCGTGGAAAAACCCGACCCCGAAGGCCCGCTGGGGGCCAAGGGCCTTGGCGAAATCTGCTCCATCCCGGCCACGGCCGCCGTGATCAACGCGCTGGCGCACTTTAACGGCGCGCGCTGTTACGATCTGCCGCTGGCCAAAAAGCCTTTGCGCTAAAACCGGCTCCGGCCGCCGCATGGGGGGACGCCATGCTGTACCTTAAAAACATACGCTGGATCGACCCGGACGATCTTTCCGTGGCCCGGCGCGATCTTGTTATCGAAAGCGGCCCCTCCGGCACGCTGATCGCGCTGGATCCCGAAGGCGAAACCGCCGCCCGCTGCCGCGCGAACTCCGGCTCGGCCCGCGATCTGGCGCAGGCCCTGAGCGACAGAAACGACGAGGACGCCCGGCGCGTCGCCGCCCTGCTGCCCGGCGCGACAGGCGAGGCCGACGCTCCCCTCGCGGCGCTGGACGGCCGGGGGCGCTTCGCCACGCGGGGTTTCGCCTGCGGCCACCATCACGTCTATTCCGCGCTCAGCCGGGGCATGCCGCCCTCCTCCCGCCGCACGGACACCTTTGTCAAAATGCTCGAACACGTCTGGTGGCGGCTGGATCGCCGCCTCGACCGCGACATGATCGCGGCCAGCGCCCTGGCGGCGGCCCTGCACTGCGCCAAATGCGGGGTGACGTTCATCATCGATCACCACTCCTCGCCCGGCTGCATCCGGGGCAGCCTGGACACGATCAGCCGGGCCTTCGAGCGCGTGGGCATCGGGCATCTGCTGTGCTACGAAATTTCGGGCCGCGACGGGCCGGACGCGGCGGACGCCGGCCTTGAGGAAACCGACGCCTGGCTGGCCGGGCGCCCCGGCCATGTAGGCCTGCACGCCTCCTTCACCGTGGACGACGCCCTGCTGCGCCGCGCCGTGGATCTGGCGCGCCGCCGCCGCGCGGGCGTGCATATCCATGTGGCGGAAAGCGCGGAAGATCAGCAGCATTGCCTCCGCCATCACGGCAAGCGCGTGGTGGAACGCCTGGCCGACGCGGGCGCGCTCGACCTGCCGCACAGCCTGTTCGCGCACGCCATCCATGTGGACGAAAACGAGCGCGGGCTGTTGCGCCGCTCGCCCGGCTGGGTCGTCCAGAACACCGAAAGCAACTGGAACAACCGCGTCGGCGTGGGCAACTACGGCGGCCTGCCGCGCGTCCTGCTCGGCACGGACGGGATGCACGGCGACATGCTGCGCTCCATGCGGGCCGTCTGGCAGGCGGCGGCGCAGGCGGACGACCGGGACGAAAACGCCATGCCGCTCGGCCTTGCCACGCCCTACCAGCGCCTGCGGGCCGCCCACCGCCTGACCCGTGACATGAACGCGCCGGGCGACGGCCCCAACAACGTCGTGATTTTCGACTACGACAGCCCCACGCCGCTGACCGGCGACAACGCGCCCGCCCACCTGATCTACGGCCTGGACTCGCGCCACGTGCATACGGTGATCGCCCGGGGCCGCGTCATCGTGGAGGATCGCCGCCTGACCGCGCTGGACGAGGACGCCGCGCTCGCCCTGGTCAAGGCGCAGGCCAGACGCCTGTGGGCCGCGCTGCGGGAGGCCGGATGAGCGGCCCGGACTCCGATCGCCCCGGCCGTCTTGTCCTGCGCGGCGGCGTCGTGGTCACGCCGGGGGGCGAAACGCGGGCCGACGTGCTGGTGGAAGGCCAGCGCATCGCGGCCGTGGGCAACATCACCCCGGCGGACGCGCAAGGCGCGGACGTGCTGGACGCCACGGGCTGCTTTCTGCTGCCCGGCGGCATCGACCCGCACACCCATTTTGAGCTGACCACGCCCGCCGGGCATGTGGGCGACGATTTTTACAGCGGCACGCTCGCCGCGCTGCACGGCGGCACCACCAGCGTGCTGGAGCATCCGGGCTTCGGGCCGGAACATTGCGACATTTTCCATCAAATCAACGCCTACAACGCGCTGGCCAGAGGCCGGGCCGTGGTGGACTACGGCCTGCACCTGGTTTTTCAGCCCGGCCAGAACTGGGCGGCGGATCTGCCGCGCGCCGTGGCCCTGGGCCATGCCAGCGGCAAGGCCTACACCACCTACGCCGGCAAGCTGGACGACGCCCGCCTGCTCGATCTCTTCGCCGCCGCCAGACGCGCGGGCTGCCTGGTGACCGTCCATGCCGAAAACGACGCCATCATGGCCTGGCTGCGCGAACACGGCGATTTTGGCGGCCTCGGCCCGGCTGATCCGCTCCGCCACCCGCTGGCCCGCCCGTCCTGGGCCGAGGCCGAAGCCGTGACCCGCGTGCTGGCCCTGGCGCGCAGCGCGGGCGCGCCGGTTTACATCGTCCACGTTTCCGCCAAAGCCTCGCTCGAGGCCATCCGCGCGGCCCGCGCCGCCGGGCAGGTTGTCTACGCCGAAACCTGCCCCCAATACCTGCTGCTGACGGACGAGGCCTACGCCCGGCCGGACGGCGCGGCCTTCATCATGGCCCCGCCGCTGCGGACAAAGGACGATGCCGGGGCGCTGTGGGACGGCCTGCTGGACGGAACAATCGACGTGCTGGCCACGGATCACTGCGCGTTTTCGCTGGCCCTCAAGCGCGAGCTCGGCCGCGCGTCCGTGTTCGACTGCCCCGGCGGCGTGCCCGGCGTGGAAACGCGCCTGCCGCTTTTGTTCACGCACGGGGTTGTGGCGCGCGGCATGGGCCTGGCCCGCTTTGCGGCGCTGACGGCGGGCAACGCGGCCCGCATCTTCGGCCTTGCCGGCAAGGGCGCTCTAGCGCCGGGCATGGACGCGGACATTGTGGCGCTTGATCCCGCGCTCACGCGCCCCCTGCGGCCCGACGCCCTGCGCCAGCGCGCGGACTACTGCCCGTTTGACGGCGTGGCCCGCGGCTGGCCGCGCCACGTGCTGCTGCGGGGCTTGACCTTGATACGCGATACCGCGTACCTGAAGAGAGAGCCGCAAGGCCGGCGGCTGAAAACAACCGACCCCGGAGCAGATTATGAGCGACCGCATGCATCCGCTTGATCCCGTCTTCCTCCTGTCGCTCCTGCTCAAGGAAAGAGATACCGGCCTTGTGCCCGGCCTGCCGCCTGCGCTGCGCTTTACGCCCTCGCCCGACGATCCGTTCCGCATGGAGCGCCACGGCCGCGTGCTGGAAACGCCGCTTGGCGCGGCCTCGGGCCCCCACACCCAGATGTGCCAGAACATCGTCACCGCCTGGCTGGCCGGCGCGCGCTTTCTCGAGCTGAAAACCGTCCAGGCCCGCGACGACATCCGCGTGGCCAAACCCTGCATCGACATGCGCGACGAAGGCTACAACTGCGAATGGTCGCAGGAGCTTACGCTGGCCGAGTCGTACCGCGAATACCTGCACGCCTATGTGCTGATCCATGTGCTGCGCCACGCGTTCCGCCACCCCGTCACGGCGGGCGGGCCGGGCTTTTTGTTCGACATGAGCGTGGGCTACGACCTGGACGGCATCCGCGGCCCCGGCGTTTCCGGCTTTCTGAACGCCATGGCCGACGCCTCGGCCGACATCGACGCCCTGCGCCGCCGCCTGGCCTCCGTGTACCCCGCCGCCGCCGACCTGCCCATCGAGCCCCGCATTGCCGACAGCGTAACCATCTCCACCATGCACGGCTGCCCGTCGGAAGAGACTGAGCGCATCGCCCGCCACCTCATGCAGGATCGCGGCCTGCACGTTACCATCAAGCTCAATCCCACCCTGCTCGGCCCGGACAAAACGCGCGCGATCCTCAGCGAGCAGCTCGGCTACACGGCGCAAATTCCCGACGAAATCTTCAGCAACGATCTGGCCTACGACGACGCGCTGGAGCTGATCTGGAACCTGCGGCGCAGCGCCGCCAAGCACGGCCGCGACTTTCACGTCAAACTGACCAACACGCTCGGGCTGCTCAACACCCACACCGCCCTGCCCCCGGCCGAACGCATGGTCTATCTGAGCGGCCGGGCGCTGCACCCCCTGACCACGGCCCTCGCGGCCCAGTTGCAGGAAAGCTTCCGGGGCGATCTCACCATCACGTTTTCCGGCGGACTCGACAGCTGGAACGTCGCGGACTGTCTGGCCTGCGGCCTCGCCCCGCTCACGTTCTGCTCGGATCTGCTCAAGCCCGGCGGCTACGCCCGGCTGAGCGCCGCGCTGGCCAGCATCCGCGCCGCCATGAAGGAACGGGGGGCGCTCTCCCTGCGCGACCTCGCGGGCCGCGCCGGGCCCGGAACGGTCTGGAGCCGCCAACTCGCCGCCTACGCCGAAGAGTGCGCCAAGCCTTCCGGCCGCTACGCCAAAGCCGCGCGGGCAAGCGTCAAACCCTTCGCCCGCGACCTGCCCCGCTACGACTGCGCGGCCGCGCCCTGCCAGGCCGTCTGCCCCTCCGACCAGCGCCAGCCCGCCTATCTCGGCGAATACGGCCAGGGCCAGGGGGCGAACGCCCGGCGCGCCCTGGTGTACGACAACCCCCTGCACCACGGCCAGGCCGCCTTTTGCGACTTCCTGTGCCGCCATAAATGCGAAAAAGCCTGCCTGCGCGGGCACAGGGACAGGAGCGTCCGCATCCAGGCCGTGCGATCCTTCGTCCAGGCCGAAGCCATGCCCGCCCCCGCCCCCCGGCGCAAAAACCGCGAAACCGCCCTTATCCGGGGCGACGGCGTCGCCGGGCTGACCTGCGCCTTCCGCCTCAACCGCATGGGCCTGAGCGTGCTGGTGGAAGCCTCGGCCCCGGCCGCCCGCGAACAGCTTGCCCTCAGCCTCGGCCCCGAACTGGCCGCCGCCCTCGGCGACGACCGCTCCGCCCTGGCCCACAAGGGCGTGGAGTTCAGCGACGCGCCGGTCATGCTGCAAACGCCCCTGCCGCCCGGCGTGGCCATTTACGAAACGGCCGACATTTCGGCGTCCGCCATACCCGCCTCCCTTTCCGCCTCCCGCAACCCGGACGCCCCGGCGCCCCTCATCATTCAGGGCGCCGCCGCCACCACCAGCCCCGCCGCCCTGCGCGCCGCCTTCCGCGAAGGCAACGACGCGGCCGAGGCCATTCTCGCCGCCTTTGGCCTGGAACGCCCGTCCCTGCTCTGGCGCGATCCGGCCGAAGCCCGCCTGCGCCGCCGGGGCCCCGCCGTCAACAACGGCCCGCAAAATGTGCAGACGGCCGCCCAGGCCCGCGCCGAAGCCGAGCGCTGCCTCCAGTGCGACCTGACCTGCGGCATCTGCGTCGAGGTCTGTCCCAACCGGGCCAACTTCGCCCTGCCTTCGCCAAAGCGGGAGGTGCCCATACTCCTCGTGCGGCCCGACCGCTGGGAAATCGCCTACTCCTTCGCCTGCCGCGAACCCGTGCAAATCCTCAATCTGGCCGACCTGTGCAACGAATGCGGCAACTGCGCCACCTTCTGCCCGTCGCGGGAGGCGCCCTTCCGCATCAAGCCGCGCCTGCACCTGAACGCGGCCTCCTACGAAGAAGAAGGGGCGGGGTATTATTGGCCGGATCAGGACACGCTGCTCGGCAAGGACGCGGGCGTCGAACGCCGGCTCGAACGCCGGGGCGATGTGCTGGCGTACAGCGA
>JAVBMS010000001.1:0-18630 GCA_031552135.1 Mailhella sp.
CGAAGCCCACGCCCCGCTGCGCCGCAACGTCACCATCGACGAAGTGGGCAACGCCGCCGTCTTCCTGGCCTCGGATCTCAGCACAAGCGTGACCGGCGATATCCTTTACGTGGACAACGGCTTCCAGACCATCGGCCTTTAAACAATACCTTGGGGCTTCGCCCCAGACCCCACGGGGGGCATGATGCCCCCCGGCCCCCCTGTTTCGCCCGGCCACGCTACGCGCGGCCGGGCGTGATTGCATGTGGCGACGGGACTATCTCACCGAGAGGAGCCAGTGCCTGTTTAGCAATGGCTTTGGAGTTATTGTGTCCAGCGGTGTACAAAACACGAAAAGTTAATGGCGTCGCATGCCCCGCCGTCTTCGGCGAGCATGCGGCCGGACGACGGGGCCATCTCAACGAGAGGGGTAAAAAGGGAAGAAGGGTGCTCCGGGGGGAGGTGGAGGCAGGGGGCCTCGGAGGGGAGAAACCGCAGGTTTCGCCCATAACAGGCCCCCTCCTCCCCGCCGGAGGCGCAGGGGATAAATATATTAAAGTCGGTGGCGGCGAAGCCGACGAAAACCTGGGCGTTGCGCCCTTCCTTCCCCACCGGAGGCGCAGGGGATAGCTATATTAAAGTCGGCAGGGGCGCGGAATCACTCCCGCGCCCCTGCCATTTCAAAAACTCTTCAAAAAACCCTTAAAATCTCCATTTCACCTGCAAGCTCCCGCTCACCCCCTGGCGCTGGCCCACATAGCCCTGAACGCCCAAGTCCAGATACAGCGGAAGCGTAGCAGCGGGCTGCACATTAATCCCCAGCTCGCCCATGCCGGTGGAGCCGCTCAAATCGGTCGCGTCGATGGCGTAGCCGCGCACGTTGCCGCCGGCCTTGCCGTCGAACTCGTATTCGTACGCCGCGCCGATATACGGGGCCACGGCCTCGTTGACCTTGACGCTCAAACGCGCGCCGGCGCGCAAACGCTGCGAGTCGACCGCATCAAAGCGCACGGGCTCGCCCGCCACGGTCAGGTTGTCGCTGTCCTGATGCGTCCAGAGGTACTTGACGTAGGTGTCGAGCAGGGGCTTTTCGCCCAGCGCCCACAGGTAGCCGAGGCCGGCGTGCGCGCCGTAATACATGGAAGACGAGTCGTACGATGCGCCCCAGCCGTAGCCGAGGTTGGCGCTGTTGAAATCAACGTCGGCCTGGCCCATGCGCAGCGAGGCTTCGGCGTAGGCGTTGCCGCGCTGGCTGGCGGCAAAGTCCATCCGGCCGAGCAGGCCGCCGCCGTAGTAGCTGGTGTTGCCGTCGCCATCCACGGAGGGCAGGTTGGCGAAGCTGTTGTACGAGTCGTAACCTCCCCAACCGGCTTCAAAAAACGCGCCGAGGCGGAAGGCGCCGACGGAGAGCCCGGGGGCTTGCCAGCCGAGGCCGGCCAGCAGCGAGAAGCCGCTGACGTCGGCGTGCGAGCCGGTGTCGTACTGGCTCCATCCTCCGGAAAATGCGCCGAACGCGCCGAGGCCGCCTTCGCGCGCCATGGCCAGCAGGTTGCCCATGCCCGCGCCGGCGGCGAGATCCGCGCCCTGGGCGAGGAAGCCCAGCCGGGCGGCCGAGCCTTCCAGCAGGGCCTTGGCCGAGGGCGCGGTCTGAATGCTGTTGAGCGAGGCCAGGAGCGCGCCGCTGTCCGCAAACAGGCTGAACTGATACAGCAGCAGGCCGCTTGAGGCGGCGCCGGAGCTTGCGAGCGGAGCATTGGTGGTGTTGTCGATCAGGGTAACGGTGTCGCCGGGGTTGAGGGCGCTGCCCGGCTGTACGCCGACGACGGCCGCGTGGGTGTCGGTCAGATCCACGGAATTGCTCGAGGTGAGCAGCACGCCGCCGTTGGCCAGCCCGGCGGGCAGGGTGAAGTTGTAAAACTCAAAATTGCCCGCGCCCACGATGGAACCCTGGAAGCCGTTGACGTTGAGTGTATTGCCGGTGAAAACGTCGCCGCCGGAGCTGTCGCCGCCGTAAAGCGTGGCGGCGCTAAGGTTGGGCGAGCCGGCAATGTTCACGGTGTTGCCCGTGGCGTTGCCGTTATCGCTGAGACCGCCGTAGACATCTCCCGTGACCTCGCCGCCGGAAATGTTCACGGTGTTGTCCGTAGCGTTGCCGGCGGAGCTGTAGCCGCCGAGCACAACCGACCCGGCTTCGCCGCCGGACATGTTCACGGTGTTGCCCGTGACGTCGCCGGTGTTGCTGAAGCCGCCGGTAACAGCCGTCGTGATCGCGCCGTCGAAGATGTTGACCGTGTTGTTTGTGGCGTCGCCGGTGTTGCTGAAGCCGCCGTGCACTTCGTCTCCGATCGTGCCGCCGGAAATGTTCACGGTGTTGCCCGTGGCGTTGCCGTCTTCGCTGTAGCCGCCGAACGCGCTCTCGCCAATCTCGCCGCCGGAGATGTTGACCGTGTTGTTTGTGGCGTCGCCGTTCTCGCTGAGGCCGCCGTACACAAAATATTCGATTTCGCCGCCGGAAATGTTGACCGTGTTGTTTGTGGCGTTGCCGTCTTCGCTGAGGCCGCCGTACACATCATCACTGACTTTGCCGCCGGAAATGGTCACTGTGTTGCCCGTGACGTTGCCGGTGGCGTAGGCGTAACCGCCGTATGCGGCGTACCAGATTACGCCGTCGGAAATGGTCACCGTGTTGTTTGTGACGTTGCCCCCCTCACTGTGGCCGCCGAACACATAATTCCCTATTTCGCCGCCGGAAATGTTCACGGTGTTGCCCATGGCGTTGCCCGCATAACTGTAGCCGCCGAACACGCTCTCGCCAATCTCGCCGTCGGAGATGTTGACCGTGTTGTTTGTGGCGTCGCCGTTCTCGCTGAGGCCGCCGAGTACATAGATGGGGTTATACACACCCGAAACAGTCGGATCGTAATCGACGATCACCGAGTTGCCGGAAGCGCCAGGAGCGGCCGTTGTGCCGGGGAACAGCGCATTGTTCCCCCCATACCAGCTTGGGGGCGTTTGCAGCTTCACGCCGGTGGCGGCGTCCGCATCGTTGTAGGTGGCTTCCTCCGCCCAGGCCGGGGCGGCAAGCAGCATGGAAAGAAAAAATGCGGCTGTTACGCCGCGCTTTGAAAAGGTACCCATACCTACCTCCTTGCTAAAAACTGGCCTTGGTAGCCAAAAAAGAGACTAATCCAGTCTATGCCATAGAATACATCCTATTAATATCAAAATCAAACAATGGGACAACAAAAGCGATCACGCGCGAAAATAAAGAGTTTTGTATTCCACACCACGCATAGTGCATGATAATCACATGTCTCAATACTTTTATCATGTAAATCGCCCGGCAAGCGCCTGCCCGATTCGTCCTGGCGGGCTCAAAAAAATTTTCGCGCCGGGTGGTTTAACGCGCGTGGGCGCGGCCAGGCATCCGCGCCCGTATTTCCCCTTTGCCCCCGTATTTCCCCTTTGCCCCCCCATACCCATTGACGCCGGGCGGATCCGCCTTACTTTATCCGTCAATCAACGCTGTTTGCACAAGGAGGCGCCCCGATGGCAAAAAACGCCAAAACCCATCAATTCCGCGCGGAAACGCGCAAAGTCCTCAATATCCTCACGCACTCGCTGTACACCAACCGCGAGATTTTTTTGCGCGAGCTGCTCTCCAACGCTTCGGACGCGCTGGAAAAGCTGCGCTTTTTGCAGAACACGGGCGTCAGCCCGCGCGACGGCGAACTGCCGCTGGAAATCCGCATCACGCTGGATAAAGACAACGGCGTCCTGACCATCGCTGATACCGGCGTGGGCATGAGCGCGCAGGAAATGGCCGACAACCTCGGCACCATCGCCAAATCCGGCTCCGAACAATTTTTGAAGGAAACGCTGGGCAAGGACCCGCTTGCCGCCCCCGCCGCCGGCGATGACGATGACGACGCCGACGACGCCGAGATCATGGAGCGCGACGAAGCCTCGCAGATCGCTTCGCAGGACGCCTCGCAGATCATCGGGCGCTTCGGCATCGGCTTCTATTCGGTGTTTATGGTGGCCGACAAGGTGGAGGTGACCTCGGTGCCCGCGCAGGGCGACGAGCCGCCCCACGTCTGGGCTTCGGCGGGCGAAGGCTCGTACACGCTGCGCGCCCTGAGCGCGGAAGACGGCGACGACGTGTCCGGCCTCACGCGCGGCACGGTGATCAAGGCCTGGCTCAAGGACAACGCCAAGGAATTTCTGGAAAAATACCGCCTTGAATCCATCATCCGGGGGCATTCCAACTTCCTCGGCTTCCCCATCCTGCTGGAGGGCGAGCGGGTCAACACCACCCCGGCCCTGTGGCGCGAGCCCAAATTTTCGATCAGCAAGGAACAGTACGACGAGTTCTACAAGTTCCTGACCTACGACAGCCAGCCCCCGCTCGACGTGATCCACCTGGCCGTGGACGCGCCCGTGCAGTTTAACGCCCTGATGTTCATCCCGGCCACGTCCAGCGACTATTTCAACGAGCAGAAGGACGAATGGGGGCTGGATCTCTATGTGCGCCGCGTGCTGATCGAGCGCGGCAACCGCGAAACCGTGCCCAACTACCTGGCCTTCCTCAAGGGCGTGGTGGACACCGAGGATCTGCCGCTCAACATCTCGCGCGAGACGTTGCAGGAAAACGTGGTGCTGCGCAAAATTTCGCAGACCATCGTGCGCCAGGTGCTGGGCCATCTGGAACGCATGGCCGAGACCGACAAGCCCAGGTACGAGGAATTCTGGCGGCAGCACGGCAAGTATTTCAAGTTCGCGTTTAACGACTATGTGCACCGCGACCGCGTGGCCCCGCTGATGCGCTTTTTGTCTTCCGCCACGGAAGGCGACGGCCTGACCAGCCTGGACGACTACCTGGCCCGCGCCAAAGCCGAACAGAAGGAAATCTGGTACGTGACCGCGCCCAGCCGCGAAGCCGCCAAGCTCAACCCGCACCTGGAGCGCTTCCGCCGCAAGGGCCTGGAAGTGCTGTACCTGCTGGAAGCCGTGGACGAGTTCGCGCTGGAAGGGCTGCGCGAATACAAGGGCCACGCCTTTAAATCCGTGGAACAGGCCGACAGCAAGGCCCTGGACGCCTTTGACGACGCCGCCGGCGCCGCGCCCAAACCCGCCGACCTCTCCGAGGCCGAACTCGCGGACTTTGATGCCCTTGTCGCCGCCATGCGCGAAATCCTGGGCGATCAGGTGGCCGACATCCGCGTGTCCGAGCGCCTCACCGGCAGCCCCGCCTGCCTGGCCTCGCCCGACGGCGTGACCTCCTCCATGGAAAAGCTGATGCGCGTCATGCAAAAAAGCGACGGCATCCCCAAGAAAATCCTGGAAATCAACCGCGATCATCCGCTCATGCGTTCGCTGTTGCGCATCCACAAGGCCGATGCCAAGGATCCGCTGATTCCCGACATCGTGCACACGCTGTTCGACAACACGCTGCTGATCGACGGCTACCTCAACGACCCGTACCAGATGGCCGACCGCACGCTCAAGCTGGCCGAAGAAGCCGCCGCCTGGTACGCGGACGTGCGCAAGCTGTAGCCCCCGGGCCGGCCGCAAAAGGCAAAGGCGAGGGAAACGCAAGTTCCCTCGCCTTTTTTCAGCGCCGCAACTGTTCCGGCGTAAATTTTTCCGGGCAGCGCTCCTTAAGCAGCGCAAGCGCGGCCAGGCCCTCGGCGTTCATGGAGCCCATGGCCACGTGGATCGCCCACAGCTCGGCCTCGGTGCGATCCGCCAGTTTTTCCCGTTGAGCCGCAAGGTCGTTTGGGGTATTGATCGTGCCTCTTTTGGACAGATTGCCGGTATCGCGCAAAATATCGTCAAACCCCATGCAACGCCCCCTTTGTCCGTTTGCGAGAAGGAAAAAGCCATGTCGTACGATTTGCTGCTGCACGTGGACGCCAACGATCCCGCCGTGCTCAACCTGGCCTTCAACAACGCGGCCAACTACGCCAAGGCCCTGCCGGGCGAAAGCTTCCGCATGATCCTGGTGGCCAACGGCCCGGCCGTGGCGCTGTTTACCCGCGAGAGCCCCCTGGCCGCGCGCGAGGCCGAAATGGCGGGCCTGGGCCTGGATATCCGCCTGTGCCGCAACGCGCTGGACGCTTTTCACATAGCGGCCGACGCCCTGTGGGAAACGTGCGCCGTGGTGCCCGCCGGGGTGCTGGAAATTGTGCTGCTGCAAAACCAGGGTTTCGCCTACGTCAAGCCCTGAGCAGCCTCTCTGCCGGGCTTACCAGACCCGCACGCCCGCATAGCCCACCACGCGCCGCGCGTCGCCGGAGGCCGAGCCCGAGGTGTCGTACGCCGCGAGGCGGGCCTGGGACGCTCCCAGTTCGCGCGCGGCCGTCAGGGCGATCAGCGCGGGCAAAATGCCGCACATGCTGATGCGCTGGCTTTGCACCACGTCGGCCAGACGCCGGGGATCCAGCGCCAGAAACGCGTCCAGGGCCAGGGAATCGAGGCGGCGCGTCTCGCTTTCGTCAGCGTAATGGTTCATGTCGGAACTGAGGATCAGGGCCACGTCGCCGCGGCCGTCCTGCACATGCGCGCGCACAAGGGCCGCCAGGGCGCGGCCCGTTTCGGCCAACTGCCCGCCCGCCCCGCCCGCGACAATGGGCAGGATGCGCGCGTCCGGCCGCACGGTCTGCAAAAAGGGCAGCAGCACTTCGATGTCGTGCTCGCGCCGGTGCGGGGTTTCGTCCGGGGCAAAGCCTCCGCCCAGGGCGCGCAGTTCCTCGCCCAACTCGGCGTCCACCGGCACGCGGCCCAGCGGGGTTTCCCACGCGCCGTCCGGCCAGTAGCCCAGCGGATGCCCCGCGCCCGTATGGTTGGGCGCGAGAATCACCAGGCGCTGCGGCAGATCGATGCCCTTGAGCGCGGCCGCGATAACCGGCCCGCAATAGATATGGCCCGCATGGGGCAGCATGGTCAGGAGCGGGCGGCGCTCCGTCCAGACGCCTTGCGGCGCGCCCGGGAGGCTTGTCACGGCCTTGGACGAAGCCGGAACATTGGCGAAGAAGCGGGCGATGCCCGCCCGCAACACCCGGGGATCAGCGGGATAAAACTGCCCGGCCACCACGGCGCGGCGTACAGACATGGCGCACCTCCCTCAGGATGACGCGCGGTTCTTGCGGAACACGCGCTGCGGCCGGCGGATGCCGGCTTTTTTTGCAGCTTAAAAGCTTTCCGTCCGGGAGGGAAGAAAAAAGACGCGCGCGCCCCGAAGTATCAGGGAACGGCGGAGAGGAACGGCGAAGAGGAACGGCGGAGAGGCGCGGCGGCCGAACGCCGGAAACGAAAAGAGGGCAACGCTCCGAAGAGCCCTGCCCGAATCCGGGTTGCGCGAAGCGCCGTAAAAGCGGGAAGGCCGGAGGGCCTCCCCGCAAAACGCTTAAGAAGCCGCTTCGGCCTCTTCCTTCTCGGTGACGACGGCGACGACGGTAAAGTCGCTCTTGTACAGCGCGCGCACGCCTTCGGGAAGCTGAAGCTCGGAAACGCGGACGGACTGGTTCATGTCCAGGCCCGAAATGTCCACGGAAACCTTGCGGGGCATGAACTGCGGCCGGGCCGACAGCGTCACGCTTTCGCGGTAGGTTTCCAGCGTGCCGCCCAGTTTGACGCCCTTGGAGGAGCCGGTGAATTCCAGCGGCACTTCCACCTTGATGTCCTTGTCCAGGTCGACGCCGTAAAAGTCCACATGGGTGAACTGGCTCTTGACCGGATGGTACTGGGCGTCCCACACGAACACGGGATGGACGGACTTGCTGCCGTTGTCGTCAATCTCCAGATTGAAGACGTTGGTGCGGCCCACCTGGTCGTAAACCTTCTGCAGGGGCAGCGCGGACATCTGCACGGGCACGTTGGCGCCGTCCTTGGTGTAGTACACGCCGGGAACAAGATCCTGAGCGCGCAGGCGGCGGTTGACGCCCTTGCCGGTGGCGGAGCGCTTCTGCACGGAGAGGGTTTTCATTTCAGCCATGACGTTGTTTCTCCTTGGGGAACCGCCGGAGCGGCTATTGACAAATTCAGCAGGACTGGATTCCGAACAGGGCGCTGACGGACGAGCCGTCGTGGATATTGCGGATGCTCTTGGCCAGGATGCCGGCCACGGAGGCCACGCGGAGCTTGGAGCATTTGTCTTCCTTGTCGCCGGGGGGGATGGTGTCGGTCACCACCACTTCGGAGAAGGGGGAATCCATCAGGCGCTGGCAGGCCGGGCCGGAAAGCACGGCATGCGTGGCGCAGGCGCGCACTTCGGAAGCGCCGTTCTGCAGCAGCACTTCGGCCGCCGCGCAAATGGTGCCGGCGGTGTCGATCATGTCGTCCACCAGCACGGCCACCTTGCCTTCCACGTCGCCGATCACGTTCATGGCCGTGGCCTGGTTGGGGCGGTCGCGGCGCTTGTCGATGATGGCGAGGCCCGCGTCCATGCGCTTGGCGAAGGCGCGGGTGCGCTCCACGCCGCCCGCGTCGGGCGAGACCATGACGATGTCGCCCCGCAGATGGCGGAAGTGCTCCAAAAGCACGTTGCTGGCAAACAGGTTGTCCACAGGGCAGTTGAAAAAGCCCTGGATCTGCCCGGCGTGCAAGTCCACGGTGACGATGCGCTGCGCCCCGGCCATGCTGAGGAAGTCGGCCACCATTTTGGCGCTGATGGGCGCGCGGGGGCTGACCTTGCGATCCTGGCGGGCGTAGCCGTAATAGGGAATGACAGCGGTGATGCGGCCCGCGCTGGCGCGCTTGAGCGCGTCGAGCATGAGGCAAAGCTGCATGAGCGTGGTGTTGGCGGGCGCGCAGGTGGGCTGGATGACAAAAACGTCGTGCCCGCGCACGCTGGCGCCGATTTCCACCCGCAACTCGCCGTCGCTGAACGTCTCGCACAGGGCGGGCGTGAGCGAACAGCCGAGGTGGTCGCAAATGTCCGTGGCCAACTTGGGGTTGGACGTTCCGGTAAGAATCTTAAGATCGCCGTACATAGACGCCTTCCGGCTTAGGGCAGTTTAACTTGAAGACTGTACATGGCAGGACACGATGTTCTGTCGCTTAAGTTTCACGCCTCCGCCGTCGCTTAACGCCGCGAGTGAATCGCGGCTGCTCCGGCTTCGCGGCGGGACTTCGCGTCGCTCAGTCCCGTGAACATTTCCAAAGCGAAAATGCTCCAAATTACCAACCCGCGCGGGCAAAATGTGGCTGGGGCGGAAGGATTTGAACCCTCGTATCGCGGAACCAAAATCCGCTGCCTTACCAGCTTGGCGACACCCCAACAATCCCAAAAAACCGCGCGCTACCCGTTTGACCTGTCCGACCCGGCCGCCGGGCCGAAACGAAACGGGCCGTGCGCCGTGTACCCGGACGCGCCGCGCGGAGCGCCATTTCCGTTGCGCAGGGAGTTTGCGGCGGCCAGGGCCGTGCCCCACTCCCGGAACAAACCGAACAACGACGAGCCGCTCCCGCTCAAACCCGCGGCGCACGCGCCTTCCCGCAGTAAACGCGCCTTGAGGCGCGCCAGCTCGGGCCAGGCCGTGAACACCACCGGCTCAAAGTCGTTTTCCACGCACAAAGGCCGGGGTAAACACGAACCGTGATTTTTATCCGCCTTCGGATCGGCTGTCAAGGGCAACCTTAATAACGCCGGGGGCGTGCCGATCCGCCCGTTCCAGTCGTCCCAGGCCTTGAACGCCCAGGCGGTGGCTATGCGCGTGTCCGGGCACAGCAGCACAACCGCCGGATCGCCCAGATCGGGCTCGCACGGCGTCAGGCGTTCGCCCACGCCTTCGGCCAGGCTGGGGCGCGGGTTCAGAAAAAACGGCACGTCCGCGCCCACCCGCGCGGCCAGCGCAGTCAGATCGCCCGCCGTCAGCGGACGGGGCGCGCGGGACTGGAGCCAGTTCAGCAAAAGCGCGGCGTCCGCGCTGCCCCCGCCAAGGCCCGCCCCGTGCGGGATGCCCTTGATCAGCTCCGCGTCCAGAGCCGGGGCGAAGCCGGAAGCCTCGGCGTAACGTTGGTAGGCCTTGGTCAGGGTATTGCGCAGGGGATCGATGCCCGGCTCCGCGCAGCGCAACGCAAAGCCTTCGCCCGGCGCAGGGCGCAGCCGCAGCGTGTCCACGGGTTCCGGCAGCGGCATGAACAGCGTGCGCAGATCATGGTAGCCGTCGTCGCGGCGGCCCGTGATCCGCAAAAACACGTTGATTTTACCGCCGGTGCGTAGCTCCGCCGTGCCGTCCGTGCCCATAACGCGCCCTCCCCGCCGCCTGCATAGCACAAGCCGGGAGCGGCGCAAAGCGGCCGCTATGCGCCCCGCCCGTTGCGGCCCCGGCCGCCTCGACCGCCTCGACCGCCTCGACCGTCCATCCAGTCCACAATGTCGGTGATGACGTGCTCGTTGGCCGGGTCGCTCAAAATTTCGTGGTAGAGGCCGGGGTAGATTTTCAGCGTCCTGTCCTCCACGGGCGCGTTTTCGTGCAGCCAGCGCCCCACGGCGGGCGGGATCAGCCGGTCTTCGGCCCCGTGCAGCACCAGAAGCGGCGTGCCGAGCGCGGCCAGATTGTTTTCCAGCCAGGCCACGCCCTCGCCCCAGACGCCCTGCGCCAGGCCCAGCGTGATGTGGCGCTCGATAAGCGGATCGCCGTCGTAGCTGGCCCGCAGGGCGGGGTTTTCCGTCAGCAGATGGGCGGGGGGCGACGACACGCGCGCGCGGCGGCCGTCCCTGTCCGCGCAGCTGCCTTGCGGCGCAAGGCCGGGCATGGGGCGCACCGCCGCGCCGGAAACGATCTGCCCGCTGGATTTGCCGGGATATTTGGCGGCATACGCCGTGACGATGAGGCCGCCCATATTGTGGCCCAGCAAAAAGACGGGCAGGGCCGGAAATTCGGCGCGCGCCTTTTCCACCACCAGATCCGCGTCGCTTAAAAAATCATGGAACGAATCGACGTGGGCGCGCTCGCCCTCCGAGCGCCCGTGGCCCCGGTTGTCGAAACGGAAAACGCCGTAGCCCTCCTCGTTAAAACGCCGGGTCACATGGTCGTAGCGGCCGCAATGCTCGGCCAGGCCGTGCACCAGCACCACGATGGCGCGCGGGTTTTCGGGAATGTCCTGGCAATAGAAAAGCCGAAGCCCGTCCGCCGTGCGCAGAAAACCGTGCCGAACCGCGTGTTCCATAGCTCTCTCCTAAAAGCGGATACATGTTGGGGGCCTACGTCCGCGCCCGGCCAAGCCCGCCGGCGCATGTGCCATCAGGAACATGCTTTAACGGAACCATTCGATTTTTTTTGCTTCTTTCGCGCATTTTCGGCGCGCGTACCTCTAGACGTTTGAAAGAAAATCACGCATTCTGCAGCGGCAACTTTCCTCAAACCCTATGGGGGTACCGCATGAACAAATCCCGCGCGAGCCGATGGGCGATCCTGGCTCTCTCACTTTGCCTGGCCTTCCCCGCCCTGGCGGCCACACCCAAGGACACGCTGGTTATCGGCGTGGCCTCCGACCCCAGCGTGCTTGATCCCGCCGTGTCGAGCGACAACTTCGACTGGCGCCAGACGTACCCCGCTTACGATCGTCTGGTAAAGTATAAAATTATCGACGGCATGGGCTCCACCGAGGTCGAGCCCATGGTGGCGGAATCGTGGACGGTGTCGGACGACGGCCTTGTCTGGACGTTCAAGCTGCGCCAGGGCATCAAGTTTGGCGACGGCGCGCCGCTGGACGCCGCGGCGGTCAAGTTCTCCTTTGACCGCGTGCTCAAGGTGGGCATGGGCCCGGCCGGCAACATCGAATGCGTGGACAAGGTGGACGTGATCGATCCCGCCACCGTGCGCTTCACGCTCAAGTACCCCTTCGCGCCCTTTTTGCAGGTGCTGGCCGTCAACGGCTGCTCCATCGTCAACCCCGCCGTCATGAAGCACGAAAAGGACGGCGACATGGCCAAGGCCTGGCTGGCGCAGAACATCGACGGCTCCGGCCCCTACGTCCTTAAAGAATGGGTGCGCGGCGAACGCCTGGTCATGGAAGCCCGGCCCGGCTACTGGGGCGGCGAACCCGCGATCAAGCGCGTGATCATCCGCCCGATGCGCGAAGCTTCCGACCGCCGCCTGGCGCTGGAAAAAGGCGACATCGACATCACCGAATCCATTCTGGCCGATCAGCTCCCCGAGCTGGAAAAGAACCCCGGCGTGGTGGTGCGCCGCTACGACGGCCAGTTTGTGGAATACGTCTACGTCAACAACAAGAAGCCCGCCCTGGCCGACAAACGCGTGCGCCAGGCGCTCTCCTACGCCGTGGACTACGCCGGCATCATCCAGTTTGTGTTGCAGGGCGACGGCGAGCAGATGCGCGGCCCCATCCCCAAGGGCATGTGGGGCTACAACCCCAAGGCTTTCCAGTATTCGCGCAATCTTGACAAGGCCCGCGCCCTGCTCAAGGAAGCCGGCCAGGAAAAGCTGACCCTCACGCTGATCTATTCCGAACGCCGCGCCGTGTGGGAGCAGATTGCCACCATTTTGCAGAGCAACTTCGCGGATATCGGCGTTACGCTCAAGCTGGAGCTGATGGCCAACCCCACCCTGCGCGACCGCGTGGCCAAGGCCGACTTTGACCTGTGCCTCGGCGCGTGGAGCCCGGACTACGCCGACCCGTACATGTTCGCCAACTTCTGGTACGAAACCAAGCACCAGGGCATGGCGGGCAACCGCGCGTTCTACTCCAACCCCAAGGTGGACGAGCTGCTGACCAAGGCCGCCTCTTCCACCAACCACGACGAGCGCGTGAAGCTGTACACCGAAATGCAGGACATCGTGATCGACGACGCCCCCTACATCCTCCTGTACCAGCTCAAGGCCGCCATTCCCATGCGCAAGAACGTCAAGGGCTTTGTGTTCAACCCCATGCTGGAATCCATGTACAATTTCGACGGGATTTCCAAGGACTAAAGCCTCTCCAAACGCATTCTGAACCGGGCCGCCCGGCGGAACAATCCGCCCGGCGGCCCAGCCGAAGCTTATGTCGCTGCCAGCCTTCATTCTCCGTCGCCTCTTCGCCGTCATTCCCGTGCTTTTTGGCGTTACGCTGTGCGTGTTCATCATCTCGCACGCCATACCGGGCGATCCGGCCACGCTGATCGCCGGCCAGAAGGCCAGCGAAGAAACCATCGAAAACATCCGCCGCATCTACGGGCTCGACCGGCCGCTGCACGAGCAGTACATCCGCTATATGGGCGACCTGCTCCACGGCGATCTCGGCCTGTCCATCCGTAACCAGCGGCCTGTGACCGAAGATCTGGGCGACTATTTCCCCGCCACGCTGGAGCTGGCCCTGGCCGCCATGCTGCTCTGCCTGCTGGTGGGCGTGCCGCTGGGCATTCTGGCCGCGGTCAAGCGCAACCGTCTGGCCGATCACCTCACGCGCGTCTTTTCGGTTATCGGGGTGTCCACGCCGGTGTTCTGGCTGGGCCTCATGCTGCTTCTGCTGTTTTACCGCAACCTGGGCGTGCTGCCCGGCTCGGGCCGCCTGGGCATATTGCTGTCGCCGCCCGCGTCGATCACCGGCATGTACACGCTGGACGCTCTTTTAACCGGCAACTGGGCCGTGCTGGGCGACGCCCTGGCCCACCTTGTTCTGCCCGCCTTCTGCCTTTCGTACGTCTATCTGGCCATCATCACCCGCATCGTGCGCTCCAGCATGATCCACTCGCTGGAGCAGGATTATGTGGTCACGGCGCGGGCCAACGGGCTTTCGGAATTCCGGGTGATCGGCCGCCACGCGCTCAAAAATTCGCTCATCCCCACCATCACCATCGCCGGGCTTTCCATCGGCGAGCTTTTGGGCGGGGCGATTTTGACCGAAACCATCTTCGGCTGGCCCGGCATGGGCAAATATGTGGTGGATTCGGTCAACTCCCTGGATTTCCCGGCCATCATGGGCTTCACGCTGGTGGTGTCGCTGGCTTACGTGTTCATCAATCTGTGCGTGGACGTGCTGTATGCCCTGGTCAATCCGCAAATCCGGTACTAGCCTTTTCGCGCCCACGTCGGTTCCGGGCATTTTGCTGCGGAATCCGTCGGCCGTGGGCGGGGGCGCGCTGATCCTGTGCATGGCGCTGATGGCCCTGCTCGCCCCGCTGCTTGCGCCGTACGATCCCGTGTCGATCAGCCTGAGCGAGCGCCTGGCCGCGCCCTCGGCCCTGCACTGGTTCGGCACCGATGAAATGGGCCGCGACATTTTGAGCCGCATCATCTACGGCGCGCGCGTTTCGCTGATCATCGGCCTGGTGGTCATCGTGATCGCGGGCGGCATAGGCACACTGGTGGGCGCCACGGCGGGCTATCTGGGCGGCAAGGTGGACAACGTGCTGATGCGCGTGATGGACGTGATCCTCTCCTTCCCCTCGCTGGTGCTGGCCATGGCGCTGGCCGCGGCGCTCGGCCCCAGCCTGCGCAACGCCATTCTGGCCGTGGCCTTTGTGCAGATTCCCAAGTTCGCGCGCATGGCGCGCGGCGAGGCGCTGGCCGTGCGCGAAAAGCTGTTCATCAAGGCCGCCAGGGTTTCGGGCTTCCGCGCGCCGTGGATCATCCTGCGCCACGTCATCCCCAACTGCATGGCCTCGCTCATGGTGCTGGCCACGCTGACCGTGGGCGACACCATTCTGGTGGCGGCCTCGCTCAGCTTCATCGGCCTTGGCGCGCAGCCGCCCATGCCGGAATGGGGCGCCATGATCAGCACGGGCCGCAAATTTCTGCTCGACCAGTGGTGGTACCCCACCTTCCCCGGCATCTTCATCGTGCTGACCGTGGTGGGCTTCAACATTCTGGGCGACGCCCTGCGCGACGCGCTCGACCCACGCGTCAGGGGGCGCTGATGGAGGCCCTGCTCTCGCTCCGCAACCTGTGCGTCGGCTTTCATAACCTTGAAGGCGTCAGCCGCGTGCTGGAAAACGTCAGCCTCGACGTCATGCCCGGCGAAATCCTGGGCCTGGTGGGCGAATCGGGCTGCGGCAAATCCGTCATGGCCCGGGCGATCATGCGCCTCCTGCCCTCGCCGCCCGCCCGGCTTTCGGGCGAGGTGCTGTTCCGGGGCGAAAACTTGCTGGAAGCCTCGCCGAGGCGGATGCGCGCGGTGCGCGGCGGCGAGATTTCGATGATCTTCCAGGAGCCCATGACCTCGCTGAACCCGGTCTTTTCGGTGGGCCAGCAAATGAGCGAGGTGGTGCGCCTGCACATGCGCGTGGGCCGGGCCGAGGCGCGGCGCGTCTGCGTGGACATGCTGCGCCAGGTCAACATGCCCGACCCGGATCAGGCCTTTGACAAATACCCGCACGAACTTTCCGGCGGCATGCGCCAGCGCGCCATGATCGCCATGGAGCTTTCGTGCAGCCCGCTGCTGCTGATTGCCGACGAGCCCACCACGGCGCTCGACGTGACCGTGCAGGGCCAGGTGCTGGCGCTGCTGGCCGAGCTGACGCGCTCGCGCGGGGTGTCCACGCTGTTCATCACGCACGACATGGGCGTGGTGGCCCAGCTTTGCGACCGCGTGGCCGTGATGTACGCGGGCAAGCTGGTGGAGCTGGTTTCCGCCGCCGATCTGTTCCGCCGCCCCGTGCACCCCTACTCGCAAGGGCTGATCGCGGCCATCCCCACGCTGACGGACACGCGCGCCCTCCTGCCCTCCATTCCCGGCTCGGTGCCCAGCCTGCTGCATCCGCCGTCGGGCTGCCGCTTCCACCCGCGCTGCGCCCTGCGCACGGCCCTGTGCGAGCGCGAAGATCCCGCCCCGCGCCGCCACGGCAACGGCATCGTGGCCTGCCACCACGCCGCTTCTCCCGCTCCCGCCGAGGTTTCCGCATGAGTTTCCGCCGCGACATCGATCCCGCCCTGATCCGCGTGACGGATCTGCACAAGCGCTTCGGCCTCGGCCGCTCCGGGCTGTTTGGCGAGCGCCGCTACCTGCACGCGGTCAACAACGTGCGTTTTCGCGTGTTTGAGGGCGAAACCCTGGGCGTGGTGGGCGAATCGGGCTGCGGCAAGTCCACGGTGGGCAATCTGCTGCTCGGCCTGCTGGAGCCCGACGCCGGGCAGATTTTGTACCGGGAGCAGGATTTGCCCGCCCTGCGCCGCGCGGCCCCCGAAAAAGTCAAAATCCAGGCCGTGTTTCAGGACCCGCAGTCGTCGCTTGACCCGCGCATGACCGTGGAGCAGCTTGTGGGCGCGCCGCTTATTCCTCGCGCCAAACTTTCGCGCGCCAAACGCGCGGAGCGCGTGGCCGCCATTCTGCGCGAGGTCGGCCTCAGCGAGGAGCACATGCGCCGCTACCCGCACGAATTTTCCGGCGGCCAGCGCCAGCGTATCGGCATCGCCCGCGCGCTGATCGCCGGGCCGGAATTCATCGTGTTCGACGAGCCCACCTCCGCGCTCGACGTGTCCGTGCAGGCCCAGATCCTCAACCTGATCAACGAGCTCCAGGCCCGGCACGGCTACGCCTACCTCTTTATTTCGCACGATCTGGCGGTGATCCGGCACGTCAGCCGCCGCGTGGCCGTCATGTACCTCGGGCATGTGGTGGAAACCGCCCTGCGCGACGATCTGTTCCTCCAGCCCCGGCACCCCTACACCCGCGCGCTGATGGATTCCGTGCCCGAGCCCGACCCCGAACGCCGCAAAACCCTGGCCGTGCTGCAGGGCGACGTGCCCAGCCCCGTCCGCCTGCCCTCGGGCTGCCCTTTCCACCCCCGCTGCCCGCAAAAGGCCGCCGTCTGCGCGCTCGAACCGCCGGAGCGCGTCCAGATCAGCGACGATCATTTTGTGGAATGCTGGATGTACCAGGTAAAATAGCGGCTTGCCAAAAAAGGGCGGCGGCGTATCCTCGCTTGCTTCCGCTTCCATTCAACCCCAAGGAAACACCATGAAGGTCTATATTTCGTGTGACATTGAAGGCGTGGGCTGCGTGGCCCGGCCCGAGCATTCGCGCGTGGACGGCCGCGAATATCCGCAAAGCCGCCGCCTGATGACGGGCGAAGTCAACGCCGCCATCCGCGCCGCCTTTGACGCGGGCGCCACGCAGGTGGTGGTGGCCGACTCGCACAACGTGGGCGTCAACCTGCTGCCCGAGGAGCTTGACGCCCGCGCCGAGCTGATCATGGGTTCGCCCCGCCCGCTGTCCATGATGCAGGGCGTGGAACAGGGCTTTGACGCCGTGCTCTTTGTGGGCTACCACGCCAAGCCGGGCGCGAAGGACGGCGTGATCATCCACAACCACCACAGCCGCATCCGCGATACGCGCCTGAACGGCCTCTCCGTGGGCGAACTTGGCATGAACGCCGCCATGGCCGGCCTGTACGGCGCGCCCGTGGCCCTGGTCACCGGCGACGCCGCCACCGCCGAAGAAAGCAAGGCCCTGCTGCCCTGGGCCCAGACCGTGGCCGTCAAGCGCGGCATCGGCGCGTACGCGGCCCAGTGCCTGCACCCCAGCGTCTGCCGCCAGAAGATTTACGACGCCGCGCTCGCGGCCCTGCGCGGCCTGCCGGGCATGAAAATCTGGAAGCCCGAAGAGCCGACCGTGCTGGAAATGGAACTGACCACCGCCTCCACGGCCGACCGCCTGGAGCGCATCCCCGGCCTCCTGCGCGTGGACGGCATGACCATGCGCACCGAGCCCGTGGCCCTGCGCACGGCCTTCGACACCTTCCTCACCGCCGCCGACCTCGTGGATCTGGTGCCGTTTATTTAAGGTTGCCGCGCCTCATGATCGCAAAAAGGGCCGCTTACGCGGCCCTTTTTGTTTTTTCAGCTATACAATCAATAACGGTACAAGTCCGTCTTGTACGGCCCGTCCACGGGCACGCCGATATAGTCGGCCTGCTCCTTGCTCAGGCTGGTCAGCTTGGCGCCCAGGCGGGCCAGATGCAGGCGGGCCACCTCTTCGTCCAGCTTTTTGGGCAGGGTGTACACCTTGCGCTCGTGCGGCGCGGCGGCGAGATCAAGCTGGGCCAGCACCTGATTGGTGAAGGAGTTGGACATCACAAAGCTGGGGTGGCCGGTGGCGCAGCCCAGGTTGACGAGGCGGCCTTCGGCCAGCACCAGGATGGAGCGGCCGGAGGGCAGCGTCCATTTGTCCACCTGGGGCTTGATTTCGATCTTGACGCAGCCGGGGGCGGATTCCAGCCAGGCCATGTCGATTTCGTTATCGAAGTGGCCGATATTGCACACAATGGCTTCGTCTTTCATGCCGAGCATGTGCTGGCCGGTGAGCACGTGGTAGTTGCCCGTGGCGGTGACGTAAATGTCGGCCACCGGCAGGGCGTCTTCCACGGTGGTGACTTCGTAGCCTTCCATGGCGGCCTGAAGCGCGCAGATGGGGTCAACTTCCGTCACCAGCACGCGCGCGCCGAAGCCGCGCATGGACTTGGCGCAGCCCTTGCCCACGTCGCCGTAGCCGCACACCAGCACCACCTTGCCGGCCACCATGATGTCGGTGGCGCGCTTGATGCCGTCGGCCAGGGATTCGCGACAGCCGTAAAGATTGTCGAACTTCGACTTGGTCACGGAGTCGTTGACGTTGATGGCCGGGAAAAGCAGCTTGCCCTCGGCCGCGAGCTGGTAGAGGCGATGCACGCCGGTAGTGGTTTCCTCGGAAACGCCGCGCACCTTG
>JAVBMS010000068.1:0-29404 GCA_031552135.1 Mailhella sp.
CCTCAATCCCGCAGCATTTTAATCGCGCAAAACTTGCCGCACATGCCGCAGACTTCCTCGTTTTTGTGCGGTTCGCGCCGGGCGCGCAACAGGGCGGGATCCAGCGCCAGCCGGCCCATGGCCTCCCAGTCCAGCGCGGCCCGCGCCCTGGACATGTCGTCCTCGCGCTTTACGGCGCGGGGGCGGCCCAGCGCCGCCTCGCCCGCCTGCGCGGCCACGCGCGACGCCAGCACCCCGGCGCGCACGTCGTCGATATCCGGCAGGGTCACATGCTCGGCCGGGGTCAGGTAGCAGAGAAAATCCGCCCCGGCCCGCACCGCCGCGGCCGCGCCGATGGCCCCGGCGATGTGATCATAGCCGGGCGCCGTATCCGTGGCCAGCGGCCCCAGCACATAGAGCGGCGCGTTGTCCGTCAGGCGCTTGATGGTGCGCATCTGGCTTTCCACCTCGTGCAGCCGCACATGCCCCGGCCCTTCGATCATGCACTGCACCCCGCGCGAGCGGGCGTGCCGGGCCAGCCTGCCCAGGGTGAGCACTTCCTCGAACTGGGCCGCGTCGCCCGCGTCGCGCCCCGCGCCGGGGCGCAGGCCGTCGCCGAGCGAAAGCGTGACGTTGTGGCGCAGCGCAATGTCCACAACCCGGTCAAAATCCGTCAGCAGCGGGTTTTCCTTGCCGTTTTTCCGCATCCAGCGGGCCAGCATCGCCCCGCCGCGGGACACAACGCCCATCAGCCGCCCGTTGTCCCCTTCCTCCGTGGCCCATTCGGCCCCGCGCCGGGTCAGGCCGCAATGGACGGTCATAAAATCGACGCCCTGCCCGGCCTGCTTTTCTATTTCGGCGAACAGCGCCTCCGGATCCATGTCCGCCGCATCCCGCCCGGCGTCAAGATAGAGCTGCCCCACGGCGTACATGGGCACCGTGCCGAGCGGCAGGGCGCAGCGGGCCAGCATTTCCAGGCGGATGGCGTCGAGATCGCCGGCGGTGGAGAGATCCATGACGGTATCCGCCCCGGCCAGCACGGCGGCGTCCAGCTTTTGCATCTCGGTTTGCGCGCAGTGATGCAGCGGGGACGTGCCGATGTTGGCGTTGACCTTGACGCGGCTGGGCTGGCCCACCAGCAGCGGCAGGCCGCCGGGGTGGGCGGGGTTGCCGAGCAGCGCCATGCTGCCCTCGTTCAGGGCGGCGGCAATACTGTCGGGATCAAGGCCCTCGCCGGCGGAAAGGCGCTCGCCGTGCCGCGCGAACAGCGCGGCCAGAGCGGCGTTGCGCGAAAAAATATCCATAAGCTCCTCCATGCCTCTTATGACGCGCGGCTGCTCGCGGGCATAAAAAACGCCCACGCAGGTGGGCGAAGAGCTTACGACTCCAGCTTTCCTACGGCAGTTTTTCCGGCAAGGGCCGGGCTACGCTGCATCAGGTTCAAAGGGTGGTGGGCCGCGCCCATCTCAGCCCGCAACCGGGCCCCCCTAGCTGGCCGGAACTGTACGCCGCTTCGCGCCGGAGGTAAAGGGCGCGGCGGAGCGCCCGCGCCGCAGCGTGGCTCCGCCTTCGCCGGGGGACGGCTTTTGCCAACGGGCGCGCTGTCATTGTTAATATGCTGAAATCAAACGGCATATCACAATATATTAACCATGCGGTTGACTTTCATTTTCATTTATCATAGCGTGCCGCCTTGACAGGAGCCAACGTGTACCACTCCGCCTCTCTTTTTCCGCCGCGCCGCATACCCAGGGCCAAAGCCCGCCTGATCGAGGCCGGCGTCCGCCTGTTCACCGGCGGATCCGGCAAAAATCTGACCACGCGGGAACTTGCGCTGGAAGCCGGCGTGAACCACGCGCTGATCAGCTACCATTTCGGCGGCATGGCGGATTTGATGGCCGCCGTGGTGGAACGCTGCATCCAGGATTTGCGGGCCCTGTTCGTGCCGGAGACGGAAGCTTTTGGCGCGCGGGCGCGCGAGGCCGCGCCGGAGGATCTCCCGCCGCTCCTGCGCGCATACGCCGCGAAACTGCTGGCCATTCTCGCCGGGCCGGAGGGCGCGGCGCTGCTCCGGGCGCTGAGCAGCCCCGAAGCCTCCGCCCTGCTTGGCGTGTACGGCCGGTTCAGCGATCAAATCCTCGACCCCCTGCACCATTCGTTCGCGGTGGTTGCGGCCAGGGCGCGCGGCATAGCGGAAGACTCGCTGGAGGCCGTGGTGCTGGCGCAGTGCATGGTGGCCCAGGGCATGGCCTTTTTCCGGGGCGCGCGACCCGTGCTGCACCATTTGGGCAAGGAAGCCTTCACGGAGGACGAGTCGCGGCGGATCAGCCGCATTGTGGCCGACGCCCTGTGCCGGACGGCCGGGCTGCCGGAATGACGGCGCGCATTTTTTTACGGTGTTGTTGAAAACGAATTTCTTTATCGATTCAACCGTGTGAGGTTTCCATGTCGCTTTCCATGCCCGCCCGATTGCTGCCGTCCGACGAAACAGGGACGCCCGAAGCTGTGGGGAACAAAAAGGGGCTGAATATCGTGTCCGAAAACAGCCATGCGCCGCAAACGGAGTATTTTGCGCGGATCGCCGCCAATCCGCTGGCGGACGCTTTTGCCCGCAAAACAGCCGTCCATGCGGGCATGAGCGGCGAACGCGCGGCCGGGGCCGACGTGCCGGGCACGCTGGAGAAGCTGCGCGCCACGCCCCGCAGCGGCCCGGCCGCGGCCTATGTCCACCTGCCCTATTGCGAAAGCAAATGCCTGTATTGCGGTTTTTTTGGCGGCAAATACACGCCGGAGGCCGGCGCGGCCTACCTTGAGGCGCTGATCAAAGAAATAGAGTCCGAGCGGGGCTATGTTTCCACCGCCTCGGCCCCGATCAACGCGCTCTACCTCGGCGGCGGCACGCCCACCGCGCTGCGCGGGGCGGAACTGACGCGCCTTTTGCGCGTCCTGCGTTCGGCGCTGCCCCTGGCCAACGATTGCGAAATCACCGTGGAAGGACGCATCCACAATTTTGACGCGGAACGGATCGAGGCCTGCATCGCGGGCGGGGCGAACCGTTTTTCCATCGGCGTGCAGAGCTTTGATACCGAAATACGCCGCCGCATCGGCCGCTTCACGGCCAAGGAAGACGTCTGCCGCATTCTGGAGCGCCTAGCCTCGTACAACCAGGCCGCCGTCATCATCGACCTGATCTACGGCCTGCCCGGCCAAACCGTGGAGCACTGGGAAGAGGACATCCGCACCTTCCTTGCCCTGCCGCTGGACGGGGTGGATCTTTACCAGCTGAATATCTTCCCGGGGAGCGCCCTGGCCAGGGGCATCGCGGCCGGTTCGCTGCCAAACGCGGCCTCGCTGGCCGAACAGGGGAGCTTTTTTGAGCGCGGCGTGGCCCTGATGCACGGCGCGCGCTGCCGCAGGCTTTCCATGAGCCACTGGGGCCGCACCGCGCGCGAGCGCAATCTTTACAACCCCATGGGCAAGGGCCGGGCCGACTGCCTGCAGTTTGGCGCGGGCGCGGGCGGCTCGCTGCACGGCTGGTTCATGTTCAACGATTCCCAGGTGGAAAGTTACCTGCGCCGCTGTCACAGCGGGGAAAAGCCGGTCGCCATGGTGGCGGCTCCGCCGGACGATCTGGACGTTCTGCGCGTCATTCTGGGGCAGATGGAACACTGCCGCCTGAACCTGGACGACCTGAACGCCGCCTTTGCCCAAAACCCCGCGCGCGAACGCGTTGACGCCCGTGAGCTTTACGCGCCGCTTCTGGACAACTGGCAGGAAGCGGGGCTGATCACCCGGGACGGCCCCTGGGTGGAACTCACGCTGGCCGGGCAGTTCTGGCAGGTCAACCTTTCACAAGCGCTCATCGGCTGGCAACGCCGCATGGGCAAGGAGTAAGCATCCATGCATCCGCGACACCCCCTTCGATCTCTTTTGCTTGCCTGCTGCGCCGCAGCGATCTTCGCCGCCCCGGCCGGTGCGGAGGAAAGCGCCCGGCCCGACGCCGCCGCGGAAACAGCCGCCAGGGAGCCGGTCATGCTCCGCGAAGTTACGGTCACGGCCACCCGCACCGAGCGGGAGGTGTTTGACGTGCCCTCCTCCGTGTCCGTGGTGGATGAAGCGCAAATCATCCACGAGCCGCAGCGTACCATTGCCGATCAACTGCGGGACATCCCCGGCGTCCAGGTCAGCGACGGCGGCATGGGCGGCGGGGCCAAGCGCGTCAGCATCCGGGGCGAAAGCCCGTCGCGCGTGCTGGTGCTCATCGACGGCATGAAAATTTCCGAGCAGAAATCCATGGACGGCAGCATGATCATGATCGACCCGCTCAACGTGGAGCGCATCGACGTGATCAAGGGCCCCGCCTCGGTGCTGTACGGCTCGGAAGCCATTGGCGGCGTGATCAACATCATCACCAAGAAGGGCGGCGACAAGCCGATCCAGGGCGCGCTGGCCCTCACGTTCGATGGCTCCAACGAATCCCTCACGCCGTACGGCTCGCTTTACGGCTCGTACAAGGGCTTCGGCTACCGCGTGTCGGGCGACTACATCGACGCGGACGACAAGCGCGGCGGCTCGGGCGTCATCCCCAACTCCAGCTACCAGCAGTCCAACTCCTCCGCCTACCTCGACTACGCCTGGGACGGCGGCACGGTGGGCGGCGGCTACGACCATTTCTGGAGCCACATCAATATTCCCGGCAGCGAAGTGGACGGCGCGGACGTCAACATGCAGCTGCCGCGCTGGCAGCGCGACCGCTGGTACGCCTTTGGCGAGCTGAACCAGATCTCCGGCGTACTGCGCAAGGCGCGGCTCACCGCCTTTATGCAGGAAACCAAAAAGGACTTCTGGAACGACATCAACGTTTACGTCGCCAATCCCATGGGCCCCAACACCTATGTCCGCACCTGGCAGCACCCCGTCACCTACAACGACCAGAAAAGCTACGGCGGCAACTTGCAGACCGACTGGACGTTCGGCGACGATCATTATGTGATCGCGGGCGTCGATTACCTGTACGACGACCTGAACGCCCAGGATCACCGGCAGGGCGTCACCACCATCAAAACGCCCGCCCCGTTCCCCGTAACGACCGTGACCGACGAATACCTCCGCTACAAGGCCCACCAGCAGACCATAGCCCTGTTCGCCCAGGACGAATGGACGTTCCACCCGGACTGGACGGCCACCATCGGCCTGCGCCAGACCTGGGTGGAATCCGCGCTGGACAGCACCAACGACAACACCCTGGACACGGCCGACAACCGCGACGCCCATCTCGTGGGCAGCCTGGGCCTGGTGTATTCCGGCTTCGACGACTGGCGGCTGCGCGCCCAGTACGCGCAGGGCTACCGCTACCCCCTGCTGCACCAGCTCTATATCGGCACCACGCACGGCCAGGCCAATTCCATCCTGCTGCCCAACCCCGATCTCAAGCCCGAAACCTCGCAGAACTTCGAGCTGGGCGCGCGCTACGAGGCCTTCGGCTTCAGCGGCGATCTGGCCGTGTATTACAGCCTGGCCGACAACTACATCGCCGAGCGCCGCGTCAGCGCCACCACCCGGGTCTATGAAAACGTGGCCAACGCCGAAACCTACGGCGTGGAACTGACCCTGGGCTACACCTGCGAGCCGTGGGGCCTCACCCCCTACGTCAGCGGCGGCTACATGCGCCGCCACTTCGACTGGGGCACGCGGCAGACCTCGCAGACCGGCGACCCCATGTGGACGGGCCGCGCCGGCCTGCGCTACGAGCGCGAGCTGAGCCCGGCGCTGAGCCTGTACGCCGACGCCTACGGCCGCTTTGCCGCCAGCGCCAAAGAAACCTTTTCCGACGGCACGTTCGAGGACTACGCCGGCTGGGGCACGGCCAACCTGGCCCTGGGCGCGCGCCTGGGCGAGGATCGCAGGCTCTTTGTCGATCTCAACCTCAACAACCTCCTGAACAAGCGCTACACCCTGGCTTCCAGCCAGCTGGAAAGCGCGGGCTTCCACGCCGTCCTGCGCGTGGGGCTGGAGTTTTAATGCAATGCGGCGGCGCGGGAAAACCTCCCGCGCCGCACGCCGGAGAACAACGATGAACGCAGCCCAAAGCGCTGTTTGTGAAACCACGGCGCGGGAAAACGCCCCGGCGCGGAAGGACGCCCGCAAGCCCTACTGGGACACGCGGGAACTGGTGACCATCGGCGTTTTCGCCACGGTCATCAAGGCCTCCACCATCATGGTGGCCTATATGGGCGGTGGCATGAACCCCGTCACTCTGGCCGCCAAAAACTGCCTCTACGCCACGCTGATGATCGTGCTGCTGCACAAGGTGCCGCGCGCCGGGGCCATGACCCTGGCCGTGGGTATGACCACGCTGGTTTCCCTGCTGCTCATGGGCCAGGGCATCCTGCACGGCCCGGCCGCCATCCTCGCCTGCCTGCTGGGCGAGGGCGTGATCTTCGCCCTGGGCGGCTACGGCAAAACCCGCAACATCGTCGCCGGCGTGCTGGTGGCCGAGCTGGCCGCCAAAGCCGCCGGGCTTGGCATTTCCTGGATGGTCATGCGCGAGCAGCCGGGCATGCTCGTCACCGCCACGGCGTTTGTCACCATAGGGGCGGTCGGCACGCTTGCCGGCAGCGTCACCGGCGTGCGTTTTATGAAGGAGCTGCGCCATGCGGGCATCATTTCTCACTAGGCCGGCCGGAGGCGCCGCCGCCGGACTGGCAGAAGGACTGGACGTGCGGGCCAAGCTGCTGCTCTGCCTGGCCGGGTCGCTGGCCGCCGTCATCCTGTCGTCGCCGCTGAGCCTCGGGCTGCTTGTGGCGCTCAGCACGGCCCTGGCGCTTGGCGCGGCGCGGCCGCTCACCATCCTCACGGTCTACCTGTTCAGCACGCTGATGATGCTTTTCGCGCTCGGCTGCTCCGCACTGATCGGCCTGGCCGTGCCCGATCTCATGCGCTGGAACGCCTTCAGCCTGGCCGTGCCCTTTTTGCGCATGCTGATATCCGTCAACCTGCTGCTGACCCTGGCCCTTTCCACGCCGGTGCAGGAGCTTTTCACCCGCTTGCAGCAGGCCCGTTTGCCGGGCTGGCTGCAGATTCCGCTTTCGGTGGCCATCCGTTTCATCCCCGCCTTTCTGGGCGACTGCGCGCAGATACGCGACGCCGCCCGCCTGCGCCCCGGCCGGGGCCTGACCGGCATGTGGCGCGGCATGGCCGTGCCCCTGATTTTCCGTATGCTTTACTCCGCCGACGATCTGGCCATGGCCGCCGAACTCAAGGGCATCAGCGCCGCCCGGCGCGCGCGGCGCGAGGCGTTGCCCGCCCTGGCGGCGCGCGACTGGGCCGTGCTCGGCCTCGCCCTGCTGTCCCTGTGCGCGGCGGGCGCGCTTCAATACTTCGGCCCGGATTTCCGGCCCCTGCCCATGTGAGCCCCCTATGCTGCGCTTTTCCTCCGTCACCTACGCCTATCCCCACGCCGCCGCGCCCGCCGTGCACGACGTCAGCTTCCGCCTCGCCCCGGGCGAGGCCATGCTCTGCACCGGCCGCAGCGGCTGCGGCAAGTCCACCCTCGCCCGGCTGGCCAACGGTCTGGCCCCGCACGCGCTGCGCGGCGTCATGAGCGGCGAAGTGCGCCTCGCCGGCACAAGCACCCTGGACAGCACCCCGGCGGAACTGGCCGAACGGGCGGGCACGCTGTTCCAGGATCCGGAACGCCAGTTCTTCGCGCTGACCGTGGGCGACGAACTGGCCCTGGCCCTGCAATGGCGCGGCTGGGACGCCAAAGCCGTAAAGCGCGCGGTTGAGGAAAGCGCCCGCCTGCTCGGCATCGGCGATCTGCTGGCTCACACCATATTCGGCCTGTCCGAAGGGCAGAAGCAAAAGGTGGCCCTGGCCTCCCTGCTGGCGGCCCGGCCCGGCCTGCTGGTGCTGGACGAACCCACCGCCAACCTGGATCCGGAGTCCACCGCCGAACTGGCCCGCATCCTCGCCGGGCTGAAGGAACAGGGCATTGCCCTGTTTATCGTGGATCACCGCCTGCACTGGGCGCGCGGCCTGGCCGACAGCGTGCTGGTGCTGGACAACGGCCGGGTGGCCGCCCACGGAGATTTTGCGCTGCTGGACGACGACGCCCTGCGCGAGCGGCACGGCCTGCGCGCCGCCACGGTGCCGGATCCCCGCGCCTCGCTTCCGGGCATGGAGCCGGCCGGGCCTTCCGCCTTCTTCGCCTGCGAGGATCTGGCCTTCGCCTACCCCGGGGGCGCGCCGGTATTCGAGGGCTTGGGCCTTTCCTTTGCCCCCGGCAGGATCACGGCGCTGACGGGCGAAAACGGCGCGGGCAAAACCACGCTGGCCCGCCTGCTCACCGGCCTGGAACGCCCGCGGCGCGGCAGCGTGCTGGCCGGGCGGGAAGCCGTGAAGCCCCGCAAGCTGGCGCGCCACGCCCAGGTTGTGCTGCAAAACGCCGGACACCAGTTGCGTATGCGCAGCGTTGCCGCCGAACTGGACGACGCCGCGCGCGGCGCCGTTGCGGAGCGGGAACGCCCCGCCGCCGTGCGGGCCTGCCTGGAAGACTACGGCCTTGGCCATCTCGCGCAGCGGCACCCGCAATCGCTTTCCGGCGGGGAAAAGCAGCGCCTGGCCGTGGCCTGCGCGGCTGTCCGGCGGCCCCGTATGCTGATTCTGGACGAGCCCACCAGCGGCCTGGACGGCGAAAACATGCGCCGCATGGCCCACAGCATGAAGCGCGCCGCCACGGAAGGCGCGTGCCTGCTGGTGATCACCCACGACCTTGAACTGATGAACCTGGTATGCACGGACAAAATCGTCCTGCATCACAGGCGGGCCCTTGCCTGAAACCGACACAAAACCCCGGAGACAACGATTCATGAACGCAAACCCAACCTGTACCGACAACGCCCTCCGCGCCCTGGTGGCGGAAAAACTGGCCGAAAACCCCAACTTCATGCCGCAGACCCTGGCCGAAAGCCTGGGCGTGCCGGAACGCAGCATCATTGAGGCCCTGCCGGACGACATGCGCTCCCGCGCGCCGGGCGATGCGTTCCTGCCCGTCTGGGAAGCCATGACGGAATGGGAAAGCGTCACCTTTATGGCCCATACGCCCGGCGCCGTGCTGGAAATCCCCTGCCGCCTGCCCAGGGGCAAAAGCGGGCACGGCATGTACAACCTGATGGACAAGGGCAGCCCCTTGCGCGGGCATCTGCTCACGGCCAATGTGGATTCCATCTGGTTTGTCTCCAAGCAGGCCTTTGGCCTGGAAAGCCATTCCGTGCAGTTTTACGACGCGGCGGGCGATCCGTGCTTCGGGGTCTATCTGGGGCGTGACGAGCAACGGCGGATCATTCCCTCGGTCAAAGAGGGCTTTTTGGCGCTCAAGGCGCAATACACCCCCAAGGGCTGCTGCAAAAGCGGCTGCAATGGCAACTGCAAGGGAGGCAAGGCATGAAAGCGCTCGTTGTTTACTCCAGCCGCACCGGCAACACGCGCATGATCGCCGGGGCCGTCCATGCCGCCATGCCCGAAGGCGCGGAGCTTTTTGCGGTCGAAAACGCGCCCGATCCCGCCGCGTATGACGTTGTCGCGCTCGGCTTCTGGGTGGACAAGGGCGCTCCCGACGCCGCCATGGCGCGCTATATGGAGCGGGTGCGCGGCAAGGCCGTGGGCCTGTTCGGCACGCTCGGGGCCTGGCCCGATTCCGACCACGCCCGTGAATCCATGCAAAAAGCCGTCGAGCGGGTGGCGGGCAACAGGGTGCTTGGCTCCTTCATCTGCCAGGGCAAGGTGGATCCCGGGCTGCAAAGCGCCATGGCCAAGATGGGCGCAGGCAACCCCCACCCCATGACCGAAGAGCGCCGGGCCCGCCTTGAGGAAGCCGCCAAACACCCGAACGAGGCGGATTGCGAAAACGCGCGGAGCGCCTTTGCCGGCATGATGCGCGGGCTGGAGGCTTCATGCGCGTCATGACCGCCGACGAAATGCAGGCCGTTGTCCGCCGCTGCAACTGGGCCACCATCTGCACGGCCGCCCCGGACGGCACGCCCTACGCCGTGGAGGCCACGCCCTTCCTCATGGACGGCTGCCACTGCTTCATGATCAACCCGCGCGGCGGCACCTGGCAAAACGTGCGCCGCAACCCGCGCGTGCTGCTCAAATACACGGCGGCAAGCGCCGACCTCCGCGCCTGGGCGGGCGTTTCCTGCCTGGGCGAGGGCGAGTTCGTCGTTGACGCCGCGGCCGTGCGCGAAGGCTGGCGGCTGCTCGGCGCGGTGATGGACGAGGACTACTCGCGCGCCGCCGACACCTTTGCCGGGCTGAAGGATCGCTCGCCCCTTTTCCGCGTGCGGGTGCAGGAAATGACAGGCCGCTGCAACGCGCCCAAAAACGGGGCGCTGGACATGCGGGCCTTCGGCGGCGACGCCGCGCGGGAGAAGACGGCATGAACACGATCGTCCACGCGATTTTGCAGGCCACCGTCATCTCCCAGTGCGTGCTGGTCTTTCTTGTCTTCATGTCCATGGCCAGCTGGGCCTGCATGGCCGCCACATGGATGACGCTGCGGCTCGCGGGGCGGCTGACCGCCAGGGACATGGACATCTTTGACGAGCAGGAGGATTTCCATACGGCGCTGAAGCTGGTGGAGCAGGAAAAGGCTTCGCCTTTTTACCGCATTGCGCGGCGCGGCATCAAGGAATTCAACCGCACCCGCACGGTCAACGACGCCGATCTGCGCAAGGAAACCGTGCAGCGCGCGTTGCAGTCCGGCATCGCGGGGGAAATGGGCAGGCTGTCCACGCGCCTGCCGCTGCTGGCCACCACGGCCAACACCGCGCCGTTCATCGGCCTGTTCGGCACGGTCTGGGGCATCATGAGCGCTTTCCAGGCCATCGCGCAGATGAAAAGCGTTTCCCTGGCCACCGTGGCCCCCGGCATAGCCGAAGCGCTGATCGCCACGGCGGTGGGGCTGTTTGTCGCCATTCCGGCGTCCATGGGCTACAACCTGTTCAAGGCCAGGCTCAACGTCATCCAGGGGCGCTGCCACAACTTTGCCGGCATGTTCCTGAACCGCTTGCAGTACGAAATGGCCGAACACCCCGAAGGCCTCGCCTTCGCGACGGAAGAGGAGGCCTGAAATGGCTTTTTCAGCGTCCGGCGACGATTTCGCCTCCGACATTAACGTCACGCCCTTTGTGGACGTCATGCTTGTGCTGCTGATCATTTTCATGGTCGCGGCCCCCATGATGACCGAGGGCCTGGCCGTGGAACTGCCCAAGGTCAGCGCCGCCGAAACGCTGCCCACGGAAAACGATCACCTGCTGCTGACCGTCAAGAGCGACGGCAACCTTTTTTTGGACGAAAGCCCGATAAGCGCGCCCATGCTGGAAGACGCCCTGAAAGCCCTGGCCGTGGCCCCGCAAAAACAGGTGTTCCTGCGCGCGGACAAACAGGTGCCGCACGGCACGGTCATGGAGGTTATGGGGCATATCCGCGCGGCCGGCGTGGACAAGGTGGGCATGGTGGCGGAGTCCGGAACCCCGCAATCGCCGGACGCGCCGGACACGCCAAACGCGGCGGGCGTGACGGCCGCCGGGCCCGCCGGGCCCGCCGGGCTATGATCATGGCCGTTTCGCAGCGTTGCGCCTCCGCGCTGTTCACGCTCGGCCTGCACGGCCTGCTGGCCATGGCGGTGCTGGGCCTGCCGCAACGGGGAGCATCGGCCCCGGACACGGTGTACCAGGTTTCCTGGGCTCAGGTTTCCCCGGCGGGCGGGGCCGCCGCGCCGGAAGAGGCGGAAGCGGCGTCCGGCGTTCCGCCCGCGCGGGCTGAAGCCGCGCCGCAACCCGATCCGCAACCCGCGCCGCAACCTGAAACGCCCGCTCCTGTGCCCGTTCCTGTAGCGGAAAAGGTTGTCAGCCCCAAAAAGACGGAGGAGCCGGAAAAGAAGCCGCCCGCGCCCCGGGCGGCGACGCCCCGGCGGCAGGAAACGCCCGCGACGACGGCAACAGTCAACCCCCCGCCCGAAACCGGCACAGCCGGAGCCGCCACGGCCGGAACCGGCACCGCCGGAGCCGCCACCGCCGGAACCGCCACGGAAAGCGGCCTGAGGAACGTGGGCGGCCTGGCCGCCTACAGCGCGGAAGCGGTGGATCAGGCCCCGGCCGTGGCGCGCAGGGTTTTGCCGGCTTATCCCCCCAAAGCCCGGCGGCTTGATATGCAGGGGCGCGTTGTCGTGCGCCTGGTGGTGGACGCCGGGGGCGCGCCGCAAGCCTGCGCCGTGCACCAGGCCGACCCTCCGGGCTACTTTGAGGAAGCCGCCCTGGACGCCGCGCGCAGGACGCGTTTCATCCCCGGCAAGCTCCGGGGGCAGGCGGTGAATACCGTGGTGCTGCTGCCGTTCACCTTTTCCCTGCGCTGAGCCCGTTCCGCCGCCTGCGGGCGGTGCAAGAAACCGGCCGGAGAGACTGTCTTTCCGGCCGGTTTTTGTTGGCTGCCCTGCGGATTAAAACCCGCCCGCGCCCAGCGGCGCGCTATTTCCCGGCCTCGCTTTGCAGGGCTGCCACACGTTGCATGACGCGGGCCACGTTTTTTAGCCCCTGCTCTTCCTGCTTCTTCACCCAGGCGGCCTGCACATCCCGGTATCCGGTGGCGCTTTCCCAGCGCAGCACTTCTTCCGGTTCCAGAATCCGGACGCTCGCGCCTTCGGCCCGCACGGTCTCCAGCATGGCGTCAAAGCCGGCGTCCATGGCGCGGCCCAGCGCCTGGTGGGCCGTCTCGGCGGCGCGCCGCACGGCCTGCCTGTCTTCTTCCGCAAGCCCGTCCCAGGTAGTTTTGTTCATCACCAGCAGGTAGACGTGCCCCAGCCACAGATCCCCGGACACCAGAATGTTGGGCGCGGCCTTGTGGGCGCGCACGTCGTAGCCGCTGTCGATATTGACCATGAGCCCGTTCAGCCCGCCGGATTGCAGGGCATGGTAAACCTCGTCCCCCCAGGGCATGGTGACGGGCTCCGCGCCGGCGTTCCGCAAGAAATCCTGATGCCAGAAACTGGCGGAACGCCACCGGCCGCCCCGGATGTCTTCCAGACTTGCCAGGGGGCCGGTGCTGAGGAAGGCCACGGGAAAGCCCGTGGCAAACAGCAGGACGACCACATTCTGTTGGGCCAGTTCTTCGTGAAAATCAGGCACTTCCGCGTACACCCGGCGGAAAAAGGCCACCTGCCTGTCTCCGGAGGGCCCCACGGGGAAGCTCTTGAATATCTGGTGCAGCGGCAGCTCGGCGGGCGTGTATTCCGGCACCACAATGGCCATGTCCGCCAGGCCGTCCTTGCCGACCGCGCGCAGGGCGTCGTAGCTCCGGGCTATTTCGCCTCCCCAGTGGCCTTCAACGGTCAGGCGGCCCTGAGACTCCTTTTCCAGGGCCGGAAAAAACACATCCTTGATAAACTGGGTGCGCATCCCGCCCAGGGGTTCGTGATCCGTGTAGTCAAGCGTCCGCCCGGCCAGGGCCAGGTTGGGGAATAACGCTACCGCCATCATTATCAGCAAGCTTTTTCTGATCATCGGATCACCTCTCCTTGAACTGTTGAACATGAAAGAGAGTCGTCTGGCCGCCTGTGCCGCACATGCCTTGCTCCAGTCCGAACAGCTTTACGGATATATTCCCGCATAAGGTTGCCGCGCATTCTGCCAGACTGGATATCACCATAAAGTATAAAGTAACTTTAGGGTCAACAGAAAAATGCAAAAGCCGGAAATCTGTCCGCGCCGGGCGGGC
The DNA here is from genome assembly GCA_031552135.1 of Mailhella sp. Lineage (GTDB taxonomy): Bacteria > Desulfobacterota > Desulfovibrionia > Desulfovibrionales > Desulfovibrionaceae > Mailhella. The sequence continues at coordinate 13,753 of JAVBMS010000068.1, forward strand.
CCGCCGGGCTCACGGCTCTCCAGCCGTCCGCTTTCCCCTAAAAACAGCGCAAAGCGCGCGGCGTGGCGCGGGGTGGTTGACATCCTTTCTCCTCCTGATACCCTATAGGGGTATTGGGTATCAAGAAGGAGGAAGCTATGCGCGAATGCATGGATGTGGATGCGGTGGTTGCCCGCCTGAAAAGGATTGAGGGGCAGGTGCGCGGCATCATGAACATGGTGCGGGACGACGTGCCCTGCGAGGATATCCTTGTCCAGATTGGAGCCGCCAAATCCGCGCTGCACAAGACCGGGCAGGTTATCCTGGAAGGGCATTTGCACCACTGCGTCCTGACCGGCATCACCGCCGGCGATGCCGAGCAGACGCTGAAAAAACTGACCACCGCGCTGGAGCAGTTCTCCCGCATAATTTAGGAGCCAAACAGATGGGCACGTTGCAGGAATGGATCGCGGACGGGGAAAAACGGCATCTCCTGTTGGCCGTTACCGGCGGGATCGCCCTGGCGGCCAGCTTTTTGGGCCTGTGGGGGCCGCCGCTTCCCGACCCGGCATGGCTGGCCGTTGCGCTGTGCGGCATTCCCATTATCCGGGGGGCCGCCGTCGGCCTGGCGACAGAATTCGACGTCAAGGCGGACGTTCTGGTCGCGATGGCGCTGATTGCCGCCGTGGCGATCGGGGAAATCTTCGCGGCGGGCGAAGTGGCCTTCATCATGTCGCTCGGCTCGCTGCTTGAGGAGCGTACCGTGCGCAAGGCCCGCGAGGGCATCGAAAAACTCGTCAACATGACGCCCCGCACGGCCCGCGTCCTGCATGGCGGCTCCGAGTCCGTCATCCCCGCGGAAAACGTGCGGGCCGGCGACCTGCTGCGGGTGCTGCCCGGCGAAACCATTGCCGTGGACGGCGTGATCACCTCCGGCCAGACGGCGGTCGACCAGTCGCTGATGACCGGCGAATCGCTGCCGGTGGACAAGGACGTCAACGATGAAGTGTTCAGCGGAACCGTCAACCAGTTGGGCGCGTTCGACATGCGGGCCACGAAGGTAGGCGGGGACAGCTCGCTGCAACGCATGATCCGCCTTGTCGAGTCGGCGGACGCCTCCAAAACGCCCATCGTGCGCATCATGGATCGCTGGGCGACCTGGATAGTCGTTGCCGCCCTGCTGACGGCCGTGGGCACATGGCTGTATACCGGGGAAATCATCAGGGCCGTCACCATTCTGGTGGTGTTCTGCCCCTGCGCCCTGGTGCTTTCAACGCCCACGGCCATCATGGCGGGCATCGGCAATGCGACGCGCTTCGGCGTGCTGATCTCCTCCGGGGACGCCCTGGAGCGGCTGGCCAAAGTCACCCGCGTGGCCTTCGACAAAACAGGCACCCTGACGCACGGCAAGCCGGAAGTTGTGGCCGTGCGCCCGTTCCTGCCCGGCATGACCGGCGCGGAACTGCTGGCCCTCGCGGCCACCATCGAGCAGCGCTCGGAGCATCCTCTGGGCCGGGCCATTGTGCGCCACGCCGCGAGCCAGGGCGTATGTCCGCGCGATGTTGAGCAATGCGCGGCCGTTCCGGGCCGGGGCGTGGCGGTGACGGCGAACGGCAAACGGGCGCTTGGGGGAACCTTGCAGCTCATGCGCGACAACGGCATGGAGCCGGACGCGGAAATGGCCGCCGCCGCCGCGCGCCACAGGGAGTCCGGCAGCACGGTGGTCTATATCGGCCTGGACGGCGCTGTCGCCGGGATGATCGCCCTCGCGGACACCCTGCGCCCCGACGCCGGGGAAACCGTGCGCCGGCTGCATAGCGAAGGAGTCCGGACGACGCTGCTGACGGGCGACAACGCCCAGGCCGCGCGGAACATCGCCGAAGCGGCGGGCATTGATCAGGTCAAGGCCGAGCTGCTGCCGGAAGACAAGGTCAACATCATCAAAAACGACTTGCAGCGGCGCGGCCAGGATAAAGTCTGCATGGTCGGCGACGGGATGAACGACGCGCCGGCCCTCAAGGCCGCCCACGTCGGCCTGGCCATGGGCGGCGTGGGGAGCGACATCGCCGTGGACGCCGCCGACGCCGTGCTGGTGCACGACGACATTAAAAAGCTGCCGCGGCTTATCCTGCTGGCAAGAAAGACGGCGCAGACCATCAGGGTCAACATCACGCTGTCCATGCTGCTCAACCTGCTGACCGTGGCGCTTGCGGCCCTGGGGCTCATGGGGCCGGTGGCGGGCGCGCTGGCGCACAACGCGGGGGCCTTGCTGATCGTGCTCAATTCCGCCCGCCTGCTGACGTGGCGCGACCGGGACGAAAGCGCCTGCGCCGGCTAAACGGCCCGCATGATCCTGCCGTGCGTCCGGGGCGGCGAACTTCGGCCATTGCTATTTCGCGTAACATGCGGGTTCATGTGCAATGCGCCGGCATGCCGGTCTTCGTGGCAGGGCGCATTCAGCTATGGATAAAAACCTGTTTGTCGAATGTGCCAAAATATTGTTGGATGCTGTAGCAAAACGCGCCCTGTTGTCCTGCGGCAAACGACGATGGCCTGCCCGCGCTTATCCGCTCGAATTGCTTGCGGGCGTAGGCGCGGATTTCCGTATCCCGGCAATCCAACAGGGGGCGCACAAGGTTGAGCGCGGCGTTTTTATCCACCCCTTGCAGGCATACGCCCATGTTGATGGTTATCAGCAGCCGTGTCACGGGGTCTGACGCGCCCTCCAGCAACTCCGCAAAGCTTTCCAGCGCCGTTGCGTGATCTCCCAGAAAAAAATGCCGGAAGCACCTGCTTTGCAAGGTATCATCAGCGCTGTGCACGGTATGCGGATCATACCAACGGACAACATGGCCGTAGGCATAGGGGAGCTCGTCCGTTGTCCAGAGCGTGTGCCGGCCTTGCGCGTACAACGACCGCACGCGCTGATAGCGGGCATGATAATCCGACAGCGCGTCCGGAGCGCGCGTAACCCGCTTTGCGGCCTCGTCCATTGTATCGACGCGGCTTGTGCCGTCCGGGCGCTTGGACAGCAGTTGCTTCAGCCGGGGAATGGAATGCTCGGGCCGCCGGTAGTTGAAATGATGGATGTGGAGAACGTCTTTGGCAATGGGAACCATGTCCCCGCAGGTGTCAAAGGTGTGCGCTCCGCCGGCGGAATAGAAATGCGGCTTGCCTTTGTCGTACCGCAACAAGGGAATTTTTGACGCGCCCGAGGCGACGGCCAGAGGCATGAAATCGACAGGATGATAGCCGGGCACATGATACGGCGCGTGCGTCGGGACATGCTCCAGCATGGGCCCGTGGACGCCGCGCACCGAGGCGTCCAACTGCCCGAGAAAACCCGCCAGCGTCACAGCGGCGTCGATGTTGGGGAACTCGTCGGCATCAAGATAGAGCCACCAGACCTGATCCTCGGCGCATTGTCTGTTGTAATCGCGCACCACCGTATTCAAATGGGCGATTTTTTGCCCCTCATCAAAGTATTGGCTCGCAAAGCGCTCCGCAAGCTGTGCGCCGGCAGCCAGCGCGATCTCGACGGTTTTATCGGCGCTGCCGTTGTCAATGATGAAAACGTTGGAACAGCCCTGCGCGAATGCATGTTTTACCGTGGACTCGATAATGTCTTCCTCGTTCCACACGCACATGACGGCATTCAGCAGCATAATGGCATCCCTCAAAAGCAACGGCGAAGAAGCGGAGCTTGCGCCGGCTCAAAATCAAATCGTTTCGCAACCACATTCTACACCTTTTGAGGATAAAAGCCACCAGCCCCGGCAACATCATGTCCGCGGGCGCGCGGAGCTTGCCGCCCGTCAGGAAGGGAAACAGGGCGGGCGAAAAAAATGGACGCCATGGGCATATCCATCCCGGATGGGCATGGGGTGCCTGTGCAAAATACGGCGCATCCTTGGCCGCTTCGCGTTGTTCCGTCTCTCTTTTAGTTCAACTTTAAATGGGACGAAACATGGCCGTGCGCTCCCAGGAACGCTTGTTGGAAAACGGGAGGAAGGCGACCCCTCCTCCCGGAATGTTATGACGTCTTCAATTCGTTCATGTAGTCGCTGAGGAGGCCGAAGAGGCGCCGGGCCACGTCGGGATGCCTGCCGGCGACGTTGTGGAGCTGGAAGGGATCGGCCTTGCGGTTGTACAGCTCATCCTTTTCCGGCACCGCGGCGGAGGAACCGGGGGTGCATGTCCACTGCTCCGCCCCGTCCATGGAAACGCCCTCCTGATAATGCCGCTGGGAGGCATTGCCGGCGAATTCCTGCTGGGCCCTGACCTTTTCTTCAAACAGGCCCTTGCCGCCCACAGCGCGCAGGTGATCGCTGTCCACGCTGGCGGCATAGAAATCCTTGGTCATCGTGGTGGGGGAGTTGTCGCCCTGCACCCAGTGGATATAGCTCCAATCCTCGGTGAACATGGCCCAGGAATAGGGGTGGTAACCGGCAATGGCAAAGTCGCGCACCCTGTCCGTCTCGCCGCGCACCAGGGGCAGCAGGGATTTGCCCTGCATGGCCGGATGCGCGCCGATGCCCAGCCAGTCGCAGACTGTGGGGGCCACGTCCACAGACTGGACAAAACCCTTGATCCTCTGCCCGGCTTTTATGCCGGGAGCGCGCAGCAGCATGGGGGTATGAACCAACTCCTCGTAGGGCCAGGGGCGCACTTTGCGCATCAGGCCGTGGCCGTGCTCGCCGTTGCCCATCGGTTCGCCGTGGTCGGACACCATCATGAGCAGGGTGTTTTCTTCCAGTCCCAGGCGGCGCATCGCGTCCAGCAGGCGGCCCAGGTTCTTGTCGCACAGGGTGACCAGCTCGGCATAGAGCATGCGGATGTGGTTGAGCTGGGGCTCGGTGTAAATGCCCTCCACCATTTCCGAATAGGGCAAAACCACGTCCTTGCCGATGTAGTCCGGATCGTAGGGGCATTTCATGCGGGGATCATACCGGCCGTTTTCGTCGTATTTATAGACTGACGGCGGATCCCACGGCTCATGGGGATCAAAGGAGTCGATCCACAGGAAGAACTGCTTGTTGCGATCCGCCTCCTCCAGATATTCGATGGCCTTGTTCATGGTGCGGGTGACGTAGCGGTCTTTTTCGCCGCGCCAGTACTGGCGCTGGCGCAAATAATTGGAGGTTTCGCTGATGATGTATTCGGCCGTTTTTTTGTTGAAACGGGCCGCGTAGCCTTCAAACGAGTTTTCTTCGATAAAGTCCCAGGGATTGTAATGGATCAGGGGGTCGGTTTCATAAAAGTAGTCGTCCGCCTCATGCCCGTGGATGAAGTACACCTTGTCAAAGCCGCGCGTGTAGCCGAATTTGGGCAGGCGGTACATGGGGCAGTCGAAGATCAGCGCCGTGTCGATGGGGCGGCCCCAGCACAGGTCGGAGATCATGGTGTCGTCCATATTCAGAGACACCCAGCCGGCTTTAGGCAGGGTAAAACGGCCGGTATGCATGGCCCGGCGGCAGGGCACCGTGGGCAGGCCTTCGGTGTAGGCGTTTTCAAACAGCACGCCTTCCCTGGCCAGACGATCCATATGGGGGGTTTTAATCCAGACGTTGCCGTACGCGCCCACATAGTTGAACTGCAGGCTGTCGAACATGATGACGATGGCGTTTTTAACCATGCCCTTTCTCTCCTTGAGGCGGTCATTTCCGCTCGCCGCCGGATCGGAACCCGGCGGCGAGGCTCAGGCCGGAGTTGACGGAAGCGATCAGCTGGCGCGCAGATCTTCAATGATCGTTCTGAGTTTTTTGAACAGATCCGCCGCCACTTCGGGGTATTGCGGCGCCACGTTGTTCAACTGCAGGGGGTCAGTCCGGCGGTTGTACAGTTCGTCCGCTTCCGGCACTTCCACGGTGCTGCCGGGGGTGCATGTCCATTGGTCTTCGCCGTCCAGGGAGGCGGCATTGTGGTAGGCCTTCTGCTCCTCGCTCAACTGCGCGCCGGTGGTGCTTTTGTATCCGCCCAGATGCGCGGAGGAAGCGTCGATGCCCGCACGGTACAGGCAGTGCATGGACATGGCGATGGATTCCTCATCGTCGCGCAGCCAGTGGATAAAAGACCAGTCATCGTTGATGAGCGACCAGGAATACCTGTAATAGCCCGCAATGGCGAAATCGCGCACTTTGGCGACCTTGCCCTCGGCCAGGGGCAGCAAATCCTTGCCCTGCATGGAAGGATGCACGCCGATGCCCAGCCAGGCGCAAACCGTGGGGGCCACGTCGCAGGACTGCGTATAGGACGTGATGCGTTTGCCCGCTTCCAGGCCGGGCGATTTAAGCATCATGACGCCGTGCACCAGCTCTTCATAGGGCCAGGGGCGGCACTTGCGCATGATACCGTGGCCGTGCTCGTCGTGGCCCAGGGGCTCGCCGTGGTCGGAAACCAGCAGGATCATGGTGCTTTCTTCCAGGCCCAGGCGGCGGAAGTTATCCATGAAGTAGCCCAGCCATTTGTCGCACATGCTGATCTTTTCGGCGTAAAGCATGCGGATATGGTGAAGCTCCTCGTCCGTATACAGGCCGTTGACATCGCCGATGATGGGCAAAAATTCGTCCTTGCCCGTGTAGTCGGGATCATAGGGGCACTTCAGATCCGGGTCGTAGACCGAAGGGGAGTCCCAGGGCTCGTGCGGATCAAAGTTGTCCACCCACAAAAAGAACTGCTTGTTGCGATCCGCCTCTTCCAGGTACTTGACGGCCCGCTTCATGACATGGGCCACATCCTGGTCTTCGTCCGAGCGCCAGTACTGGCGCTGCTTGAGGTAGCAGGTGGTTTCATGCAGCAGGGGGCCGAGCACGTTTTCGCCGCTGACCTTGTCCACGTTTTCCATCAGGTAGTCGCCGTGGTAGTCTTCCGGCTTCAGGTGATAGAGAGGATCGTTCTGGTAGTAGAAGGTGTCGCCCTCATGCCCGTGCAGGAACCACACCTTGTCAAAGCCGCGGGTGTAGCCGAATTTGGGCAGCCGGTACATGGGGCAGTCGAAGATCAGCGCGGTGTCGATGGGGCGGCCCCAGCACAGGTCGGCGATGGTGGTGTCTTCCATGGTCAGAGCAACCCAGCCGGCTTTGGGCAGGGTAAAGCGGCCGGTGTGCATGGCGCGGCGGCAAGGCACCGTGGGCACGCCCTCGATGTAGCAATTGTCAAAGGTTACGCCCTCCCGCGCAAAGCGGTCGAAGTTGGGCGTTTTGATCCAGGGGTTTCCGTTGCAGCCCAGGTAATTGTACTGCAAACTGTCAAACATCAGAACAACGGCATTCTTTTTCATACTCATCTCCCTGCAAAATACATGTTATTCCGATCCTAGCCGTCTTTTGGGCGGCCCGGAGCATCCGTATGGCCGGTTACTGGGCGGCCTTGGCGACGATGGCCGCGCGGCCGTACAGGTCTTCGTACTTGCGCATGGTGGCGAAAGTTTTCTGGTACAAAGCCTCGGGATCGGCAATGCCGGTCTTTTCCACTTCCTTCAGCCAGGCTTCCTTCAAATAAGGTTCCATCAGCTGCCTCCAGCGTTCCCTTTCTTCCGGGGCCAGGGTGGAGAATTTGTGGCCGGCGGCCTCCATGATTTTGAGGTCGTCCCGCTCGCCCTGATCCAGAGCGTCGCCGATGGCCGCGCACATGATGTCGCCGGTGGTTTCCTCAAATATCTTCTGCACGTCCGGCGGCAGGCTGTCCCACTTGGCCTGGTTCATGCCAAGCCAGGCCGTGCCGATATAGGCGTCCGCATAGGTGGTGAACTTGACGGCCTCGTTCACCTTGAAGGAGCGCATGGGCGGCACGGGGAACAGCACGGCGTCGCCCATATTGCGGGTCATGGCCATATAGATGTCCGGCGGGGGCTGCATCAGGCCGTTCAAGCCCAGCGAGTTGATGACCAGCATGGTCTCCTTGCTGCCGCCGATAACCCGCAGCCCCTTCAAATCTTCCAGCCGGGCCACGGGCTTGTTGGTGTTTATCTGGATGGAAGCCGTGGTGTGCAGGGCCAGCATGCGGAGGCCCTTGAACTCGGCATGCAGTTCGGGGGTGGAATTGTACAGATCCCAGTACGCCAGCGTTCCGGCCTTGCCCGTGGAAATGACCATGGGCACTTTGTTGGGCACGGTATTCAGGGGCAGACGGCCGGGATTGCGGCTGTTAAGATGTTCGCCTATGTCCACCTGGCCTTTCAGCACGGCGTCCAGCACCTCGCCGTCCGGGCACAGGGTGTTGGGGTTGTAATAGGTGATGATCACCCGGCCGTTGGTGCGCTTTTTGATCTCTTCGATCCACGGCATCCAGACCTTTTGCGCCACCGGGTGGCGATCCATGTACTGGCTGGTCATGGTCAGGCGGATGGGCCTGGCGTCGGCGGCCTGCGCCGTTACGGAGGGCACGGCCAGAGCCAGGGCCAGGGCGAACAACGCTGAACGTTTCATGGCGACTCCTTCTGGGCTGTTAGGGTTAAAGCAACGTATTGGGCAGGAACAGCGCGATGTCCGGAAACAGCGCAAGCACCACCACCGCAAGCAACATGCACAGAACAAACAGGAACACATATTTGAAAATGGAGGCCATGGGCGCGCCCTCGGGCATGCCCGCAATAGCGAACACCACAATGCCCATGGGCGGGGTGATCTGGCCCATTTCCATCAGCATGACCGTTACCACGCCAAACCAGATGGGGTCGAAGCCCAGGGCCAGGATGGTGGGGTAAATGGCGGGCAGGGTGAGCAGAATCATGGGCACCACGTTGAGCATGCAGCCCATGGCCACATACAGCACCACCACCAGCGCCAGCACCGCCCACTTGCTGCTGGTGACGCCAAGGACGATGTCCGCCAGCTCAAACGGTATGCGCGTGGCCGCCAGGAAATAGCCCAGCAGATTGACGCCGATCAGGATGAACATCAGCTTGGTGGTCATGCCCACCGTGCTGCGCAGGGCATGGACAAAATTCTTTTTGTCCAGTTTGCGGGTGCTCACGGCATAGAGGAGAGTGCCCGCCGCGCCCACGGCTCCGCCTTCGGTCGGGCTGAAGAAGCCGGCCAGAATGCCGCCCAGCACCAGCACCACCAGCCCCAGCATGGGCAGAATGCCGGTCAGGGAAGCCAGGCGATCCTTCAGCGGATAGCTTTGCCCGCGCGGGGCGAGCTCCGGCCGGATTTTGGCGAGAATGAACAAAGCCGCGCTGAACATGACGGCCAGCATCAGGCCGGGGAACACGCCGGCCAAAAACAGCTTGCCCAGCGATTCCTCGGTGATGATGGCATAGAAGATGAAGCCGATGCTCGGCGGAATAAGGATGCCCAGCGTGCCGCCGGCCGCCAGGGTGGCGCTGGCCAGGCCGTTGTTGTAGTCGCGCTGCTTCATTTCCGGCAGGGCCACAGAAGACATGGTCATGGCCGTGGCCAGCGAGTCGCCGCAAATGGCGGCGAACCCGGCGCAGCCCGCCACGCTGGCTATGGCCAGGCCGCCGGGCAGCCTGCCCAGCCACATGGCCGCCGCGCCGAACAGATCCTTGCTGATGCCGGAGTACAGCGCCAGTTCCCCCATCAGGATGAACAGGGGAATAACGGTCATGGTGTAGGACATCGCCGTATGCGGGGCGCCGATGCCCATCATGCTCAATGGCGACACATGGTTGGGATTGATGGTCATCAGGCCGATGAGCCCGACAAGGGACATGGCGTAGCCAATGGGCATCCTGAGCAGCAGCAGGGCCATCAGCGCCAGAAACGCGCAGGCCCCGGTGCGCAGGAATTCCCAGGCAAAAGCCGTGTCTTCCAGCAGCCAGGGCAGGTAAAAGAGGCACGGGGCCGCGGCCAGCGCCACGGCCAGGGCAATCCAGCGCTTTTCCGCGCTGGCAAGGCGGATTTCCTCACCCAGACTCCGCACCAGAGTCAGAAACATCAGCACAAGGCCCAGCCCGGCCACAGCGTAAAAAGGCGCGGTGGGGATGTACAGTTCCGCCGAAAATTCGCCGGTATGGAATTTTTCCACGGCGTTGAGCAATACCTCATACGCCATGAGCGCCATGAGAATCGAGCAGGCCAGCCAGTGGAACACGCCGAGGCCGCGCTGCCACGCCGGGGGCAAATGCGGAAAAACGAGATCCACATCAATGTGCTCCGGCCGCAACTGAGCCCAGGCCAGCGATAAAAACACCAGCAGGAGCATCAGCAGCTCCTCAATTTCTATGGTGCCCGGAATGGTATAGGGCGTGATTGTGCGCAGGATCACGTCGCTGACCACGGGCAGCACCATAAGCACCAGGCAGATGCAGGCCAGGAAGAAAGATTTTTCCGCAAAAAAACGCGTCACATCACAATACCGTTGCCACAGTGTTTTTGCTGGCTGGGTCACAAGGTTCCCTCCCGGTTTAAGCGTGGCGGGGCAGTTTCAGGCGGAAATTGCAAAAGCCGTACCCAAAGAGCTTCTTCATTATTTACCAAAAAAAATCACTACGATATAATGACGGCCCTTAAAAACCGCCTGGGGCTTGTCCAATAAAGAACCTCATGTTAGTTTTTTGAACAGTCAAATTTGTCCAATTTTTGGACAGGAGCCGGGCATGGAGCGCAACGAGCACGCCGAGCTTTCGCCACAGGCCGCCACAGCGGCATTGCTGCTGGCCAACATGGAATTGGACTGCGAGCCGGATATCCTGGCCCAGTTGATGGGGGTTCCCGCCGTTGAAGCGGAAACCGCGCTGAAAGAGCTGGAAGCGGAAGGGATGGCGATCTGCGGCGCGTCCGGATGGGCCAGGGCGCAGGGCCGTGTTCCCACACCGGAAAGCCTGTTGAAACTATGCGGAAAGGAGCTGGCGCCAGAATCCCTGGCCCAGGCTCTGAGCAAATACTATCAGGGCGATCGCACGGGCTTTTTCCGCCAGAGCCTGGCATCGCTGCAATGCTTCACGGAAAAAAACCATGCCCTGGCCGCCAGGATGGCGTACGACATTATCATAGGCACGTTCCTCAAAATGAAAGTGCCGCTCTCCAACCGTTCCTTATGCGCCAAGTTTGTCCGCTACGGCATGGACATACAGATGGAAATGCCGCATTTCCCCTGGAATGTTTCCCGGCGGGCTCTTTCCTTTTATTATAAAATGCGCGGCATTGCGTTTTTCTGGGGCGACAGGCGCTCTCTGGCCCATATCGACCTGGGGATCGGCTATACGCAAATCAACCTGCGCAGCCCCAAAAAAGCGGCGTTTTATCAGCAGGTCATGAGCCGGGGTGTGGCCGCGATTGAAGAACTGGGCGACAGCGACATCCTGCTGCGTTCGGCCAGCATGCTCTGCTTTTATTACTTTGTGGAGGGCAACTACCCCAAAGCGATCAACAGCGCCTATTCCTCGCTGTATTTGCCCGACTTCGCCAGGTACGGGAACTTCGACAGATCCTTGTATAGCCACGCGACCCTCAGCGCGATCCACCTGGGCGAGTTTGACATCGCGGCCAATATCCTCATCCTGTCCATAGACAAGGCGGAACGGCGGGGACGAGCCTCCGACGCGTGCACGCTACGGGCTTTTCTGCCCTATGTCCGCCTTGCGCAGGGCAAGGAAAAAGAAGCGCTGGAGATGATCGACAGCCTCATCGACACGCGGAATTCCTCCGCCCTGACCTATACCGACCTCTGGGCCTCACGCACGCTGGCCTACCATCACTATTTGAAGGGCGATATCCTTTCATCCTACACCTGTTTTAAAAGCTGGCTGCAAAAAACACATGCCCTGGGCTTCACCCACGCCAATTACATATCCGCGCCCTTTGTGCTTGAACTGCTGGCCGCCTACTACCTGGCCGGGTTTCCCCCGCCCCAGCACAATACATTGCAGGAAGAACTGACGCTGGCCATGGCTTCGCCCTCCTGCCTGATCCGCGGCACGGCCCTGCGGCTGGCCGGCGCCGTGCGCGCTCGCGAATGGGGCTGGGGCGACGGCATGGCGCTCGAATATCTGCAAAAAAGCCTGGATCTGTTCCGAACCTTTTCCGCGCCGATCGAACGGGCGCACACCCTGATCGCCCTGGCCCGGCTGCATCAGGCCAAAGGCGAGGAAGAGCGGGCCCTGGCCCTGGCCGCCGAAGCATGGTCCATCCACAAACGCTACGGCCAGCCCGCCTGGCCCCCGGAACTCAACCGCCTGCTCGACAACCGGCACAAACGGGAGCAGGCCCCGCCCGCGTTGACGCCGATGGATTTCTGCACCCGGCTGTTCCAGACCATCAGGGAGCAATACGCCTGGGAATCGGACGAAGCGTTTTTCAGCAGCCTGCTGTACGCCGTGCTGGCGGCCTTCGGCGCGGCGAGGGGCGGCATTTTCCGCGTGGACGCGGGTTCGGGCAAGGGCGCATGCGCGCAGCCGCCGTTTGCGCTCTCCCGCGCCAATCTGCCGGACAATATCCTGGAAACGCCCAATTTTCAGGTGGCGCGGAGCATGGTGGAGGAATCGTCCGGCGGCAAGCGCACCGCGTACCTGCGGCAGGCCCGGTTGGCGGAGCCCGCCGGCGGCAGGGACAACGCCGCGGACAGCGCCGGATGCACAACGCTGCTGATGCCGGTGGACGCGGAAAAACAGGGGCTTTATCTGGTCTATCTGGAGGGCTCGTTGCCGCCGCCCGTCGCGCAGGTGCTGGGCGAAGAGCTGTTTACCCTGCTCAGCGGCTATCTGGCCACGGAAATCAGCATCCATCTGCGCCGGGGCGAGTCGTGGCAATCCAAGGTGCGCAGCCTGTCCGCCCATGCGCCGCGCCTGGCGGAAGCCGGCCCCATCCTGTTCCGCACCGGCAGTATGCGCGACCTGATGGCGCAGGTGGATCGCCTGGCGGAAAAGAACGCCACGGTGCTGATCCTTGGCGAATCCGGCGTGGGCAAGGAATTGATCGCCCGCCGCCTGCACGAGTTGAGCGGCGTCAGCGGCGAATTCGTGGGCGTCAATCTGGCCAGCACCCCGGACGAGTTGTTTGAAAGCGAATTTTACGGCCACGAAAAAGGCAGCTTTACCGGCGCCCATTACCAGAAGCGGGGCCTGTTCGAACTGGCCGACAAGGGCACGCTGTTCATCGACGAGGTGGGCGACATTCCGCACCGGCTTCAGGTCAAGCTGCTGCGCGTGCTTCAGGAACGGCAGTTCATGCGCGTGGGCGGCACGCGGCTTTTAAGTTCCGACTTCCGCCTGATAGCGGCCACCAATCGCAATCTGGAGCAGGACGTGCGCGAAGGCCGCTTCAGGGAAGACCTGTACTACCGCCTCAGCGTGGTGCCCCTGCATGTGCCCCCGTTGCGGGATCGGCCGGAAGACATCCCGCACCTGGCCGAACATTTTTTGCGCGACTTCGCCCAGCGCCACCAAAGCCCGGTTCAGGGCTTTACGGAAGAGGATCATCGCCGCCTTCTGGCCCACCCCTGGCCGGGCAACGTGCGGGAATTGAAAAATTACGTGGAACGGTTTGTCCTTACATCGGACAAAGAGCGCCACACGCACCTGAATCTTGTCCCCGGCTTCGGGCCCGGCGTGGCGTCGTCCGGCCCGGCGGCCAGGCTGGAAGCGGGCGGAGAACAAAACGCCGCGCTCCACCCGGAAAGCCTTGCCCCAGTTTCGGGCAACCCGGCGGATCTGGCGGCTCTCCCCAGCCTGGAGGAAATGCAAAGCCGCTATTTTGAATACGTCTACCAGCGGGCGAACGGCGTGATCGGCGGATCGCTGGGTGTGGCCACGATATTGGGCATCAGCCGGACCACAGCCTACGCCTTGATCGACAAGCTGAAACTCAAGGACAAATACGCACGGCGCCTGATGCCGAAATAGCGCCCCCTTGCCTTCCTGCCGTTGTCCCTGCTCTTTCGCCTGTCGCGGCCCCGGCCTTGGCACGGTTTCGGCCTCGTCTCCGGCCGTGGCCCGTTTGCAACGGCGCAGGCTTGTGCCGGAATACCGCGCCACGATGCATGGCAACGTCCATAGGGCAAAAAAGAAGGGCTCACAGGCCGCATGGCGTGCAAACCCTTAATTTTTCTGGAGCCGCCTGTCAGATTTGAACTGACGAGAAGGACGCAGAAATTTAAGTAATTTCAGTGGCATACCGCCTTGGCGCAGTTGGTAGAGCGGCGGATTCGTAAGAAGTAGCAACTCAGATTTTTGGGTTTTAGATAAAAATTTGGGGTTTTTCCCCAAAAGCGTTGGCACACAACGCAATGCCGCCTTGGCTCAGTTGGTAGAGCAGTCGATTCGTAATCACTAGGTCGTCAGTTCAATTCTGACAGGCGGCTCCACAATAAAATCAAGGACTTAGAGTAAAATCTGAGTCCTTTTTTATGTTCTGTGTATACGAAAAGGAGTGATTCGGAGTCTTTTTGTATATTTCCTTTTAAATCCACCTGTCAAAGCGGGAAAAGCAGGGAAAGGACGCGAACTCCTTGCCCTGCTTTACTTTTTGGGATGTGAACTTTTAGAAATGGATGGTGTACTGCATTAAAGAAGTGACATGGATTCTGGAACTTCAATTGCCTTGTCAATGGTGTATGCGGGCGTTCCTTTTATTTTTCCGTCACTCCGCACAATTCGCTTCATTCCTGTAACAAAGTAGCTTTTTCCTTTCAATTCTGAGAATTTTTTGCCTTTTGTCCTGTTCAGGAATTCTTCGTCGTAAACGTCAGCCCAAAATATTCTCTTCCCTTGAAATTTCCATTTGGATAGTTCAGGAGAGAGATAAACAATACTGACAGTATCCTGATATGGCTCTTCTTCAACAATATCTGGAGGGATATATTTAAACGCTTGCCTTTGTGAAGATACTACTTGATATCTCTCTTGCTCGTCATTTGAAACTTCAATTTTGTCATAGCCTATCTTATCTAACGGTGATGTAAAAGTATCTAGGCCCTTTCTGACATCATTGTCCTTTATGACTGATACAACTAAGTCTTTTTCTTCTTGCGTTAGTTCTTCTATGCTATATATTGATCGAACAATAGCATCTGTATCACCATTTGCTTCAATTATTAAATCTATAAACTTTTTTTGTGCTGCAATAAGGACTTTTTTTACACCTTTCCCTATGAGTTTTGCATCTATTCCAAGCCATGAAGCAATTGCAAGAACTCCACCAACCTTATAGACAGTTTCCCATGAAATATTAAATATATCTAAAAAAGAACCATCTTTATGGGCAGTTATGCGAACTTTAACATCTCTACCAAATAATGCTTCTACAATTTTTTTAGTAAAAGCAGCATATCCACTTATCGATAGTGAATATGCTACGGCGTCAATTTCATGATTTATTAAATCTTCACTTGTGCCGTCATAATGGATAAAAATTTTCTCTGAGCGTTGTCCGCCAAATTCATCACTTAAAGGAATTTGTTGCATAGTGCCCTCTTAAAAAAGCATTTCGAGTCAAATTTCTCCAGCGGAATGATTAATTCTGTTTAGTATATCTTATCTAATAGCTGAACACAATTTCTGTTCGAAACCCCGTACGCTTCCGCCTGTGCCAAAATCCAGCCAAAACTTTCCAGCATAGCCCATCCATTTCTAAAAGTTCACATCCCAAAAAGTAAAGCAGGCAAGGAGTTCGCGTCCTTTCCCTGCTTTTCCCGCTTTGACAGGTGGATTTAAAAGGAAATATACAAAAAGACTCCAAATCACTCCTTTTTGTATACATAGTACACAAAAAAA
>JAVBMS010000057.1:0-43122 GCA_031552135.1 Mailhella sp.
ATGTCAGGCTGTTTCGTTTTCCGGCGTCAGGCTGGCCAGCTCGCGAAAAATCGCCAGCGACTCCCGCGCCTCGGCAGGATCAAGAATCCGCAAAATGAACCCCGCGTGCACAATGGCGTAATCGCCCACGCACGGAGGTTCTTCCAGCAGCAGGGTGGAAACGTTCATGACGGTTTCCCCCTCGCCGACCCGCACCGTGGCCATGCCGTCGGCGCATTCGGTCACACACACAGGAATCGCAAGGCACATCGCATAAACTCCGCATGTCCGGCCATACGCCGCAAGGCAGCCGGACGTTTTCTCTCTTCATATCCCAGCGGGGAGCCGCGCGCAAGAGCCGCCCCGGAACGCATTGCCAAAAAAAATGATTGCGGCTAAAGTCGCAAATTCAAGTTGTCATGAAAAGCACCGCCCTGTCCGAACTTTTCGCGCCGCCGCTTGCCCTTGTCGATCGCATGGGCGACATGGCGCTCTTCCTGGCCGAAGCCTGCCGCCGCGTTTTTCTCACGCGACGCCTCGCCGCCAAGGTCTTTCACCACGTCTTCGTCATCGGCGCGCAGTCCATGTTCGTGATCCTGCTCATCGGGCTGTTCACCGGGCTGGTGCTGGGTTTGCAGGCTTTTTACGCCATGTCGATGTTCGGCGCGCAGGGCATGCTCGGCTCGCTGCTTTCGCTCACCCTGATCCGCGAAATGGCCCCGGTGCTGACGGCCGTGATGGTGACGGCGCGGGCGGGTTCGGCCATGACGGCGGAAATCGGCGTGATGCGGATCACCGACCAGATCGACGCGCTGGAAGTGATGGACATCGCGCCCGTCGGCTACCTGGTGACGCCGCGTCTGGTGGCGGGCGTGCTGACGTTTCCGTTGCTGACCGCGTTGTTCAACGTCATCGGCATTTTCGGCGGCTATCTTTCCGCCTGCGTGCTCCTGGCCCTGACCGAAGGCCGCTATTTTGACGGCATCGAATCCAGCGTGACCATGGACGACGTGACCGGCAGCTTTTTAAAGGCCGTGGTGTTCGCCGTCATCGTGATCACGGTCTGTTGCTACCAGGGCTACAACGCCCACCGGCGGCGCGACGGCAAGGGCGCGGAAGCCGTGGGCAACGCCACCACCTCGGCCGTGGTGATGTCGTGCGTGCTCATTTTGATGAGCGATTACGTTTTGACCTCCTTCCTGCTTTAAAACCCCGGGACGCGCCATGACCACACCTGATCAAAGCGCCTGGGGCATCCGCATCGAACACCTTTGCGGCGGATACGGCGACACGCTGGTTCTCGACGATCTCAGCGCCGAACTGCCCGGCGGGGCCATCAGCGCCATACTGGGCGAGTCCGGCGGCGGAAAAACCACGCTGCTGCGCATCATGCTGGGCCTCAACCCGCCGCGCTCCGGCAGGCTGCTGCTGGGCGGGCGCGACATCTTCGCCCTGCCCGAACGGCAGTTCCACAAAATCCGGCGGCGCTTCGGCGTGCTGTTTCAGGACGGCGCGCTGATCAGCTCGCTTACCCTGGCCGACAACGTGGCCCTGCCGCTGACCGAGCACACCGCCCTGCCCCTGCCCCTGCTGCGCGAAACGGCCGTCCGCACGCTCAAGCTGGTGGGCCTGGAGGAATTTGCCGACTATTACCCCGGCGAACTTTCCGGCGGCATGCGCAAACGCGCGGGCCTCGCGCGGGCCATCGTCACCGAGCCGCCGCTCCTTTTTTGCGACGAACCCACCTCCGGCCTCGATCCCATCACCGCCGCGCAGATGGATCAACTGCTGCTGGACATGAAGGTCTACTACCCCCACATGACCACGGTGATCATCACGCACGACCTCGGCAGCGTGGCGCGCGTGGCGGATCATGTGCTGATGCTGCGCGACGGCAAGTCCGCGTTTTCCGGCGATCGCGCCGCATTGAACGCCTGCCCGGATCCGTACATCCGGCAGTTTCTGGATCGCCGCGCCGAAGACTCCCTGCGCATGGCGGCGCCGCCGCTGGAAGCTTCCGTGCGCTCGGCTCTGGCCGGCTGGCTGGACGATTAACGAAGGAAAAGCGTATGCTGTTTGCCAAAAAAACCATGGTGGGCATCTTTGTGCTGTTGGGCCTGATGTGCGTGGCCTATCTCACCATCAAGCTGGGCCGCATGGAAGTGTTCGACAGCAAGGGCTACGCCGTCACCGCGCGCTTCAGCTCGGTCGCGGGGCTCCGGCTGGGCGCGAACGTGGAAATAGCCGGCGTTTCCGTGGGCCGGGTTTCCGCCATACGGCTGAACCACGATCTGTTCGCCGCCGAGGTGGAACTGCGCCTCAACGACGGGCTGACGCTGGCCGACGACACCATGGCCTCGGTCAAAACCAGCGGCCTCATTGGCGACAAATACATCGCCCTCGCCCCGGGCGGCTCGGAAACCCCGCTGAAGCCGGGCGCCCTGATCACGGATACCGAACCGACACTCGACATCGAATCGCTTATCAGCAAAGTGGTTTTTGGAGGCGTTTAATCATGATGCGTCGTCTTATCGCGCTCTGTGCGCTTGTGGCTCTCGCCCTTCCGGCCGTTCCGGCCCATGCCGCCCCCGGCACGGCGCGCGCCGCGGCCGAAGCCGGCGCGGAACAAATTCTGGCCCTGCTCAACGACCCCGCGTTTCAAAACCCCGCCACCCGGCCCGAGCAGCGCAAAAAAGTGGAAGCGGCCGTGCTGTCGCTCTTTGATTTTGAAGAATTTTCCACCCGCACCGTGGGCCCGCAGTGGCGGCAGTTCACGCCGGATCAAAAATCCCGCTTCCAGGCCGCCTTTACCGACCTGCTGCGCAACAGCTACATCGACACGCTCGATTCCTACAACGGCGAAAAGGTGGCCTTTACCGGCGAGATCAGCTCGGACAACGGCAGCCGCGTGGAAGTGCAGATGAACTTTCTGGCCGCGAACAAGGTCTACCCCGTGGCCTTCCGCATGCTGGTCAAAAACGACAAATGGGTCGTGTACGACGTGATCATCGAAGGCCTCAGCATGATCAAAAACTACCGCGACCAGTTCCGCGACATCCTCACCAAGGGCGACCCCGAAGGCCTGATCGCCCGCGTGCAGGCCAAGGCCCAGGAACAGCTCGCCAAACCCGCCGGGAATTAAACTATCATGCGCCGTCTTGCCCTCGCCCTTCTGATCCTTTTGTCGCTGACCGCCTGCTCGACAAAGGAAACGCCCGCGCTCGCCCAGGCCCCGGCCGCCCCGGCGGCGGAAAACGTCGCAAGCGGCGAAAGCAACACGGACGCGGGACGCGTGGGCGGAGCGGACGCCGTTTTTTCCCTGGACGATTACGACGACGAGCCCATGGCGGTTTCCGACCCCCTGGAGCCGTGGAACCGCATGTGGTTCCACGTCAACGAATTTCTGCTGCTGGACGTGCTCAAGCCCGTGCACGTCGCGTACACCAATACGGTGCCCGCCCCGTTGCGCTCGGGCCTGTCCAATTTCCGCCACAACCTGCTCTCGCCCGTGCGCTTTCTCAACAGCCTGCTCCAGGGCAAGTTCGGCCAGGCCGGGGTGGAGTTCGGCCGCTTCTTCATCAACACCGTCACCAGCCTGGGTTTTGTCGATGTGGCCGCCAGAGACAAGCCCCTTTTCCCCTATCATCCCGAAACCGCCAACTTTGAGCATACGCTGGCGGTCTGGGGCCTGCCGGAAGGCTTTTACCTGGTCTGGCCCTTCCTCGGCCCCAGCACGCTGCGCGGCACGGCGGGCATGGCGGGCGACGCGTTCATGACGCCGCAGTCCTATGCCCTGCCCCTGGCGGTTTCCGCCGGCTCCACGCTGGGCCTGACCTTCAACGAACTCGACACGCTCTACACGCCCTACGAGCAGATGAAGCGCATCTCAATCGAACCTTATGTCGCGCTGCGCAACGCTTACCTGACCCTGATCCGGGAACGGATCGCGGCGGACAAAGCCCGCTGACCCCTTTTTCACCCGCCACGCCCGGAGATTGCATGGCCACCGTTGACCGTTACCGCAAAACCTTTCCCGTCACCTGGGATCAGCTGCACCGGGACGCCAAGGCCCTGGCCTGGCGGCTGCTGGAGCACCGCAACTTTAAAAGCATCGTGGCCGTGACGCGCGGCGGGCTGGTGCCGGCGGCCATCATCGCCCGCGAACTCAATATCCGCATGATCGACACGGCCTGCATCGTCACTTACCAGTGGAAAGAGCAGACCGAGAGCGAAACCGTGCTGAAAGGCATTGAAGGCGACGGGCAGGACATGCTGATCATCGACGATCTGGCCGACACCGGCCGCACCGCGCGCATCATGCGCGAAATGCTGCCCAAGGCCCACCTGGCCACGCTGTACGCCAAGCCGGCGGGCAGGGATCTGGTGGACACCTTCATCACCGAGGTCAGCCAGGATACCTGGATTCTGTTCCCGTGGGATTCCGAAGTGCAATATTCCAAGCCGATCGTGGATCTGCACGCCGGGGAATAAGGCCGCTGCTTCAGCCCCCGCGCCGCGCGCGGGGAGCGATCGCGCCGTCGATGCGGGCCATGCCCGCGTAGGCGGCGCGCGCCTGTTCCAGCACCAGGCCGGCGGGCGTCAGCGGCAGACCGGATTTTTCCAGGCGCAGCGCCATGGCCGCGCCGCAGGCCACCGGCAGCGTCATGTCGCGGAACAGCGTTCCCGCCCTGCGCAGCACGCGCGCTGAAAGCGCGGAAGCCGCCGGAGCGGGCGCGGGAGAAACGGACGCAGGGTTTTGCGGAGGCAAGACGTCGCGCGGCCATAAAACGTGCGGCAGGGGCAGCGCCGAGCGCAAGCGGGCGCGGCAGTCCGGGCAGGCTTCGCGCCCCAGCCCCGCCAGCGCCCAGGGCCATACGGCGCGCAGGCCGGTTTGGCGCGCCAGCGCGGCTCCGGCAAACGAAAGCCGGTTCCACTCCAGCACGATGACCCCGCGCGCGGCCACGCGCACGGCTTCTTCCAGCGCGCGGGCCCCGGCCTCGTCGGCCAGACCCGGATGCGCCAGCACCACATGATCGAACGCGCCGTCCTCAAAGGGCAGGTAGTCCGCCTTGCCAAGGTGGTACTCGATTTTGGGGCCGGTTTCGGCGCGGGCGCGCTCCAGCGCGGCGGCCGAGGCGTCCAGCGCGCTGACGTCAAAACCGGCTTCCCAGAACATGTCCGGCGAAAGATCGGCCAGCCCCACCTGCAAAAGCGAAGCCCCCCTCCGCCGCCAGGCGGAGAGCAGGATCAGCAGCAGGTGCCGCCGTTCTTCCATGGCAAAGGTCAGGGCGCTCATGATGATCCCTGTCGCGACCGAGGTCAGGCCTTCGGCTCGCCCCCGGCCGGAGCCTCCGGCGTTTCCAGCAGCCAGCGCTCCAGCGCGGCGATGATGCGCCGGGCCTGATCGGCGCTGGAAATGGTGAATTTGGACTGCTGGCGATACTCGCCGTTCTTTTTCTGGTAGCGGCGGATGGTGTATTTGTCCGGGCCGTAGCCGTCATTTTCCGCAATCCATTCCTGGTAGCGGAAAATGACGGTGGCCCAGGCGCCCTTGGACAAAACTTCCTTGTCCACTTCTTTGACTTTGAGGATGCCTTCCTCTTCGTAATTGATGCTGAGTTCGTCCACGGTATTGTTCATCTAGGTTCCCTCTGAGCTTGGCCCGCCGTCACGCGGGCCTGCGTTGTTCAAAAAAATCCCGCAACAGGGCGGCGGCCTCGGGGGCGGCCACGCCGCCCATATGCCATACACGGCATCCCGGCACGGCGTCCAGCCCGTCGAGGCGGGAGGCGACGGCCCCGGCCCGCTCGTCCAGCGCTCCGTACACCAGGCCGCGAATCCGCGCTTCGCGCAGCGCGCCCACGCACATCAGGCACGGTTCCAGCGTGACAACCAGCACGCAGCCCAAAAGGCGATGATTGCCAAGCGCCCCGGCGGCCCGGCGCAGGGCCAGCACTTCGGCATGGGCCGTGGGATCGCGCAGGCGCTCCGTTTCGTTATGCGCGCGCGCCACAACAGCGCCGCGTTCATCCACCACCAGCGCGCCCACCGGCACCTCGCCCAGCGCCGCGGCCTCGCGGGCCAGATCCAGGGCTTCGGCCATCAGGGCTTCCCATGTCCGGCCGGGCGGCGCGGGGGGCACGGGGCCCCACGGCGCGGGATCAGCTTTAGATAATGACATGACGCCGGATGGTCTTGATCACCTCTTCGGGCGTATCGCACAGCGTGAGCAGATCGAGTTCGTCGAGGCGCATGTAGCCCCGCGTTACCGCCTGGTTTTTCAGCCAGTCCAGCAGCCCGGCCCAGTAGGAGGAATCGTACAGAATGATGGGAAAAGGCTTGATCCGGTGCGTCTGCCCCAGCACAAAGGCCTCAAAAAGCTCGTCCAGCGTGCCTACCCCGCCCGGCATGACCACATAGGCCACGGCGTATTTGACGAACATGAGCTTGCGCACAAAAAAATAACGGAAATCGCAGCGCACGGTCAAAAAATTGTTGGCGTCCTGCTCGAGCGGCAGATGGATGTGCAGGCCCACCGAAGGGCCGCCCGCCGCCTTGGCCCCCTTGTTGCCCGCTTCCATGAGGCCGGGGCCGCCGCCGGTGATCACGCCGTAGCCGGCCTCCACCAGCCCCTTGGCCAGGGCTTCGGTCTGCGCGTACAGAGGGTCGGAAGGCACGGCGCGCGCCGAGCCAAACACGGAAACGCAGGGCGGCAACGCGCTCAGCATTTCCACGCCATCCACGATTTCCGCCATGATCCGGAACAGGCGCCACGACTCGCGCGACGAAATCTGATCCAGCACATACTGGCGCGACATATCCACCATAACGGCTCCTTTTCGCCGAAATCAGCCGGATCCGGGCGCCGCCCGAACATCCGGCCGGTCTTTTCATAGCCCGAGAGCGCGCCGGAGGCAATCCCGAAAGCGCGAACTTGCCTGCCCGCAAACTTGCGTATACAGTGGCGCCTCGGTTCGGTTCCCGCTTTCCGTAAACGTTTCCCCCACCGTTTTTTCGGAGACGCTATGAAAATTACCTTCTTCGGCGCGGCGCAGACGGTCACGGGCTCCTGCTACATCATTGAAGCGGCGGGCGCGCGTTTCGCCGTGGATTGCGGCATGCACCAGGGCAACCCCGCCATTGAGCAGCGCAACTTCGACACCGACGACTACCGCGCGCCGGCCCTGGATTTCATCCTGCTCACGCACGCGCACATCGACCACTCCGGCCTGCTGCCCCGCATGGTCAAAGAGGGCTTCAAGGGGCCCATTTACTGCACGCCGCCCACCAGGGATCTGGTGGCCCTGATGCTGGAAGACAGCGCCCACATCCAGATGATGGAACAGGAGTGGAAAAACAGCCACAACAAGCGCAAGGGCAAAAAAGACGGCGACGAGCCCCTGTACGACGCCGACGACGCCCGCCAGACCGCCGACCAGACAAGCCCCGTGCCCTTTGACGAACCGCTGGAGCCCCACCCCGGCGTGCAGGTGTTTTTCCGCTACGCGGGGCACATTTTGGGCGCGGCCTTTGTGGAAATCAACATTACGGAAAACGGCGAGTCCACCCGCCTTATTTTTTCCGGCGACCTCGGCCGGCCCGGCGCGCTCCTGCTGGAAGAGCCCGAAAAACCGAACCGCCCCGACTGGCTTTTTGTGGAATCCACCTACGGCGACCGCAACCACAAGGGCGAAAAGGACACGCTGGACGAACTGGCCGAAGCCGTCAACTACAGCTACCGTCAGGGCGAAAAGGTCATCATTCCCACCTTTGCCGTGGAGCGCACGCAGGAAGTGCTCTACAGCCTGATCATGCTGCACGACCAGAAGCTGATCCCGGCGGACATCCCCATCTACGTGGACAGCCCGCTGGCCATCCGCGCCACGGAAGTGTTCCTCAAATACGCGGACGAGCTGCATACGCCGGAAACCGGCGACCTCTCCGCCATCAAGGATCCGCGCTACAACATCCGCTATACGCTGAACACGCAGGAATCCCAGGCCCTGAACGTCATGAAGGGCCCGGCCGTCATCCTTTCGGCCAGCGGCATGGCCCACGCCGGGCGCATCAAGCACCACCTCAAGCACAATATCTGGCGGCCCGGAGCCAGCATCGTCTTTGTGGGCTACCAGGCCGTCGGCACGCTGGGCCGCAAAATCGTGGACGGCGCGTCCAGCGTCCGCGTTTTTAACGAAGAACTGGCCGTCAAGGCCAAGGTGTTCACGATCAACGGCTTTTCCGCGCACGCGGGCCGCGATCAGCTGCTGGAATGGATACGGCCCGCCGTCCACCCCGACCTGCGCCTGGTGCTGGTGCACGGCGATCCCGACGCCCAGCAGAAACTGGCGGAAACCATACGCCAAATCTGGAACCTCGAACCGATCATCCCCGGCTTCATGGAAGAAATGACGCTCACTGCCGGAACTTCCGCCTCGCGGCTGCCCGATCCGGCGCGCGTCACCCCGCGCGTGGACTGGGACTTTCTGCTCAAGGACATGGACGTGCGCCTGGCCCAGCTGCACGAGCGCCTGGCCCGCGCGGGCGAGCGCCCCTGGGAGGAGCAGACCGAGCTGCGCGACCGGCTTTCGGAAATCAACAAGGATCTCTATGTGTTTCTTTCCCACCTTTAGCAAACCCGCCGGAGGCCCGCCGTGCGCATCATAGCGGGCGCGCTCAAGGGGCGCGAGCTGCGCACGGTCACGGCGCCCGGCTACCGGCCCGCCATGGCGCGGGTGCGGGAGTCGCTGTTTTCCATGCTGGAGTCGCGCGGCGTGGTCTGGGGCGCGGCCACGGTGCTTGATCTGTTTGCGGGCAGCGGCAGCCTGGGCTTTGAGGCCCTCAGCCGGGGCGCGGCCGAGGCCGTTTTTGTGGAAAACGATCCGCGCGCGGCCGCCTGCCTCAAAAAAAACGCCGCCCTGCTCGGCGTGGCGGACAAATGCCGCATCCACGAGGCGGACGTGACGCGCCTGATGGCCCGCCGCCCGGAGCACCCGTATTCGCTTGTTTTTGTTGATCCGCCTTATGCCGACGACACGTTCGAGCCCGCGCTGCGCAACCTGCTGCGCCAGGGCTGGCTGGCGGACGACGGCCTGCTGGTCGCGGAACTGGAGCGCCGCCGCCCGCTGAAAACGGAACGCGACGGCCTGACGCTGGACACTGATCGCCTCTACGGACAAACAAGGATTCTGCTATGGCGGAAAAGCGCATCGCCGTCTATCCCGGCACCTTCGATCCCCTGACCAACGGCCACGTCAGCATCATCCGCCGGGGCACCGTGCTTTTTGACTCCGTGGTGGTGGCCGTGGCCCGGGACAACGCCAAAAATCCGCTCTTCACGCTGGAAGAGCGCACGGAAATGGCCCGCCAGACCTTTGCCGGCAACCCCAGGGTGTCGGTGGAGCCTTTTGGCGGCCTGCTGATGGACTATGTGAAGCACCGGGGCGCCTGCGCCGTGCTGCGCGGCCTGCGCGCGGTGTCCGATTTCGATTACGAATTCCAGATGGCGCTGATGAACCGCAAGCTCCGCAACGACATCGAAACCGTCTTTCTGGTCACCGACTTCCGCTGGATGTACATCAGCTCCACCATCATCAAGAACGTCGCCAGCCTGGGCGGCAACGTGGGTTCGCTGGTGCCGCCGCCCGTGGTGGATCAACTGCGCCGCGCGTACAGCCACCCCCCCACCTGGCCCGAACTTCCCCTGCCCGGCGCGCCGGAAGCCAGCACGCTGACGGAAGACGATTGAGCTCCATCCCGTCTTCCCATGCCTCCCGCGCCCCTGGGCGCATCTGCCTTGTCGGCCCCACGGGCTCCGGCAAAAGCCGGGCCGCGCTTGTGCTGGCCCGCGTGCTGGAGCAAGCCCTCAAGCTTCCCGTCAGCGTCATCAACGCCGATTCCCGCCAGATTTACGCCGATTTTCCGATCATCACGGCCCAGCCCACGCCGGAAGAGCGCGCCGTCTGCCCGCACCTTTTGTACGGCTACCTGCCCACAACGCAAAAAAGCTCGGCCGGGCAATGGGCGGACAAAGCGCGGGAGGCCATCGCCACGGTGGAGCGCCAGGGCCGCCTTCCCATCCTTGTGGGCGGCACCGGCCTCTACCTCAAGGCCCTGCTGGACGGCATGGTCGATATTCCCGCGCCCGATCCCGGCGTGGTCGCCCGGCTGGAAGCGGAATACCGCGCCGGAGGCTCCGCGCCCATGCACGCGCGATTGGGCGGCGTCGACCCGGAGTACGCCGCGCGCATCCACCCCAACGACCGCCAGCGCATCCTGCGCGCGCTGGAAGTGTGGGAAAGCACGGGCCAAACCTTTACCTGGTGGCACAGCCGCACGCCGATGGCGGAACATGCGCCCCCTGTCCTGCGCCTCGGCATCGGCCTGCCGCTGGACGAACTGACCCCGCTGCTGGAACGCCGCATCCACGCCATGCTGGCCGGAGGCGCGCTGGAAGAAGCCGCCGCCGCCCTGCGCTCCTGCCCGGATCTCGGCGCGCCGGGCTGGTCGGGCATCGGCTGCGCGGAGCTGGGCGCGCATCTGGCGGGCCAGATCAGCCGCGACGAATGCCTGAAACGCTGGATCCGCAACACCCGGGCCTACGCCAAGCGCCAGTGGACGTGGTTCCGCGCCGACAAACGCATCCACTGGCTGCGCCCGCTCGAAGACGCCGAACTGATAGACGCGGCGTCTTCATGGTTGAAATCATGCTAGTGTGGGGAGCCGTATGAAAATCTGCAACATGCTCTTCAACGATCTCAATTTTGAGCCTGATGCGCTTCAGCCCTGTTGCAATGTCCGCGACACCACGGTTCCCCGCTTCGCCTTTCACGGCGGCCCGGTGGACATGGCCGCCTACCGCGCGCATATCGCCGCTGTTTTTGAGCGTTTGCAGCACGACGCAGCCTTGTGTTCCGGCTGCCCGGAACTGCTGGAAGGCGAGGGCGAAATGCCCGAAGACGCCGGGCTGTATGTGCGTTTTCGTTCCGTTTCGCTGAACCAGCACCGCTTTTTCTGCAACTGCCGCTGCGTGTATTGCAACCTGTGGAGCGCACGCGGCCAAGAGCCGCCCTACGCCGTGCTTCCGGCCCTGCAAAGCCTGATCGGGCAGGACGCGTTGCGCTCGAACGCCCTGTTCAGCTGGGGCGGCGGCGAGCCGGGCATACTCAAAGACTTTGACACGGCCTGCCGTCTCATTCGCGAACACGGCTTCCGGCAATATGTGCACACCAACGCCCTGCGCCCCTCCACGGCCATGGAGGAATTGCTGCACGCCCACGCCGGGCGGATCAACATCAGCCTGGATTCCGGCAGCCCGGCGGGCTACGCCGCCGTTAAAGGTCTGGACGGGTGGAGCGCCGTGCTGCGCACATTGGAGCGGTACGCCGCAGCCTCGGCGGGCTGGGACGGCATCGATCTGAAATACATCATCTTCGACGCCACAAACGCCATTCCCGAAGTGGAAGGCTTTTTCCGGATTTGCGAGCGCTTCGGCGTGCAATCCGTGCATTATTCTCTGGATTTTCGCGAAATCAACGCGCATACGGTGTCCGACAAAACCTGCCTGGCCGCCGCCTATTTTAAAAACCGGGCCGCGCAACTCGGGCTGCGCCACACCGCCGTTTTCATCGACCATGCCCGGCAGGCCCGCATCGACGAACTGGCGGCCCGCCATTTCGGCTACGGCGCGTAGCCGCCTACAGCCCGGCCGAGGCGGCAAAGGTGTCGCACACCTTGGGCTCGCCGGAGTCAAAACCGAGTTTGAACCACGCAAGGCGCTGGCGCGACGTGCCGTGGGTAAAGCTGTCGGGCACCACCCGGCCCTGGCTTTGCTTTTGCAAACGGTCGTCGCCGATGGCCTCCGCCGTGCTGAGCGCCTCCTCCAGATCGCCGGCCTCCAGAATACCCTCGCGCCGCATCACATGGCCCCACACGCCCGCAAAGCAGTCGGCCTGCAACTCCATGCGCACGGACAGCCGGTTGGCCCCGGCTTGCGACGCGCCGCGCTGCGCCTCGCGCACCCTGGCGTCGATGCCCAGAAGGTGCTGCACATGGTGGCCCACTTCGTGGGCAAGCACATAGCCCTGGGCGAAGTCGCCCCCGCCGCCGAGGCGCCTGGCCATGTCCTCGTAAAACGAAAGATCGATATAAACCGTCTGATCGCCGGGGCAGTAAAACGGGCCCATGGCCGCCTGCCCGTAGCCGCAGGTGGTCTGCGTCGCGCCGGAATACAGCACGAGGCGCGGCGGATCGTAGGTTTGGCCCATGCGCCGGAACATGCCGTCCCAGGCGTCCTCGGTCGTTTTGAGCGCCACGGAGGTAAAGCGCGCCATTTCCTGCTCGCGCGGCGAAAACTGGGCGCTGTTCGTGCTGGATGCCGTCATGCCCTGTCCGCCGGACAAAAGCGGCGTCAGATCAACGCCATAATACCCGGCCACCAGCACCACCACGAGAAGCAGCAGCCCGCCCTTGCCCCGGGGCAGGCGAAGCCCGGCGCGTTGCGTGCGGCGATCTTCCACATTCCGGCTTTCTCCCAGGTTTTTCCAGCGCATGATCCCTCCGCGTCGACCTGATTTTGGGGCGCACCTTACGCGCAAAGCGACAGCGCGGCAAGCCGCCGCACTCTTTGCGCCCCGGCGCTGGACAGAAACACGGCGCTGTTATATCGCAGGGCTGTTTGCGCCGAGGGGATGCCATGCCGAATCTGTTCGCCTTTTTGTCGTATGTTTTCCTGACGGCTTTCACGCCCGGCCCCAATAACATCACGGCGATGTCGCTGGCGGGCAAATACGGGCTGCGCGACAGCCTGCGCTTCGCCCTGGGCGCGTTTGCGGGCAGCGTGGTCGTCATGGGCGCCTGCGCCACGTTCAGCGCGCTGTTGTTCAGCGTCATCCCGACCATCGAACCGTTCATGAAATGCGTCGGCGCGGCCTATATCGCCTGGCTGGCCTGGGTGGT
Source organism: Mailhella sp. (assembly GCA_031552135.1). Taxonomy (GTDB): domain Bacteria; phylum Desulfobacterota; class Desulfovibrionia; order Desulfovibrionales; family Desulfovibrionaceae; genus Mailhella. Next base: position 12,934 of record JAVBMS010000057.1, read on the forward strand.
CTGGCGCGACGCGCCGGGGCGCGGCCATGCCGAAGCGCGGATCGACAGCTTCCGCACGGGCGTCATCATGCAATTTGTCAATGTCAAAGGCTTTCTTTACGGCATAACGTCGTTTTCCGTCTTTATCCTGCCCTATGACAAAAGCGTGACGTCCGTAGTGTTGTTCACGATACTGCTCTCGGTGTTCATTTATGCCGCTGTGGCCAGCTGGGGACTGTGCGGCGCGTTCTTTCAGAAAATCCTGATGCGGCACGGCAAATTGCTTAACGGCGTTATGGCGCTGTTGTTGCTGTATTGCGCCGTTTCCCTGCTCTGGCCGCAAGCGCCCGCCCCGTTGTCTGAACGCCCGCATTCCGCGTGTTTTGCGGATTGCCAGTCTTTATTTTTCGGCGTATGATTTTATAAGGCTATCCTATCATTCTCTATCAGGCGCACCGGCGGGGGATGCCGGTAAGGAGCGGAAATGAAATCTTTCCGGTCGCTGTCCTTTTTTTGGACAGACGATCTTGGTTGGTTGCGCGCGGGAGCCTTCCTTCTCCTTTTGCTGATCCTCGTCGCGGACGCGGCTTCCTATGCGCATTTGACCCGGACGCTGGATCGCGCGGACGACAGCGCCGCCCTCGCGCAGGCCCGCGCCCTCGCGGGCAAGGATCTCGCCCTGCGCCTCTGGGCCATGGAGCGCGGCGCGGTCTATGTACCCGTCTCCCCCGAAACGCCCCCCAACCCCTTCCTGACGCCTGAAGGCCGGGAACTCGCGCTGCCGTCCGGCGAAACGCTGACCCGCCTCAACCCCGAGTACCTGACCCGCCTTGCCCAGGAGCGCTGGAGCGCGCTCAGCGGCCTCAACGCGCATTTGACCAGCCTTAAACCCCTGCATCCGCAAAATTTTGCCGACGCTTGGGAAAGCGCGGCCCTGCTTTCCCTCGCCCAGACCGGCGACGCGGAATACGCCGGCCTGATCCCCGCGGAGGCCGATGATGCCGCGGACGCCGGCGCCACACACGGCCGCGAGACGTTCCGCCTCATGCTGCCGCTGCGCACCGAGCCGTCCTGCCTTTCGTGCCACGGAGCGCAGGGCTACCAGCCGGGGGACATTCAGGGCGGCCTCAGCGTCTCGTTTCCCCGGGAAGAAGCCTCCGCCTACCGGCAGACGCTCCAACGCGCGCTGCTCTGGTCGCATGCGGGCTTCGCGGTTTTGGCCGCGCTCGGCATCGCCCTGTTTAGCCGGGCGCTTCTGCGGCGGAATCGGGAACGGATCGAGGCCGTCGCCACCCTCAAAATGGTGACCGGCTCGCTGGAGCAACGCGTCGCGGACAGGACGGCCCAACTGGAACGCGAGCAGGCGCGCTCGCGCCGGCTGCTGACCGCGCTTTCCTCGGGTCTGATTTTGCTGGATCCCATCGGCAGGATCACCCGGGTCAACGAAGCCGCGCTCGCCACGCTCGGCTACGGCGACGAAAACGAATTGCTCGGCAAATCGCTGCACGCCATGCTGCGCTATGTCGATTCCCAGGGCCGGCCCATCAAGCCCATGGACTGCACCCTGTGCGTGGCCCGCGCCTCGGGCACGGCGCGCACGTTCCGCGACGAACTGCTGCTGCGCAAGGACGGCAGCCCGATCTTCGTGGACGGCAGCATCGCGCCCATTGCGGAAAACACCCTGGCGGAAGGCTCGCTGCTGTCCTTCTTTGACGTTTCCGGTTTCCACAACACGGCCGCCCTGCAATCCATGGTGTTTGACAACAGCCAGGAACCTTTCCTGGTCTGGGACAAAAAGCTGGCCATGGTCAACTGCAACGAGGCCGCGCGCGCGTTTTTCGGCGTCGCCTCGGCGGAGGATTTCAACAATCCGTCCGCGGTTTTTTTCCCGGAATATCAGGAAAACGGCCAGACCACCATCGCCCTGCTCCGGGGGGCGCTGCGCCGCTGCAGAAAATACGGCCAGACCCGCTTCACGCTGCTTGTCCGCCACGCAAGCGGCCGCCTGACGCCCTGCGAAGCCAGCCTGACAAAAATTTCCTACCGCCACTTTAACGGCTACTGCGTCTCGCTGCACGATTTGCAGGCCGTCAAGGAATACGAGCGCACCCTGACGCGCGAACGCAAACTGCTGGACGACGTGATCGAGGCCAGCCCCTCCGCCATGCTGATCTTTGGCGAAGACCAGCGCATCCGCCGCGCCAACCGGGCCGCCCTGCTGCTCACGGGGCTGGACGAAGGCTCCAGCGCGGGAGAGGCCTGGGTGAATCCCGATGACTGGGAAGACCTTGCGGGGCGCGCCCTGCACGGCGACCCGGCGGAAAGCGTCCCCCTGCGTTTTTACGGCAAGGACAGGCAGGCGCTGGACGTGCTGGCCAGCCTCTCGCTGGTGCGCCACGACGCGGGCGCGGACGCCTGGCTGCTCTGGCTTCAGGACGTGACGGATCTTGTGGCCGCGCGCGAGGAAGCCCTGGCCTCCACCCGGGCCAAAAACGATTTTCTGGGCCAGATGGGCCACGAAATCCGCACGCCCATGAACGCCATCCTGGGCATGACCTACCTTTTGCAGCAAACCCCGCTCAGCGAGGCGCAAGCGCATTACGCCGCCCGCACCCAAAGCGCCGCCCGCAGCCTCCTGGCCCTGATCAGCGACATCCTCGACTTCTCCAAAATCGAGGCGGACGCGCTGCCGCTGGAGAACGTTTCCTTCTATCTGCCCGAGCTTTTCAAGAACCTGGGCGATCTCCTGATGCGAAGCGCCGAGGAAAAAGGCCTGGAACTGCTGCACTACCTTGACCCCGCCGTGCCGGAATTTCTGGTGGGCGACCCGTTGCGCCTCTCGCAAGTGCTGATCAACCTGACCAACAACGCCCTTAAATTCACGGAATCCGGCGAGGTTTTCGTCCTGGTGCGCCTGCTCTCCCAAGAGGACGCCCATATGGAGCTTGAATTCCAGGTGTCGGACACCGGCATCGGCATGAATGCCGAACAAATCGGGCGCCTGTTCCTGCCCTTCCAGCGCGTGCACGAAACCGTGGCCCGCAAATACGGCGGAACCGGCCTGGGCCTCGCCATCTGCGCGCGCCTGGTGCGGCTGATGGGCGGCGGCATCCGGGTGGAAAGCCAGCCCGGCAAGGGCAGCCGCTTTACGTTTACCGTCCGCCTCCTGCGCGACGCCACCGTGCGAGGCCTCGGCAAGCCTTACGCCTTCCGGGGCGAGCGCGTTTTGGTGGTGGACGACAACCCGATCTCCCGCGGCGTGCTGAGCGACATGCTGCGCGACCTGGGCTGCCGGCCCGCCACCGCTTCTTCCGGCGCGGAAGCCCTGGAAAAAATACGCCTGTGCCGGCATGACGACCCCTACACCCTCATCCTGCTGGACTGGAAAATGCCCGGCATGGACGGCATGGAATGCGCGCGCCGCATCCGCAGCCTGCCCGAGCGCGAAAAGCTGCCCCAAATGCTGATGGTGTCCGCCTTCGGCCTGGAGGAGTACCGCAAGCAGGGCGAAGCGCTGGGCTTTACGGACTACCTTGCCAAACCCGTTGACCGGCTGGAGCTGGGCCGCGCCCTGACCAAGGCTTACGGGAAGGACGTCCCGGGCGGGCCGGACGCGCCGGCGGCCCCGGAAACGCCGGCGGAAGCCCCCGCGGCCGGAACGCGCGTGCTGCTGGTGGAAGACAACGAAAGCAACCAGGAAGTGGGCGCGGCGCTGCTCAGCGGCCTGGGCCTCGACGTTACCCTTGCCGCCAACGGCCTCGAAGCCGTCAAAGCCTGCGAAGAACAGCGCTTTGCCCTGGTCTTCATGGATATCGAAATGCCGGTCATGGACGGCCTGAAGGCCGCCGGCCTCATCCGCGACATTCCCGGCCGGAGCGGGCTTGAACTGCCCATCGTCGCCATGACGGCCCACGCCCTGCCCGAGGATCGCGCCCGCAGCCTGGAAGCGGGGATGAACGATTACCTGAGCAAGCCCATCGACCCGGCCGAACTGGCCGCCATGCTGCGCAAATGGATCCGCCCCGGGGGGACGGGCCAGGGAGCCGACGGCGAAAACGTCATCATCCTGCCGCAGTCGCTGCCCGGCATCGACATGAAGGAAGCCCTGGGCCATGTGGGAGGCAAAACCGCCGCCCTGGCCCGGCACCTGCAACGCTTTGCCGAAGAATACCGCGCCTGGCCGGATCAGTTCTACAGCTCCGTGCTGGCAGGCCGCTTTGAGGACGCCGCCCTCAAGGCGCACACGCTGCGCGGCCTCGCCGCCACGCTGGGCGCCGCCGAGCTTGCCGACCACGCCTTTGAAGTCGAAACGCTTTGCGGTGACAGCGACGAATGCCTCGACGCCCTTGAACGCCTGCGCGCCCACCTCAACAAGGTTTGCGACGGCGTGGACACGGCGTTTTGCCGGAGGCGCCTCAAGGACTAAAAACCCCTCGCTAAAAACAGCCAGCAAACTTCGTTTACGAACCAGGAATCCACATATTTATGCAATATGTGGATTCTTGGTTTAAGATAATTATTTTCATCCCAGACACAAAAAAAGTGATATTCCATGCATACTGTTACTAAATAATAGTCAGCTATTCTCTCCTTTCCTTTAATTGCGTCTCCGATGAATCAATGGAAAACATTTTTTGCATTGTGCCGGCATCGCCTACAGAACAGGTACCATCCAGCCGCCGGGAGGCCCCATGAAACAGCAAAACGTGTACCCGCATTCCCGCAAGGGCGCGGCGAGGACGGCCCCCGGCGACGCCAGCCGCCGGGGGGAAGACATGCGCCGCGCCATCGACGCCATAGCCCAACCCGCCTACCTGTCCGACGCGAAGGGCCGCATTCTCGCGGTCAACACGGCCTTCAGCGGGCTTTTCGGCTACAGCGCGCACGATATGGCGGGGCAGCCCTGGCGTATTTTCGGACCCGAGGCCGCCGCCCTGCACCAGCGGATGAGACGCGCCCTAGTTGAAGACGGCTCGTTTCGGGAGGAACTTGAGGCCTACCTCAGCGACGGGCGGAGGATCCGGGCGCTGCTGGCGGCCGGGTTGGCGCGGACAACGCGCGGCGAGCACACCGTCGCGGTGCTCACGGACATCACAGAGGCCAAGGTGGCCGAAAACCTGCAAGCCGCGGTTCTGGAAGGCATGTCGCGCGCGCTGGACACGTCCGCGCTCCTTACCCTGATATGCCGGGAAGTTGAGCGTATCGTGCCCGGTGTCCGCGCCGCAGTCCGCAGGGCCAACAACGACCGGCAACTCTGCCTGTGCGCCGCGCCCAGCCTGCCTTTCGAGCCGGGCACGAGTCCGTGCGTCCCGGTGGACAACACGGCCTCCCCCTCGGCGCGGGCGGCGGCGAACGGCGGAACCGTCACGGAAAGCGGCCTGTCCTCCGGGCTGGCCCTGGAATTGGCAGGCCTGGCAAACAACGCGGAACCGCGCGCCTGCCTCGCCAAGGCGATCCGGGGGGTCGACGGCAAGGTGCTGGGCTCCGTGACGCTGTATTACGACGGGCCCGGCAGGAACCCGAACGCGAATGATGGCGCGGCCGCCGTCATGGCGCGCGCCTGCGGCGTGGTGATCGAATGGAATGCCGCGCGCGACGCGGTCAACCGGCTTTCCTGCTACGACGCCCCCACCGGCCTGCCCAACCGGCGGCAGGCTTTGGCCGGGGCAGAGCGCCTCTGCGCCGAGGTTTTGCGCCTGCCGGACGGCGGCTCGGTCGCTGTGCTGGCGATCCGCCTGGAAAATCTGCACCGGATCAGCCAGCAATACGGTTTCGATACCGCAAACGAGGTGCTGGCCATTCTGGCGCAACGCCTGCAGGACGCCACGGCGCCGGGCGATCTGGCCGGCGTGCTGGCCGAGGGCGAATTCATCCTTTGCGCGCCGCATTGTCCGGCCTCCGGCGCTCTGGAAACGGGCAAACGCGTTCTGGCCGGACTTTCCGGCGTCTGCCGGACAGAGCGCCACCACATCGTGCCCGCGCTCAACATCGGGATAGCCCTCTTCCCGGAAAACGGCGACACGCCGGAGATTGTCGCCCGCCGGGCGGGGGCGGCCCTGGCTCTGGCAGCCCAAAAAGGACGCAACCACATCCGCTTTTACGGCGAGCGGCCGGCGCCGGAAGCGCTGGGCGCGCTGGGCGCGCTGAACACGCTGGATGCGCTGGACGCGGGCGACAGCCCCTCCCTGGAATCCGCGCTGTATCAGGTTATTGAGAATGAAGGGCTTTCGCTGCACTATCAGCCGCAGGTCTATCTCCGCGACGGCCGCCTTTACGGCGTCGAAGCGCTTTGCCGCTGGCACGACAGGGAGCGCGGCATGATCCCGCCGGAAACGTTCATTCCCCTGGCCGAAGACTGCGGGCTGATCGGCGGCATCAGCTCCTGGGCCCTGCGCGAGGGGTGCCGCCAGCTTCAAAATTGGCGGCTGCGGGCCGTGCCGGTTCCCCAGGTTTCGATCAATCTTTCCTCATACGATTTCCAGAACGGGCGACTGGTCGAATACATTCTGGCCTGCCTGCGCGAACACGGCCTGACCCCGGAAGATCTGATTCTGGAACTGACCGAGCGCGTCCTGCTGGATGACGACCCGCTTGTCATGCGCGCTATCCATCAGGCGCACAGCGCGGGCCTGCGTTTTTCGCTCGACGACTTCGGCACCGGCTACTCCAGCCTCAGCTACCTGCGCACGCTGCCGATCAGCGAACTCAAGCTGGATCAATGCTTTGTGCGCGATCTGCACGTCAACGACATCAGTTGCCGCCTCAGCCGGGCCGTCATGCACATCGGCAAAAGCCTCAACCTGACCGTGCTGGCCGAAGGCGTGGAGTGCCGCGAGCAGTATGATCTCCTGAAAGAGCAGTGCTGCCATGTCATCCAGGGCTATCTGGTGTCGCGCCCCACCGCGCCGGACGCGCTGGAACGCTGGATTGAAGATCGCGCCCCACCGCTTTCCGCCGGCCGCCCATGAGTCTCATGATAAACTCGCGCCCCGCCATAGGCGAAAAACGTTCCATCCGCTACCATACGCCAAAGCATCCTCAGGCACTCTTCCCAGGAGGGTTTATGGATTCCTCATTTTCTCTCGTGATCGGCGGCGAGGCCGGGCAAGGCGTCGCCACCATGGGCGAAGCTCTCGGCCGGGCGCTCACGCGCAGGGGCTACGCCCTGCATGTGACGCAATCGTACGAATCGCGCATCCGGGGCGGGCACAACACCTACGCCGTCCGCACCGGCAACAGCGTGCCCCACGCTCCCGTCGAGCGCATCGATCTGCTCGTGGCCCTGGACGCGGCCACCCCGCAAATCCACGCCGACGCCATCGCCGCGGGCGCCATACTTGTCAGCGACGACACGCTGCCTCCGATCGGGCCGGCCCACTGGCGCGTGCCCATGAAAGACATAGCCGCCGGGGTTTACCGCAACACCGCCATGCTCGGCGTCATCGGCGGGCTGATCGGCCTGGCCGCGGACGACGTATGGGAAAGCCTGCGCCCCCTGTTCCGCGGCAAGGGTGAGGACGTGCTGCGCCAAAACGAGGACGCCCTGGACAAGGGTTACGCCTGGGGCGAGGGGCAGCCCCGCATCCTGCCCTCCCTGCCGCAGCCGGTGCTGCCGCCGGAAAGCCGCCTGGCCCTGACCGGGCACGACGCCCTGGTTCTGGGCGCGCTCAGCGCCGGGCTCAAATTTTTCGCCTTCTACCCCATGTCGCCCGCCACCTCCATAGCGCAATCCGTGGCGGACGCCGCCCCGCTCATGGGCGTGGTCATGGAGCAGTGCGAGGACGAAATCGCGGCCGTCAACATGGCGATTGGCGCGTCTTTTGCCGGAGCGCCCGCCATGGTTTCCACCTCGGGCGGGGGCTTCGCGCTGATGACGGAAGGCGTGAGCCTGACCGCCATGACCGAAACGCCGCTGGTCATCGTGGTGGCGATGCGCCCCGGCCCGGCCACGGGCCTGCCCACGCGCACCGAGCAGGCGGATCTCGATCACGTCCTGCACGCCGGGCACGGCGAATTTCCGCGCGCCATCCTCACGCCGGGCACGCCGGAGCAATGCTTCCGCGCCGGGCGGCACGCCCTGGCCCTGGCCAGGCGTTCGCAGGGCCCGGTGTTCATCCTGACCGATCAATACCTTGCCGACTCCCTGCGCGACTGCGAGCCGTTCGACCTCAGCCCCCCGGCGGCGGAACCGCTCTTTGTCAGCGACAACCCCGCCTACCGCCGCTACGCCGTCACGCCCGACGGCATCTCGCCCCGCGCCGTGCCGGGCCTTGGCAAGGCCCTGGTGGTGGCGGACAGCGACGAACACGAGGAAGACGGCCATTTGACCGAAAACCTGGACACGCGCCTCGCCATGCAGAACAAACGCATGGCCAAGCACCGCCTTTTGCGGGACGAGGCGCTGCCGCCGGAATACAGCGGCCCCGAAACTCCGGAAATTCTGCTGGTTTGCTGGGGCAGCACCGTGGGCGCGGTGCAGGAAGCGGCGCGCCGCCTGCGCGGCGAAGGCCACGGCGTGGGCGTGTACCATTTCCAGCAGGTCTGGCCCCTGCGCTCCGACGACATTGCCCTGCGCTTCACCGCCGCGCGGCGCGTCATCATGGTGGAAAGCAACCAGACCGGCCAAATGGCGCGGCTGCTGCTGGCCCGCGCGGACGCCCGCGTCCACGGCTCCATACGGCGCTACGACGGCCTGCCCATGACGGCCGCCTACATTCTGGATCATCTGCACGCCGTCATGGCGTAAACGGAGGCGAACATGCACGACGCCCACCCCCATGAAACCGCCTGGTGCCCCGGCTGCGGCAACCACGACATCCTGAAGGCCGTGGCGCAGGCCATCAGCCACTTGCCCCCGGAGCGCACGCTCCTGGTCAGCGGCATCGGCCAGGCGGCCAAGGCCCCGCACTACCTGACGGCCAACGTCTTCAACGGCCTGCACGGCCGCGCCCTGCCCGCCGCCACCGGCGCGCGCCTGGCCAACCCCGGGCTGACCGTGATCGTGGAAAGCGGCGACGGCTGCCTGTACGGCGAGGGCGGCAATCACTTTATCGCGGCCGTGCGGCGCAACGTCAACCTGACCGTGCTGGCCCACAACAACGGCCTCTACGGCCTGACCAAGGGCCAGCCCAGCCCCACGGCCACGTCCGTACTGAATGCACGCACCCAGCCCTACGGCATATTCAACGAGCCGTTCCATCCCCTGGCCGTGGCGGTTGCACTGGGCGCGGGCTTTGCGGCGCGGGGTTTTTCGGGCGAGATCGATCATCTGGCCCGCCTGATCCGCGAGGCGATCGACTACCCCGGCTTCGCGTTGATCGACATCCTGTCGCCCTGCGTTTCTTTCAACAAATACAACACGTTTGCCTGGTACAAGGAGCGTGTCCGGCCGCTGCCGCCGGATTATGATCCGACCGACCGCGCGGCCGCCCTGGCTTTGGCGGATCGCTGGGACGAACTGCCCATCGGCGTGCTGTATCGCGGCCCGGAACGGCCGTGCCTGGAGGATCGCTTTCCCACGCTCGCCAGAGGGCCGCTGGCCACGCAGCCCGTGCCGCGCGAAACGCTGGAAACGCTGCAGCGCTCATTCGCCTGATGTTCAAAGCGTATTAATGCCCGGCCGGAACCAGCGTGGCGAGCAGCTCGCAGACTTCGTTCAGGCGGGCGGGCGGGGCCAGCTTGGGATCGAGGCGCAGTTCCATGCCCGCCGGAGGAAAGAGCCGCGCCCTGTCCTGGTGGCCGGTCACAAGGCGCACCAGCGCCTCTGGCCGCACGCGCTGCTGGCCGTCCGCCCAGGTGACGCGCACGCGCTCGGGGAACACGTCGGCCCGGGCTATGCCCAGCATGTTCACACGGGCCTTGAAGGCCAGCACGGCCACAAAGGTTTCCAGCTCCTGCGGGAAGGGGCCGAAGCGGTCGCGCATTTCCATTTCCACTTCGTGCCGCGCGGCCGCGTCCACAGCGGACGAAAGCATTTTGTAATACTTGAGGCGCTCGCGCCCGTCGGCCACATAGGCCTCGGGAATATGCGCGGGCAGGGCGAGGTTCATTTCGGTATCCAGGCGCGGGGCTTCGCCCGTGCCCTTGAGGCGGTTGACGGCCTCTTCCAGCATTTCCAGATACAGTTCAAGGCCCACGCGGGCCATGTGGCCGGACTGCACCTCGCCCAGAATATTGCCCGCCCCGCGCAGGCGCAAATCTTCCATGGCCACCTGAAAGCCCGCGCCAAGGTAATCCAGTTCCAGAATGATGCGCAGGCGCTCGCGCGCGTTGTCGGGCAGGGCGTCCATGTCCGACACCACAAAGACGGCGTAGGCCTGCCGGTCGGAGCGGCCCACGCGGCCCCGCAACTGATAAAGCTGCCCCAGGCCGAACATCTGGGCCTGATCGACGATCAGCGTGTTGGCGCGCGGGAAATCAAGCCCGGATTCCACAATGGCGGTGCAGACCAGCACGTCCAGTTCGCCGTGCCAGAATTTGTGCATGGAAGATTCCAGCTCGGCCTCGGCCATCTGGCCGTGGGCCATGCTCACGCGGGCGTTTGGCACCAGTTCGCGCACATAGGCGGCCACGTTTTCCAGCCCCTGCACGCGGTTGTGCACCCAGAACACCTGGCCCTCGCGGGCGATCTCGCGTTCCAGGATCTGGCGCAGCGCGCCCTTGTCGCGATTGAGTATGGCCGTGGCCACGGGCTTGCGTTCCGGCGGCGCGGTTTCGATGACCGAAAGCTCGCGTATGCCCGACATGGAAAGCTGGAGCGTGCGCGGGATGGGCGTGGCCGTCAGCGTCAGCACGTCCACGTTTTTTTTCAACTGTTTGAGCTTTTCCTTGTGGCGCACGCCAAAACGCTGCTCCTCGTCCAGAATGAGCAGGCCGAGGTTGGGCAGCTTGACGTCGGCCGAAATCAGGCGGTGCGTGCCGATCAGGATGTCGATCTGCCCGCGTTCGGCGGCCTTGAGCGTTTCCTGCTGCTTGGCTCGGCTGACAAAACGGCTGAGCAGGCCCACGTTGACTGGAAAGCCCGCCAGACGCGAGCGGAAGGTCTGGTAATGCTGCTCGGCCAGCACCGTGGTGGGGCACAAAAGCGCCACCTGGCGGCCGTCGCACGCCGCGCGGAACGCCGCGCGCATGGCGACCTCGGTTTTGCCGAAGCCCACGTCGCCGCACACCAGGCGATCCATGGGCACGGGCTTTTCCATGTCGTCCAGCACTTCCTGAATGGCGCGGGCCTGATCCGGCGTTTCCTCAAAGCCGAAGGACGCCTCAAATTCGCGGTACATCTCGCCGATGGGCGAGTACGAAAAGCCCTTGGCCACCTTGCGCCAGGCGTACATTTCCACCAGATCGGCCGCTATTTTCTCTATGGCCTTGCGGGCTTTTTCCTTGCTGCCGCTCCAGGCCGTGCCGCCCAGGCGGTCGAGCGCCGGGCTCTCGCCGTCCTGACCGCGAAAGCGCTGCACCACCGAAAGGCGATCCACGGGCAGGTACAGCTTGGCGCTGTCCGCGTACTGCAACAGCAGATAGTCGTTTTCCGCCCCGCCCACGTCCATGCGGTGCAGACCGCCAAAACGGCCCACGCCGTAGTCGCGGTGCACCAGCAGGTCGCCGGGCTTGAGATCGTCGTAATGATCCAGCCCCTTGAAGGCCCCGGCCGCAACGCGGCGGCCCGACTCGCGCTGGGGCTGGAGCAGATCCTCGCCCAGCACAAGCGCGTTGTCCCACACCAGTTCCATGCCGCCGCGCACCGGCGCGACCAGCGCAAAGAGCCCGCGCCCGGCCGGATCGTAACGCAAATTGGGCAGCAGTCCGTCCTGCTCGGCCAACTTGAGGAATTTGCGGCGGCCGCGATCGCCGGCAAAGGCCAGGATCACCTGCCGGTATTTGGCCGTCCAGGCGCGCAGGCCGCCCACCAGACGCTGCCAGGGGCGGTCGTTGTCCGTCTGGCCGGGGAAAAGCTCGGCAAACTGATGATAGGAACGCTCGGGCAGTTCCTCGCCCAGCGCTTCTTCGCCCATGCGCAGGGGCTCGACGTGGATGCGCGGCGCGGCGCTGACGGCCGCGCGGGCTTCTTCCTCGCTGCGCAGCACCAGATGCGGCGGCTGATCAAGGCGCGTGGCTTCCGCATCTTCGGCCAGGGCGTCGCGCCAGAGCGTTTCGGCCGCGCGCAGCGCTTCCTCCAGATCCCGGCGGCCGGGCAAAAGCCACAGCGTGTCCCTGCGCAGCCAGTCTTCCAGATGGGTGGCGTTGTCGTAGGCGCTGCCGGGCATGAGGCGCACGTCGCCCTGCTCGGCGGCCCGCATCAGCGAGGCCTGGGCGAATTCGCCCAGGGCGGCGCTCTGGAACAGGCGGGCCCAGCGCCGGCGCATGGCCTTGCCGGACGCGGCGTCCAGGCGCACGGGGCTGACGGGCAGCAGGGTCAGTTCGTCGATCGCGCCGATGGAGCGCTGCGTCTGCGGATCGAACATCCGCATCTCGTCCACGGTGTCGCCAAAAAATTCCAGGCGCACGGGCTTTTCGCAACCGGGCGGCATCACGTCCAGAATATCGCCGCGCCGCGCCACATCGCCGGCGTGGGACACCATGGACACGCGCTGATAGCCCCAGGCCGTCAGTTCTTCCAGCAGCAGGTCGGGCGGCATGTCGCCGTTTTTGCGGATCGTGAGTTCCTGATCCGTGAAAAAATCAAGCGGCGGCAGTTTGGGCAGCAGGTTGTCCGCCGTCATGATCAGGCCGCGCGCCGCGCCCCGGCTCAGCGCGTAGAGCGCGCCGATGCGCTCGGCCCAGGCCGGCCGCGTGAGCGAGCGGTGGTTGAACGGCGGCAAAAATGACCACGGCTGTTCCCAGAGCGGACGCTCGGGCGTGGCGGAACCTTCCGCCCGGCCCACGGAAAGCTCGGGCGTGAACAGCGTGGCCAGGGCGCGCATGGCCGTCAGTTCGTCGCGCGACGTGGTCACGACAACCACATTGCGTCCTCCGCGCAGCGCTTCCACGGCCAGACGGGCCGTGGTGGCCGGGCCGCCCCGGCTCAGCGTCGCTGGCGACTGCGCAAAGGCGCGATCAAAAAAGGCGTTGATGTCCATAGATCATCCTGCAACCTGCAAGCCGGACGGAGAACACCGCCCCGGCAAGCGTTGTATCCGTCCCGCACGCCGGACGCAAGACCGGGATAGGCCCCGGCTCATGGACAGGAAGAAATTCCGGAGGTATAAGAACCAACGCGGGGCTTTTCGCCCGCCGGCACCCACCACTTCCGCGCCACTTCCGGAGATCGCCATGAACCCCATCATCGTCTGGTTTGCGCTTGGGGCCGCCCTTATGCTGGCGGAACTGTTCACCCCGGCCTTTGTCATCGTCTTTTTCGGCGTGGGGGCCTGGGCCGCCGCGCTGACCGCCGCCGTCTGGCCCGGTCTGGAGCAGGAACTGGCCGTTTTCCTGATCGTGTCGCTGCTGGCGCTGATTTTTCTGCGCCGCCGCCTGGTCAGCGTGTTTCAGGGCCGCCAGTCCGTGGCCAAAAACGCGCCCGACTTCCCGCACGCCGGGCGTCAGGCCGAAGTCACGCGCGACATCCCGGCCGGGGCGGAAGGCGAAATCGCCCTGGGCGGCAGCTTTTGGCGCGCCACCTCGACCGACGCCCTGCCCAAGGGCGCGCAGGTTCGGGTGCTGGCGCCCGCGCCGATGGACGAACTTTTGCTGATCGTGGAACCCTGGCCCCACAGTTCCTCCCACTAAACCCCTTGAGGTCGCCATGCCGAATATCTCCACCTCCCTCATCATTCTGGCCATTCTGGCCGTCCTGGTCGTCATCATCCTGCTCAAAACAGCGGTGGTGGTGCCCAACCAGCAGGCTTTCGTCATCGAGCGCCTGGGCAAATTCCGCACCGTGCTCTACGCGGGCTTCCACCTGCTCATTCCCTTCCTCGACGTGATCGCCTACAAGCGCTCGCTCAAGGAGCAGGTGCTCGACGTGCCCAAACAGACCTGCATCACGCGCGACAACGTCAGCGTGGACATCGACGGCGTGCTCTACCTCCAGGTGGTCAACCCCGAAAAATCCTCCTACGGCATCAGCGACTTTCTGGTCGGCTCGATCCAGCTGGCCCAGACGGCCCTGCGCTCGGCCATCGGCAAGCTGGAGCTTGACCGCACGTTTGAGGAGCGCCAGACCATCAACCAGGAAGTGATCACCGCGCTTGACGCCGCCACCGCGCCCTGGGGCATCAAGGTGCTGCGCTACGAAATCCGCGACATCGCGCCCCCGGCCACGGTCATGCAGGCCATGGAAAAGCAGATGCGCGCCGAGCGTGAAAAGCGCGCCGCCATCGCGCAGTCCGAAGGCGAAAAGCAGTCGCAAATCAACAGGGCCGAAGGCGCCAAAGCCGCCGCCATCGCCGAATCCGAAGGCAGAATGCAGGCGCTGAAAAACCAGGCCGAAGGCGAGGCCGCCATGATCGAAACCGTGGCCCAGGCCACGGCCGAGGGCCTGCGCCTTGTGGCCGGCCAAATGCAGGTTCCCGGCGGGCTTCAGGCCGCCAACCTGCGCGTGGCCGAAAACTGGATCTCCCAGTTCGGCCATCTGGCCAAAGAAGGCAACACCATGATCATCCCCTCCAACCTCGCGGACATCTCCGGCATCGTGGCCGGCATGACCAGGGTGATCAAGGAAAGCGGCAAGCCCGGCTCCTTTACGCTCGAATAGCCCCGTATGGATAGCCCGTTCACGCCCTGTTTTCCGTTCGCCCCCACGGGCGACCAGCCCGCCGCCATCGACGAGCTGGTCGCCAACGTGGAGGCGGGCGTGCGCGATCAGGTGCTGCTGGGCGTGACGGGCTCGGGCAAAACCTTCACCATGGCCAACGTTATCGCGCGCACGGGCCGCCCGGCCCTGGTGCTGGCGCACAACAAAACGCTGGCCGCCCAGCTTTACGGCGAGTTCCGCGCCCTGTTCCCCGAAAACGCCGTGGAGTATTTTGTCAGTTATTACGACTATTACCAGCCCGAAGCCTATGTGCCGACGTCCGACACCTATATCGAAAAAGACTCGGCCATCAACGACAACATCGACAAGCTCCGCCACGCGGCCACCCACGCCCTGCTCACCCGGCGCGACGTGATCATCGTGGCCTCGGTGTCCTGCATTTACGGCCTGGGCTCGCCGGAATACTACGCCAAGCTCATGATTCCCCTGGAAGAAGGGCAGAAAATGAGCATGGAAAGCGTGATCTCCCGGCTGGTGGACGTGCAGTACACGCGCAACGACTACGACTTCCACCGCGGCACCTTCCGCGTGCGCGGCGACGTGCTGGAAATCATCCCCGCCTACGAGCACGAGCGCGCCCTGCACCTCGAATTTTTCGGCGATGTGCTGGAAAGCATGTCGGAGGTCGATCCGCTCACCGGCAAGGTGCTGGGCCGCATCCCCAAAACCGTGGTCTACCCCGCCAGCCACTATGTCTCGGATCAGGACAACCTTGTCCGCGCCATGGGCGACATCCGCCTGGAGCTGACCGATCGCCTGGTCGCCTTCCGCGAGGACAACCGCCTGGTGGAGGCCCAGCGCCTGGAACAGCGCACCCAGCTTGATCTGGAAATGATGCAGGAGCTCGGCTACTGCACCGGCATCGAAAACTATTCGCGCCACCTCGACGGCCGCACCCAGGGCCAGCCGCCTTCCACGCTGATCGACTATTTTCCCGACGATTTTCTGCTCTTTGTGGACGAGTCGCACATGAGCATCCCGCAGGTGGGCGCCATGTACAAGGGCGACCGCTCGCGCAAGCAGACCCTGGTGGACTACGGCTTCCGCCTGCCCTCCGCGCTCGACAACCGGCCGCTGACTTTTGACGAATTTCTGAAGCGCATCCACCAGACAATCTACGTTTCCGCCACGCCCGCCAAGTGGGAGCTGGATCGCAGCCAGGGCCTGCTGGTCGAGCAGATCATCCGGCCCACCGGCCTTGTGGATCCGGTGGTGGAAGTGCGCCCCAGCAAGGGCCAGATGGACGATTTGCTGGGCGAATGCAAGGCCCGCATTCAGCGCGGGGAGCGCACCCTTGTCACCACGCTGACCAAGCGCATGGCCGAGGAGATGACCGACTACCTCTGCAATATGGGCGTGAGCGCCCGCTACCTGCACTCCGACATCGAAACCCTGGAGCGCATCGCCATCATCCGGGCGCTGCGCGCGGGCGAGTTCGACGTGCTGGTGGGCATCAACCTGCTGCGCGAGGGTCTGGACATCCCCGAAGTTTCGCTGGTAGCCATTCTGGACGCGGACAAGGAAGGCTTTTTGCGCTCCACCAGCCCGCTGATCCAGACCTTCGGCCGCGCCGCGCGCAACGTCGGAGGCCGGGTGATCCTGTACGCCGACGTTATCACCGCCTCCATGCGCGCCGCCCTGGACGAAACCGAGCGTCGCCGCGTCCGGCAGATTGCCTGGAACGAAGAGCACGGCATCGTGCCCAAAACGATCAAAAAAGCGCTGGAAAACCCGCTCAACAATCTTTATTCCGCGTCCGAAATGCCGCGCGGCCGCAAGGGCAAAACGCCGCCCCCGCCGCCCGAACCCATGCCCGACTCCCCGCGCGACATCGCCAAGCTGATCGCCGCGCTGGAAAAAGAGATGCGCGACGCCGCTCGCGACCTCGAATTCGAGCGCGCCGCCGTGCTGCGCGACCGCATCCGCGCCCTGCGCGACCGGCTGTACGTCAGCGGGCAGGACGACGGAGAAACGGCGCAATGAGGCCGCAAACCACGTTTTCCATCATCATGGCCGTCAAGAACGGCGAGAAGACGCTGGCCCGCGCCCTGGATTCCCTGCTGGCCCAGACGCACGCGCAGTGGGAATGCCTGGCGCAGGACGGAGCATCCACGGACGCCACCGCCGGCATTCTCGATGCCCGCGCCGCCGACGGCCGGATTAAGCCGCGCCGCGAAGCGGATTCCGGCGTGTATCAGGCCTGGAACCGGGCGCTGGATCGCGCCTGCGGCGACTGGCTGATGTTCCTCGGCGCGGACGACGCGCTGGCCGGCCCGCACGTTCTGGCCCGCGCCGCGCGGGAGCTTGCCGCCCTGCCCCCGGCCGTGCTCTTTGCCCAGGCGGGCCTCAATCTCGGCAGGCGCGGCGAGGTGACGGAAACCGTGGCGCGCAGCAAAGCCGAGGTCTTCCGCTTTTTTGTCAGCGGCATGCCGCTGCTGACGCCCGCGGTCTTTTTCCGGCGCGATCTGTTCGCGCACGGCGCGCGCTTTGACGAAAGCTACCGCATTGCCGGGGACTTCGCCTTTGTGGCCGAGCGCCTGAGGCCGGACAATCTGGCCCTGCTGCCCTTTGTGGCTTCGTATATGGAACTGGGCGGCCTGAGTTCGGCGCTCAAGTCGCGGCCCGTGCTGGACGAGGAGCGCAAACGCGTCCTGCGCGAGATCGCGTTGCCACGCGCGGCGGACATCGTGCAGGCCTGCATCGACACCTACGGCGACGTCGCGCCGCCGCTGCGGCCCGGCGCGCGCGGCGCAACGGAATAGAGCATGACGCAGTCGTATTCGCTGTTCGACATCCCGCGCGATAAGGCCCGCATGGACGAGTTGCGCGCTCAAATCGAACGGCACAACAAGCTTTACCACACGCTGGACGCGCCGG
Source organism: Mailhella sp. (assembly GCA_031552135.1). GTDB lineage: Bacteria > Desulfobacterota > Desulfovibrionia > Desulfovibrionales > Desulfovibrionaceae > Mailhella. The sequence goes on from JAVBMS010000057.1 coordinate 30,545, forward strand.
AAATTTCGGACGCGGCCTACGATGAGCTTTTCCGCGAACTGGAAGCGCTGGAAGCCGCGCACCCCGAATGGGTCACGCCCGATTCCCCCACCCGCCGCGTGGGCGGGGCCGTGCTGGACGCGCTGAAAACGCTGCCCCACACGCTGAAAATGTACGGGCTGGACAACGTGTTTTCGGCCGAAGAATGGCTGGCCTTTGTGCAACGGGCACAACGCGCGCTGCCCGAAGCCGGGGCCGGCGTCATGAGCGTCTGGTGGGCCGACCCCAAGCTGGACGGCCTGGCCGTGGAACTGGTGTACGAGCGCGGCGAGCTTGTCCGCGCCCTGACGCGCGGCGACGGCGAGCGCGGCGAGGTGGTCACCGAGGCCATGTGCACCGTGCGCAACCTGCCGCTCAGGCTTCAGGGCCCAGGCCCTTTCCCGGACGTTCTGGAAGTGCGCGGCGAAGTGCTGATGCTGCGCAGGCATTTTCAGGAACTGAACCGCCGTCAGGAAGAAGAAGGGCAAAAAACGTTCGCCAACCCGCGCAACGCGGCGGCGGGCTCGCTGCGCCAACTGGACACGGCCGTCACCGCCGCGCGCAAGCTGAGTTTTCTGGCCTACGGCTTCGGTTTGCTGAACTCCGCTGAAAAGCGCTGGGAAACGCACAGCGAGTTCATGGCCGCACTGCGCGACTACGGCTTTGACACGCCGCCCGGAGGCCGCCTGTGCCGGGGCCTGGAAGAAGCCGAAGCCTACAAGAGTGATCTGGAAGCCCGCCGTGACGAACTGCCTTTTGAAATCGACGGCGTGGTCTACAAGCTGGACGATCTGGAAGCCCAGGAAGCGCTGGGCTACACCGACCGCGCGCCCCGCTTCGCCGTGGCCTGGAAGTTCGCGGCCCGGCAAGCCCAGACCGTGCTGCGCACCATCGCCATCCAGGTGGGCCGCACCGGTGTGCTGACCCCGGTGGCCGAGCTGGATCCGGTCAACCTGGGCGGCGTCACGGTCAGCCGGGCCAGCCTGCACAACGAGGACGAAATCCGCGCCATGGACGTGCGCGTGGGCGATACCGTGCTGATCCAGCGCGCCGGCGACGTGATCCCCGAGGTGGTCGCCCCGGTTCCGGCCAGACGCCCGGCAAGCGCCGTTCCTTTCGAGTTTCCCCGCGTCTGCCCCGAGTGCGGCTCCCCGGCCGCCCGGCTGGAAGGCGAATCGGCCTGGCGCTGCCTCAACGAATCGTGCCCGGCCGTGGCCCTGCGCCACATCGCGCATTTTGTTTCCAAGGCCGGGCTGGACGTCAAGGGCGTGGGCTTCAAATGGATCGAAACGCTGGTGGAGTCCGGCCGGGTACGCAACCCCGCGGATTTGTTCGCCCTGCGCGAGGCCGACCTGCTGGATCTGGATCGCATGGGCGAAAAGCTGGCCGCCAACTTCGTCGCCGCCCTGGACAGCGCCCGGCAAAGCGCGCCGCTGCACCGGCTTGTCGCCGCGCTGGGCATCCGTCAGGTGGGCGAACGCACCGCCCGCACGCTGGCCGAACACTTTGCCGATTTGGACGCCCTGGCCGCCGCGAGCACGGAAGAACTGACCGCCCTGCCCGACATCGGGCCGGAAGCGGCGTCCTCCATCCGGGCGTTTTTCGGCAACGACGCCAACAGGGAAATGCTGGCCCGCTTCCGCGCGCTCGGCCTGTGGCCCGTAGCCGCCAAGCCCAGGCCGGAAGCGCCCCAAACGCCGCTGTCCGGCAAAAGCGTGCTGTTCACCGGCACGCTGTCGCGCCCGCGCGATGCGTTCCAGGCGCTGGCGGAGCAGGCGGGCGCGCGGATCGCCTCCGGCGTGTCCCGCAATCTGGACTATCTTGTGGTCGGCGACAACCCGGGCTCCAAGCAGGCCAAAGCCGGGGCGCTGGGCGTCAAAACACTGGGCGAACAGGATTTTATCGAGCTTTTACGCGCTTCGGGCCTCAACATTGGGCCGGACGTTTAGTCCAAAAAACCATGCGGATACACGTTGCAAGCTTGATTTCTCTTTTGAGTTTTTCTAAGGTGAAAAAAATTCCACGAGGAGCGGCCCATGCAAGTTAGCGCGAGAAACAAGTTTTGGGGTAAAGTAAGCGCCATCCACCCCGGCGGCGTTCACGATGAAATAGAACTGCAACTGGACAGCGGCGAAACCGTCGTGGCCACCATCACCAAGGCCAGCACGCAGCGCCTCGGCTTGACGGTGGGCAAGGAAGCCTGCGCCATCATCAAGGCCAGTTTGCTTATCCTGACGGAAGAAACGGACGACATACTGCTCTCCACCCGCAACCAGTTCACCGGCCGGGTCGTCAAATTCACCCGCGGCTTCGTCAACGGCGACGTGACGCTGGAATTGCCGGGCGGCAGCGAAATCACGGCCATCATTTCCCTGGACGGCGTCAACCGCCTCAAGATCAAGCAGGGCCAAACCCTGACGGCCATGGTCAAAGCCTCCAACGTGGTGCTGGCCGTCAAAAAGTAAGCCTTACTTTTCATCATTGAAACGCACAAAACGCGCGGCGGGTTTCTTTCCGCCGCGCGTTTTGTGCGTCCGCCCCGGCCGCGTTTTCGCGTTGGACGCAGCGCCGAACGGCCCGCCAAGGACGAACCGTACAAACGCGGGAACGATCCCTGCCAGTTCCACAACGCCGTCGAGCAACATCAGGCCGTGGCGCGCAAGCTTCCGTGCGCTATTTCAAGGTTGAAATGCTCTAAGGCTCGCCCAGCGTGCCGCCGGTCACCACGTTGATGGACTGATCCGGCCGTTCCTTGCGCAAAATGCGGTACGCGCTCTCCGCGCGGTTGCCGGTCTGGCAATATATCAGCAGCGGCTTGTCCGTCGGCACCTCGTGCAGGCGGCCCTTCAACTCGCGGAGCGGAATGTTCCGCGCGCTTTCCGGGTGGCCGGCCTCAAATTCCTTGGGCGTGCGCACGTCCAGCAAAAAAAGATCCGGCGTGAGCGCGATATACTCCCGCGCCTGGGCGGGGGTCAGCCTTTCCTCGTCCTGCGCGGACGCGACGCCGACACAGGCAAGCAGCATCGAGGCGGCAATCGCAAGGCAGGAAGATAGACGTCGCGGGTTCCACATGGGGAGCCTCCTCAGGCAATGGCGCTGATAAGCGTGTTTTGGGGAACCGCGCGCAGCGCGCGCGTTGCGGCGGCGTTCCGGCCACTGTTCCGGCATGTTTCTCTGGTCATCGCCCAAAATGCCGTCAAAGCCGATGATTGATCCGCTGAGCCCGATGATTCTCGCCGCGCTCAGGCTGTGCCCTTTTCTCATTTTCCCATTGCCATGCGCTTTTTTTTGGCCTAGACTAACCGGGTTCGCATAATGCGCCCTATGCCTTCGGCGGGGCGCGCGGATGCCTGCTATCACTTCAACAGCACGAGGCATTGGGATGGAGGAAAGGAACCACACTACCGCGCCGAACACAGCCAAGCCAAAATGCTGTTGTTGCGGCTGGGGGGCTTTTGTTGTGGGCCTGATCGTGGCCCTGATTCTGGGATGGCATGTGTTGCCGGGCCTTATGCTGGTTGAGAAAAAGCAGCCCATTGCCTTCAACCACGTTTCCCATACGCAAACGTACGGCATTGACTGTACGCAGTGCCACGCCATCCGGGCGGACGGCACATTCAGCGGCGTGCCCGGCACGGCCGCCTGTGCGGAATGCCACGCCAAACCCCTGGGGAACGACCCGGAGGAAGCGCGCTTTGTGCACGAGTATGTGGAAACGGGCCGCGAAATCAAGGGCGAATGGCTGATTTACCAAAAGCAGCCCGACAACGTCTTCTTCAGCCACGCCGCCCATACGCCCGAAAGCTTCGCGCAATACGGCACCTACAAAAGCGCCGCCGAATTCTGTTCGCAGTGCCACCTGGATGTCGCCAACGCGTCCACGCCGCCGGTCTACAAGGAAAACAGGCTCTCCGGCTACAGCAAGAACACCATGATCATGTGGGAGTGCGAACGCTGCCACGCCGACCCGAAGAATGCCGGCACCCGCGCCAGCAATGCCTGTTTTGTCTGCCACAAGTAAGGCCCAAGCGAGGAAATTCATGAACAGACGAGGATTTCTCAAATTCGCCGCCGGCGGCACTGTGGGCCTCGCGGCTTCGCCGATCATCTGGAACACCCTGTACGACGCGGTGTACTGGACGCAAAACTGGGGCTGGATCCCCCGCCTGCAACAGGGCGAGGAAGTGGTCATTCCGGCCGTCAGCAAGCTCTGTCCCTCCGGCACCGGCCTGCGCGTCCGCGTGGTGGACGGCCGCCCCGTCCGCGCCCTCGGCAACCCCGACAACGCCATGAGCCAGGGCGCGCTGACCGCACTGGCCGCCGCCGAAACGCAGCTCATGGTCAGCCCCTCCCGCCTGAAAACGCCGCTGCGCCGCTCGGCCGACGGGGCGTACGTCGCCATTTCGTGGGAAGAGGCCGAACGCCTGCTGGTCGAAAAAACGCGCGAAGCGGGCGCTTCCATCGCCTGCGTTTCCGGCGATCCCACCAGTTCCGTCAACGAGGTTTTTTCCGCGTTCCTGAACAGCCGCGGCTCGCGCGACTTCTACTTCATGCCCGACGAGGAGCAGGCTGCGCTGCGCGCCTGGCACGCCATGGGCGGCAAGGGCCGCATCGGCTACGACCTTGAGGGCAGCGACTTCATCCTGGCCATCGGCGCCAACGTGCTGGAAAGCTGGGGCACCGTGGCCCGCAACCGCAAGGTTTACAGCGCGGGCCGCCCCGCGGGCAAGCAGCCCACGCTCAAGCTGGCCTACGCCGGCCCCACGCAGAACAACACCGCCGCCGGCGCCGACTGGTGGCTGCCTGTCAAGCCCGGCACCGAGCTGGCGCTTGCGCTTGGCGTGGCCCACTTGCTGATCAAAAACGGACGCGCCGCCCACGCCGTGGGCCTGCCGGGCATGGAAGCCCTGGCCGCGTCCTACACGCCTGAAAAGGTGGCCGAAATCACCGGCGTGGATCCCAAGCGCCTGGCCGACGTGACGGCCGCGCTGGCCCAGGCCGCTTACCCGCTGGTCGTGGTCGGCTCCGAATGGGGCGCGGGCGGCGGCGCGGGCCCGATCATGGCGGGCATCGCCGTCAACATGCTGCTGGGCCGCGTGGGCAAACGGGGCAATCTCGTCGATCTGCCCTTCCCGCACCCGGTGCTGCCCGGCGCGGACGAATTCCGCGCCGTCATGAACCGCGACTTTGTGGCCTACGCTTCCGCCGTTGCGGCGGACAAAGCCAAGGCGCCGGCCCTCCTGATGGTGTACGACGCCAACCCGCTGTACGCCCTGCCCAAAAACTCCGGCGCGGCCGGCCTGCTGGAAAACGCGGGCTTCAAGGTGGCTCTGGCCAGCTTCATGAGCGAAACCTGCGCCGCGTGCGACCTTGTGCTGCCCGCCGCCATGGGCCTGGAGCGCTTTGACGACGTGTACACGCCCTACGGCTCCGGCCAGGTCAACTACAGCGTCACCCGCCCCGTGGCCAAACCGTATTATCAAACCCGCCCGGCCGCCGAGCTTGTGCTGGCGCTGGAGCAGGAACTGGGCACGGATCCCGGCGTGCGCGACATGCCTTCGCTGCTCGACAAAAAAGCCCGCGCGCTGGGCGGCAACGTCAAGCTCATGCTGCAAAAGGGCGAAGTGCTGGTGCGCGGCGCGAACAACGGCACGCCGCTCCTGGTGTACGACGCGGCCGCCATCGCCTCCGCCGCGGGCCTCGCCCGCCCCGAAGCCCCGGTCAAGGTGGCTCCGGTCACGGTGCTGGGCATGGGCACGGCGCAGACGGGCATTCCGCCCTTCGCCACCCGCATCATTACCGAATATCAGCTTCAGGGCGCGCATAGCGTGGCCCAGATGAACGCGGCCACCGCGGCGAAGCTGGGCGTCAAAAAGGGCGACCGGCTCAAGCTGGACGCCCAGGGCACGGCGGTAACCGTGCTGGCTGATGTGTACGAAGGCGTGCCGTCCGACACCGTGGCCCTTTGCACCGGCCTGGGGCATACGGCGTTTGACGAGTTCAGCCGCAACAAGGGCGCGAACATCACGACATTGGCCGGCGTTTTGCTGGAGCCCGGCACCGGACTTCCGGTGTGGGACGGCGTAAGCGTCAACGCGGTCAGGGCATAGGGGGCGCGATATGTCGGAATTTATCGATTTCAAAACCAAGTGGGGCATGGTCATCGACCTTGACAAATGCACGGGCTGCGGCGCGTGCATGGTGGCCTGCCAGGCGGAAAACAACCTGGCCCCGCAGGTGGACGCCAGCAACAAGCTGCGCGCCCTGAACTGGCTGGTGGTCTACCGCCTTTCCAACGGCAAGCCCTACCCCGATCACGAGGTGGCCTATCTGCCCCGGCCCTGCATGCAGTGCGGCAAACCCTCCTGCGTCAGCGTGTGCCCGGTTATCGCCACCGACAAGCGCGAGGACGGCGGCATCGTCAGCCAGGTGACCCCGCGCTGTATCGGCTGCCGGTACTGCATGGCCTCCTGTCCTTACCACGCCCGCTACTTCAACTGGTACGATCCCAAGTGGCCCGGCGATCTCGGCCGCGTGCTGTCGCCGGACGTTTCCACCCGCCCGCGCGGCGTGGTGGAAAAATGCTCCTTCTGCCATCAGCGCTGGATGAAAGCCAAGGATCGCGCCCTGGCCAACGGCCAGGATCCCGAAAATCTGCCGGACGGCGCGTACATCACGTCCTGCGCGGAAGCCTGTCCCAACGGCGCCATCAGCTTCGGCGACCTGAAAAACCCCGCGCACAAAGTGCATGAGCTTTCGCGCAGCCCGTACGCCTTCCGCCTGCTGGAACGCCTCGGCACCGACCCCCAGGTCTACTACATGAGCAAGCGCGACTGGGTGCGCCGCCAGGGCGACAACTATCTTGCCGACGAATCAACCGCCGGAACGAAGGGGTAGGTTATGGATTACAGCAAACCTCTGGACGCGGCCCTGTTCCCGGAAGGATGCCAGCGCTGCCCGCTGTCGAAGTTCCTCGCCTGGATCGGCGTGCTTTCCGTGCTTCTTTTGTGGGGCCTGTACGCGGCCGTGCGGGTGCTGGGCTTTGGCCTGGGCGAAACCGGCATGGACGACTACTTCGGCTTCGGCCTGTGGATCACCTTCGACCTCGCGGTCATCGCGCTGGGCGCGGGCGCCTTCTTTACCGGCCTTTTGCGCTATATCCTGAATATTGACGAGCTGAAAAACATCGTCAACCTGGCGGCGCTGATCGGCTTTTTGTGCTACACGGGCGCCATGCTGGTGCTGGTGCTTGACATCGGCCAGCCGGTGCGCGCGTGGTTCGGCTACTGGTACCCCAACGTGCACTCGATGCTGACCGAAGTCATTTTCTGCATCACCTGCTACTGCATCGTGCTGATCATCGAATATGTGCCGCTGGTGCTGGAAAACCGCCAGTTGGCCAAGTCGCGCTTCATCAGCGCCCTGGCCCACAACTTCCACCTGCTGATGCCGCTCTTCGCGGGCATCGGCGCGTTCCTGTCCACGTTCCACCAGGGCTCGCTCGGCGGCATGTACGGCGTGCTTTTCGCCCGCCCGTACGCCTTCCGCGAGGGCTTCTTCATCTGGCCGTGGACGTTCTTCCTGTTCATCCTCTCCGCCGTCAGCGCGGGCCCCATGTTCACCGTGCTGATCGCCGCGCTGATCGAAAAAGTGTCGGGCCGCAAGCTGACCACCTGGGACGTGAAGCAGCTCATGGGCAAAATCGGCGGCATCATGCTGGTGGTGTACGTGGTCTTCAAGCTGCTGGACACCTGGGCCTGGGCCAACGGCATCCTGCCTAAAGCGGGGCTGACCTTCGACCAGATGTTCCACGGCTGGATTTACGGCAAGTGGCTGATGTGGGCCGAACTGGGCTGCGCGGTGGTTCCGGCCGTCTGCCTCATCGTGCCTTCGCTGCGCCGCAAACCGGCCCTGTTCTACACCATGCTGATCCTCACCTGCGTCAGCGTCACGCTGAACCGCTATCTTATGACGGTGCAGACGCTGGCCATCCCGGTCATGCCCTTTGACGCCTGGCGCACCTACGCCCCCAACTGGGTCGAATGGGCCGCCTGCGTGCTGATCTTCGCCTACTCGGCCATTGTGCTTTCGCTCTCGTACCGCTACCTGCCCATCTTCCCGCAGGAAACCAAGCTGAACAACGCCGAATAAACCTGAAGCGCCGGGGGACACATTGTCCCCCGGCGCTTTTTAGAGCGGATTAACTTTGAAATAATGCACAGCCGGGACACGATGTTCTGTAGCTTAAGTTTCACGCCTTCGCCGGCGTTTGCGCGAGCCGTTATGCGACGCAGGAGCATTACGGATAGCGACAGCATCGATAACGCCGCGAGTGAATCGCGGCTACGCCGGCTTCGCGGCGGAACCTCGCTACGCTCAGTTCCGTGAGCATTTCAAAATTGAAATGCTCTAAGCCTCGTCCGCCCCTTGTTTTGCCTTGGCTTTTGGGAGAAACTCCGTTTCTCCCGTTATTTTTTCCCGCCGCGCCCGGCCTCCTGAACACACGAGAACAGTATGCAGTTCAACTACTTCGACATCGGCGTCCTCCTGCTCCTGATCGCCTTTGCCCTGCGCGGCGGCCTGCGCGGCTTCATCGCGGAAGTGGCCGGCCTGCTCGGCCTCGCGGCCGGCCTGGCCCTGGCCTGGGCCTTTTTCCACCAATTCTCGCAAACGCTGGCCCAATACATTGATCCGTCGGCGGCCCCGGCGGTTTCCTTCATCCTGCTGGTGGTGGCGGGCATGTTGGGCGTGGGCGTTCTGGCCCGCCTGCTGCGCAAAGTCCTGCACTTCGGCTTCGCCTCCGGGCTGGATCGGCTCTTCGGCGTTTTCGCGGGGGCGGCCAAGGGCTTTCTGCTCTGCACGCTCATCGGCTACGGCGCGGCGCTGATCGCCCCGCACGTCAACGTCATCCAAACCTCGCGCGCCATGCCTTTCCTGCGGGACGCCGCTCGCTGGATCATCAACGCGCTGAACATCGCCACGCCCATGCCCTAGCGGCGCACACCCGCATTTTTTGGAGATCCCGCCATGACCGACGCGCAATCCGCGCTTGCCCGCGTTCAGGACGTCCTGGACAAACTGATGGATGCGGAGACCGGCTGCCCCTGGGACAAGGAGCAGACGCCGCTTTCCCTGTGCGAATACCTGATTGAGGAATGCCACGAACTGGTGGACGCCATCCGTTCCGGCAAGCCCGGCCACGCCTGCGATGAAATGGGCGATCTGCTCTTCAACCTGGCCTTCACCGCCCACCTCTTTTCGCTCCGGAGCGGCTTTTCGATAGCCGACGCGCTGAACGCCGGGGCCGACAAGATGATCCGCCGCCACCCCCACGTTTTTGCCGGGGCTTCCGTTTCCGGCCAGGAAGACGTGATCCGCAACTGGGCCGACATCAAAAAAGCCGAAAAAGCCGCCGCCGGCGAGGCCGATCAGGGCGCGCTCGCCTCCGTGCCCGCCGGGCTGCCACCGCTGACCAAGGCCTATCGCCTGCACGCCAAAGCCGCGCAAATCGGCTTCACCTGGGACGAGGACGAAGACGTGGAGCGCCAGGTGGAAGCGGAATGGCTGGAGCTGCTGGACGCCAAAGCCTCGGGCGACGCGGCCGCGCAGGAGCATGAACTGGGCGACATGATCTTTTCGCTGGTGGAGCTGGGCCGCCGTCTGGGCATCAAATCCGCCCACGCCGCCGATATGGCGGCCAACCGCTTCCGCGCCCGCTTTGAAGCCATGGAAGCCCTGGCCAAGGAACGGGGGCTTGACTTCGCCGCCTTGAGTCTGGATGATAAAGACGAACTATGGAACGAAATCAAGGCGCGTGAAAGCGCGGCAACCTCCGGCCCGGCCTGACCGCCCGGGCCGGCCTGACAAGCGAGAATTCTCATGACCGTCACCGCTCTTCTGGCCTGCCTGCCGGTTGTCCTGGTATTGGTGCTTTTGCTGCGCTTCAACATGTCGGCGGACATAGCGGCGCTGATTGCGCTGGCGTTGACGGCCAGCGCCTCGCTGTTCTGGTGCGGCACCGATCCGCTCACCATGCTCCGCTCCGCGCTCTCGGGCGCCGTGGGCTCGCTGCCCGTGGTGCTGGTCATGGCGGCCAGCATGTTCCAGATTGTGGTTATGGAAGAAGCGGGCGCCATGCAGCGCCTGGTGGCTCTGATGAAGAGCATCGCCCCCGGCCAGAAGGCCGTGCAGATTCTGCTGATCAACGTGGGCTTCGGCATTTTGCTGACCTCGCTCGGCGCCACAACCATGGCCATTCTGCCGCCCATCATGATGGCGCTCGGCTACACGGCCTTCGTGTCCATCGTGCTGCCCAGCATCGGCTACGAGGCGCTCTGCTCCTATGCCCTGCTGGGCGTGCCCATCGTGGTCTTCGCCGGGCTGACCGGCCAGAACGTGGGCGCGGCGGGCCTGTATTTCGCCCTGTTCATGCCGGTCATGTCGCTGTGCATCACGTTCGGCATGCTCTGGCTGGCGGGCGGCATGCGCCTTATCCGCGAAAGCCTGATCCCCGCCACCATCGCCGGCCTGACGGCGGGCGCCGTGCCCCTGGCGCTGGCCTGGTCGGGCATGGTGACGCTGACCGGCGTCTTCGCGGGCTCCGCCGTCATCGCGATGCTGTTCCTCTACCTCAAGTTGCAGGGCAAGCCGCTGACCGACGTCGCCGTCCTGACGCCGGACGACTGGAACGCCGTGCGCCGCATGAGCCTGACGCGCGCCTTTTCGCCCTGGATTGTGTTGATCGGCGTTTCACTGCTGCTCAACACGCCGCTGCTGCCGTTTTTTGAGTGGACGTTCAAAACCATGGCCATGCCTGTGGAACTGATCCCCGGCCTGCCGGAACGCATGCGCGTTTTCTGGCAGCCTTGGTTCTGGGTATTTGTGTCCACCCTGATCTGCGCGCCGATCCTGCGCATTTCGCCCGCCGTCCTGGGCAAATCCGCCGCCAAAGCCTGGAAGCGCGGCAGCCGCCCCTGCTTTGCGGCCATACTCTTTTTTGCCCTGGCCTACATCATGAACCACTCCGGCAAGGACGCCGCCTGGGCGCTGGCCGATCCCAACCTGAACATGATTGAGGCGCTGGCTTTTGCCTCCGCGCAGATTTTTGGCGGCGTCTATCCGCTGGTGGCCCCCTTCCTCGGCCTGATGGGCGGATTTTTGGCCGGCTCGCAAACCTCGTCCATGGCCATGTTCACGGGCCTGCACCTCTCGGTTTCGGACGCGCTCAACGCTTCCGGCCTGCTGGTGGCCGCGGCCAGCGGCGTGGGCGGCGGTCTGGCGAGCGTGCTTTCGCCCTCCAAAGTGCTGCTGGCGGGCGCGTCCATCGACCGCACGGCCGAAGTGCCGGCGGCCATACGCCGCTCCATGGCCGTGGTGCTGGCGGTTACGGCCGTGCTGGGAGTCATGACCTTGTGGCTGGCTTACTGACGCGCGCGCTGGCCGTTCTGCTGCTGTGCCTGGCGCTGCCCGCGCCCGCTGCGGCGGAAGAATACCAGGTCGGTTTCCGCTCCCTGTCCGCCTGGCTGCCGGGCGAACGCACCCGCGTGGACGTGGCCGTGTGGTATCCCACGGCGCGCGCGCCCGCGCGCCTTACCCTGGACGGCTGGACATTCCCGGCGGCCCGCAACGCCACGCCGCTGCAAGGCCCCTGGCCGCTGATCATGCTTTCGCACGATTCTCCCGGCTCGCGCTTTGCCCACCACGATCTGGCCACCCGCCTGGCCAGGGCGGGCTATATCGTGGCCGCGCCCACCCACGACGGCGACAACGCCGCCGACATGAGCCTGCTGTTCACTGCCGAGCAACTGCCCACGCGCGCCCGGCAGATCCGCGCGGCGCTCGATTTGACGCTGAACCACGCCGTGCTGGGCCCGCAGGTGGATCGCCGGCGCATCGGGCTGGTCGGCTTTGGCAACGGCGGGACGGCGGCTCTGCTGCTGGCCGGCGCGGAACTTTCGCAAACCGAATGGGCCCGTTATCGCGAAGCCGGCAAGGGCGGGCCGGATCCCTACCTCGCTCCGGGCATGGCCGCGAACCTGGATGCCATGACCCACGCCATGGCCGACGAGGAAGACCGCCGCGAAGAAGCCGCGCACCTGCACGAACGCGCCGAAGCTTCCTACGCCAAAGCCCTGCAGCGGGCCCAGGAAAATGTGGCCAAGGCCTACCCCCGCATCCAGCGCACGCTGCGCAAGCCTTTTTCAGACTTTCCCCGGCCGCCCGTCTTTCTGCCGCGCCCGCCCGCGCTGGCGCAGGACAAGCCCCTGGCGGACACCCGTTTTCATGCCATCGTTCTGGTTTCGCCCGGCTTTTCCATGCTGTTCGACCCCGCCTCGCTGGGGCGCGTCACCCTGCCCGTGCTGCTGATCGGCGCGGAACGGGACGTGCTGAACTGGCCGGAACAGCAGGCCCTCGCGTTCCGCCGCCTGCTGCCGCATTCGGAGTATCTCGGCCTGGCGGGCGCGGACGGCCCCGCCCTGCTCGCGCCCTGCCCGCCGGAAACCCCGGACGCCCAGGCCGACAGCCCGCCCGACATCTGCGAAAGCGTGACGCCGGAGCAA
>JAVBMS010000016.1:0-12809 GCA_031552135.1 Mailhella sp.
TCCAGTTCATGCTCGTAGTCGCGCCAGAGCGTGAGCAGCAGGCCGCGCCAGGCGTATTCGGCGGTCAGGTTGCCCCGGCGGAAACGGCGCACAGGGCCGAGTTCTCCCTCCGCGTATTCGTAGCGCACGGTGTCGCCGTTGGAAAAAATTGCTTGATCTAATCGCGTATCGTCGCCGTAGCTGAAACGCACGATGCCGGTGGCGTCGCAGCGCTCGGCCAGCGCGCCCCTGCCGTCGTAGGAGTAGGAGGTATCGCCCGCGCGGGTTAATCGCCCCTTGTCGTCGTAGCGCAAAAGGCCGCTGACGCGATCCGTGTAGCGGCAGCGCGCGCGCTGCTGTTCGACGCGCTGGCCCGCGCTGTTATAGGCGTACTGCTCTTCCACAAAGCCGTCGCGCCGGGCTTCGGTCAAATGCCCAGCGGCGTCGAAGACGTAATCGTGCGTGACGCTGCCAGCGTCGTGACTTTCAATTTTTTTGCACAGCCTCCCGGCGGCGTTGAAGAAGCAGTCCAGAACGAGCTTGTTGCGGTGAATGCGGACTCTGTTTTCCGTGGGCATAGGTGCTCCTTTGGGTTAACCCCGCGCGGGATGCGCGGATTTTGCCAGGGAGCGTAGCACGGGATTTTAAGGCCTCCATAATGAGGTGACTTAAACGGGAGGATTAAGTGACCGAAAGACGCCTTGACAGAGTTAAAATAAGGGATTTTTGAGGGCAGACGAGAAAAAAGATCCTTATTAATCAGCAGTTAAAAAAGCAAAGTTTACCGGGTTAACCGTTTTGGGACATTGGGGGCGCAAAAAAAATATTTTCCGCATAACCAGCCGAAAAAGCGCCCATTTAAGGCAACAACGCCGCCATCCCCGCCGGCATTCGCATCTTCCTTGCGGGGAAGACCAGAATGGCGGCGAGGCTGGCGGCGTCATGGAATCAAACATGGAGTCAAACATGGAATCAAGCACGGCCTCAAACAAGGCGCTGCGCCCCCTTGCCGGAGGCGCGCCCGCCCTACCGGTACGCGGCAAGCTCCTGCAAGTATTCGGCGGGCACGTCGTAGCCCAGGCCCACGGCCTTGTCGGCGGCGTCCACGGCGTTGGCGTAGTCGCCCTTTTCAAAGTAGGCGAGCGAGAGGTTGTTCCAGGCCGGGGCGAAGCCCGGCTCCTTTTTGATCACGGCCCGGCTGGCCTCAATGCTGGCGTCGTATTCGCCCTTCATGAACAGGGCCGAGGCCAGCGTGGCGCGGGCCTGCAAAAAGTCGGGATCCCACGAAAGCGCCTTGTTCAGCGCGCTGACGGCCTTGTCGGCGTCGCCCCGCTGCAGGTGGACGAAGCCGATATTGCCCCAGGGCACGGCGTATTTGGCGCGGCAGTTGGCCGCTTCCTCGTTGTAGCGCAGGCAGCCGTCCAGGTCGCCGCGCGACATGCAGATGCCGCCCAGCTGGATATAGGCTTCGGCCAGGCGCGGCGAGTTGCGCACGGCGCTTAAAAACGCCTCCTCGGCCTCCACAAAATCGCCCTTGGCCAGCAGGGCGAGGCCCAGGTTGTAATAATGGCTGGCGCACTGCTCGTTGTTCTTGATTTCGGACTGCAGGTCGCTGATGTACTCGTCGATGTCGTCATATCTGTCTTTCATCGTGGCCCTCTTTTTTCAGCAGTTCGGCGTACCAGACGGCGAAGTCGAACATGCCGAGGTATTTGTCGTCCCGGTTGATGATGCCCAGGGCGCATTCCAGGGCCCCCTGAGAGTAGGCGTTGCCGCGGTCGTGCTCGGGCGGCAGGCTTTGCAGAAATTCGCGGATCAGCTGCTGCGTGGTGCGTTTGGTAACGTCCTGCCGCATTTCCATGGGATCGTTGGGCTTTTGGAAGGGATCCCAGTTGTCGTAGCCGATGCGGTCGATGAATTTGCGGCGGCGCGGGTTGATGCGCTCGTACATGTCGCGCTTGAGGGCCTCTTCCTCGGGGCTCAGGTCACGCGGCGCGCCGTCGCGGTACACCGTGGCGGGGATACTCATGACGTGCCGTCCTTTGCGGGCTTTTCGGGGCCGATGCCGAGGTAGTCGTCATCGTACCGGGTGAGCAGCGCCATGGAAACCGGCACATAGACGGTATGCAGTTCTTTAAGCCGCGAGCCCAGGGTTTGGGCGGCCCGGCGGCTCAAATCGGCCAGCTTGTCCTGCAGGCGGTCAAGCGCCACGGTGGGATAGCTCTGCCCGCCCTTGAAGCCGCACTTGCCGCACACATGGCCCTTGCCGCGGATGGCGGTGGGCACGCCGTAAATGCGGCAGGTGATGGGGCGCGCGTCGTACAGGGCGCAGGTGTCGTCCACGCCCAGCAGCGGACAGCGGACGCGTTCGCGCGCCACCTTGGCCATGATGTCCTCGTCGCGCTCGCCCTGCTTGGCCAGGCGGTAATAGTCGCGCTTGAGGCGGGTGGCGTGGCGGTCGGCCTCGCCGGCGGCGGCCAGAATGGCGGAGCGCTGCGGCCCGAAACCGTAGCGGGCGTTGAACGCGCGGTTCAGCGCCATGGCTTCCACCAGCGAAAGATCAAAGAGCGCGTGGCAGCAGTCGCTGCACCCGGGGGCGCAGGCCACTTCGCCCGGAAAACGCTCCTGCACCGTGCCGAAGAGTTCATCGGCCTGGGCGGCCAGGCGTTCGTAGGCGTCAAAAATGGGTTCCAGATCCGCAATCGGCATAATGTGTCCGTGTCAAAAGGGGGCAAAAGGGGAAGCGGGGCAATAGGAAAAAGATAAGAAGAAGCCGCCGGATGGTCAAGACGCATCCGGCGGCGGGAAATCGATCCAGCCCGGGAGGGCGATCAGGATTCTTCGATGGTGATGGCGCCGTGTTCGCACACTTCGACGCAGGATTCACAGCCCAGACAGTCGTCGGGGTTGGCGGCGTTGGATTTGCCGTCCTGCAGTTCGTACACTTCAACGGGACAGACGTCGACGCACTCGCCGCAGCCCACGCACTTGTCGGGATCCACGATGGGATTGTAAGCCATATCATCCTCCAGACGGTTATACCGGGCACTCCCGGCAAGGTTGATTCGGTACACGGCCTCTCCCCGATGCGGCCGGGAGGGCCGAAACATCGCCGGGCTGATGCCGCCGGTCTTTTGCAGGCATAGCCTCAGGCGTATGCAGTGTCAAGCGGGGAGCGCGGCGCTTTTATAACGCGTTTGCGGCTTTTTTCAGGCCCTGGCGCTCCGCGCCCTGGGCAGGATGAGATTGAGCGCCACCCCGGTCACCGCGGCCAGTCCGATGCCGCCCAGCCGGAACGAGCCGATCTGGAACGTCATGCCGCCCACGCCGAAAATGATGATCAGCGCCACCACGGCCAGGTTGCGCGGCTCCATCAAGTCCTGCCCCGCGCGCACCAGCGTGTTGAGCCCCACCACCATGATCGCGCCGAACAGCAGGATCATGATGCCGCCCATCACCGGCACGGGAATGGTGTTCAAAAACGCGCCCAGCTTGTTGACGCAGGAAAGCAGGATGGCGCAGATGGCGGCCCAGGTCATGATGCCGGGGTTGAAGGCGCGCGTCAGCGCCACGGCGCCCGTCACTTCCGAATAGGTGGTGTTGGGCGGGCCGCCCAAAAACGCGGCGGCCATGGTGGCCAGGCCGTCGCCCAGCATGGTGCGGTGCACGCCGGGATCCTTGAGGAAGTCCTTGCCCGTGACGGAGCTGATGGCGATGACGTCGCCAAAATGCTCGATCAGCGGCGCCAGCGTGATCGGGATGATGAAGAGAATGGGCTCCAGGCGGAATTCGGGCAGCGTGAAATTGGGCAGGCTGAACCACGGGGCCTCGATCATCCTGGTGAAGTCGTGGATGCCCAGCGCGATGGCGCAGGCGTAGCCCACGGCAATGCCGCACAAAATGGGCACCAGACGCAGCAGGCCGCGCCCCAGCACGCTGGCCGCCACCGTGGCCGCCAGCGTGATCATGGAAATGAGCAGCGCGGTCTGCTCGGCCACCAGCACGGCGGAACCGTCGCCCGTCTTGCCCAGCGCCATGTTGACGCCCACCGGCGCCAGCACGAGGCCGATCACCACAATGACCGGGCCGGTCACGACGGGCGGCAAAAGGCGCAGGATCAAGTTGGTGCCGCGCAGGCGGATCACAAGGCTCACCGCCATGTACACCAGGCCGGCCACAACCATGCCGCCCATGGTGGCGGCCATGCCCCAGGTTTGCGAGCCGTAGATGATGGGCGCGATGAAGGCGAAGGACGAGGCCAGGAAAATAGGCACCCTGCCCCCCGTGCAGACCTGAAAAATCAGCGTGCCCAAACCGGCCGTGAACAACGCCACGTTGCTGTCGAGCCCGGTGAGGATGGGCACCAGCACCAGCGCCCCAAACGCCACAAACAGCATCTGCGCCCCTAAAAAGGCGTCTTTGATCCGGAATGAATAGCCCGTATCTCCCAGCATCGCGTCCCCCTAACTCCTGTGGTGAAAAAAAAGGCCAGGGCCATGCCCCGGCCGCGCCGTCATTTTGTGCCGAAAATGCGATCCCCGGCATCGCCCAGGCCGGGGATGATATAACCGCGCTCGTTGAGCCGCTCGTCAAGCGCGGCGGTGTAAATGTCCACATCCGGATGCTCGCGCGTCATGCGGGCCACGCCCTCGGGCGCGCACACCAGCGTGAGGCAGCAGATTTTTTTGCACTTCTGGCGCTTGAGCATGTCCACGGTGGCGGAAAGCGAGCCGCCCGTCGCCAGCATGGGGTCGAGAATGAGGGCGAAACGCTCGTCGATGCGCTTGGCCAGTTTGACGTAATACTCCACCGGCTCCAGCGTTTCTTCGTTGCGGTACAGGCCCACCACGCTGATCTTCGCGCCGGGAATCATGTCCAGCACGCCGTCCATCAGGCCGAGGCCGGCACGCAGAATGGGCACGATGGTCACCATTTTGCCGGAAATGGTTTCCACTTCCACCGGCCCGGCCCAGCCCCGGACGGTCTTGGTGGTGGTGGCGAGATCCTTGGTGGCCTCGTAGGTCAAAAGGCGCGCCACCTCCTTGGCCAGCATGCGGAATTCGCTGGTGGAGGTGCTTTCGCGGCGCATCAGGCCCAATTTGTGGCGGACAAGCGGATGATCGACAACGTGCAGGGGCATGATTCCTCCCGGAGTAAAACGCCCGCCGGACACGGCGCGCCATTTGCGGAGCGGTTTGGAGCATGTTCACTTTAAAAATGCTTCCGCATGGTAATGATTTTGCCCGCGCGGCTCAAGAAAAAAGCGCGCCCGCCCCCACAAGGAGAACGGACGCGCAACGCTTGGAAAATGAAAAGGCTTTACGCCAGAAAACGCGCGGAAAGCTCGGCGCCCGCCACCTTTTTTCCGGTGGCGATGTCGTAGGCGCGGCAGCCGTTGGCCGAGATTTCGTCGATCAGCATCAGCCGGCCGGTCTGCTCGTCGCGGCCCCACTCCACCTTGATGTCCCACAAATCCAGGCCCTTGGCCTTGAACATCTCGTGGATAACCTGCATGACGTTGCGGTTCAGCTCCATCAGCGCGGCCATTTCGGAACTGGAAAGAATGCCCAGGGCCACCAGCGCGCTGGGGTCGATCATGGGGTCGCCCCCCTCGTCGTCCTTGATGGTGATTTCGGTCACCAGGCTGGGGAAGCGCATGCCGTCCTGCACGCCGGGCAATTTTTTGAAGCGCCGGACAAAGCTGCCCGTGCCCACCCAGCGGGCCACCCATTCCAGGCCGGTGCCCAGGGTTTTGGCCTTGCGCACGACCATGGAAAGCGTGTCCATGTCGTACGAGACCATGTGGGTGGGGAAGCCGCGCTTGGCCAGCGCCGCGAACACAGGGGCCGTCATGCTCAGGCAGGCGCGTCCCGTGCCGGGCAAAAGGCTGTCGCTCATATGGTTGCCGCCGGGATCCACCTCGCCGGCGTCGTTAAGCGTGACCCGATCCGTAAACACCAGGCGCAGGGTGTTCGGCCCGTCCGCGTATACGTCCTTTGTCTTCCCCTTATGCAGCAACGTCTGATCCATAATGTCATCCTTGGCAAAAGTGTTCAGTCATTTTTTTACGCCAATCCCCCCCGCTCCGCAAGTTGGCGCCGGCGCGCCCCAAATGCGAAATTGCGACGTAACAGCCCGATAAAAGCCAAAAACCCGGCCGGAAGCTCCCCCGCGGGGCGGCTTCCGGCCGGGTTTGCGCGTGTGCAAAAAAAATTAACGCCAAGGCGCCTTCGGCTCAGCCCGCGCGGCGGGGCGCGCCCGCGCGCAGCAGCGCGGCCAGCGCGTCGGCGGGATGCTCCATGCGCGCCAGCAGGATCATGGCCGCGATAACGTACGGCTTATAGCCCGCCTGCTTGTACAACAGCGTGCGGTAACGCTCGAACACCGAAGCCTCCACTTCCCCGCGCTCGCACGAAACGCCGCTGATGTCCGCGGGCAGGCAGTGCATATACAGCGCCCGGCCGTCGCGCGTGGACGCCATAAGCTTTTCCGTGCACTGCCAGGAGCGGTGTTTGGCGTTTTGGGCCAGCATTTTCTTTTCCAGCTTCCTGATGCCCTCGGCGTCGCCCCTGGCGTACAGGTCGGTGCGCTCGCGCATGGCGGCAAAGGGCGCCCAGCTTTTGGGGTAGACGATGTCCGCGTCCTTGAACGCCTCGGCCATGGAGTTGGCGCGCGTGAACGAGCCGCCGGACTCGCGGGCGTTGCGCCGCGCGATCTCCTCCACCTCGCCCATCACCTCGTAACCCTCGGGGTGCGCCAGCGTCACGTCCATGCCGTAGCGGGTCATGAGCGCGATCACGCCCTGCGGCACGGAAAGCGGCTTGCCGTAGGACGGCGAATACGCCCAGGTCATGGCCACCTTTTTGCCTTCCAGATTGTCCGCCCCGCCGAAATAGTCGATGAGATGCTGCAAATCGGCCATGGTCTGGGTGGGATGATCCAGGTCGCATTGCAGGTTGATCAGCGAAGGCCGCGTTTGCAGCACGCCCTGGGCCGCCGCGTCGGTCACGGCGCCGGCCACCTCGCGCATGGAGGCGTTGCCCTTGCCGATGTACATGTCGTCGCGGATGCCGATCACGTCGGCCATGAACGACACCATCACCGCCGTTTCGCGCACGGTTTCGCCGTGGGCTATCTGGCTCTTGCCCTCGTCCAGATCCTGCACGGCCAGGCCCAGCATGTTGCAGGCCGAAGCAAAGCTGAAGCGCGTGCGCGTGGAATTGTCGCGGAACACCGACACGCCCAGCCCGCTGTCGAACACCCTGGTCGAAATATTCCGCTCGCGCAGGCCGCGCAGAATTTCCGAAGTCAGGCCCACGGCCTTGAGTTCGTCCGCGCTGCGCTCCCACGTCAGCAAAAAATCACGGCCATGCAGGCCCTGGAAACGGCACTTGGCCAGTTTGCCGATCAGCTTTTCCAACCGCGCGATGTCCATACTGCCTCCTTGCGTCAAAATTATTCCGCAACAATATGCGTGCCCGCCTCGCCCCGCAGGGCGGCGGACATGGTTTCCGGGCTCGTAATGATAACATCTCTTCCGCCGCCGCGCAAAAAACGTATGGCGGCGCGTATTTTGGGCCCCATGCTGCCGGGCGGAAAATGCCCCCCGGCCGCGTAACGCTCCATTTCCGCCAGCGTGACGCGGCCAAGCGTACGTTCCTCCGGTTGCCCGTACCACAGGCACACCCGCTCCACCGCCGTGGAAATCACCAGCGTGCGCGCGCCCAGCCGGTTGGCCAGCAGCGCGGAGGCCAAATCCTTGTCCACCACCGCGTCCACGCCGCGCAAACCCTCCGGGCTTTGCACCACGGGGATGCCCCCGCCCCCGCCGGCCACCACATGGAAACCCGCCGCCAGCAGCGCTTTGACCGCATCCAGCTCCACAATGTCCAGCGGCTCCGGCGAGGGCGCCACACGCCGCCAGCCGCGTTCGCCGTCCCGCTTGAACGTCCAGTCGGGACGCGCGGCGGACAGCGCGGGCAGCTCGGCCTCGCTGTAAAACGAGCCGATAAACTTGTCGGGCCTGTGCAGGGCGGGATCGCGGATATCCACCAGCGTCTGCGTGACCAGCGCGGCCAGCGGCGCGGGCAGGCCGCGTTTTGCCAGCTCGTTGCCGAGCGCCTGGAGGATCTGGTAGCCGATGGAACCCTGCGTGTCGGCCACGGCGTTGGGCATGGGCACGGGATGCATGCCGGCGGCCAGCGCGATGTCGGAACGCTGCAAAATAAAGCCCACCTGCGGGCCGTTGCCGTGCGTGATCAGCACCCGCGCGCCGTCCGCGATCACGTCGGCCACATGAGCCATGGTTTCGCACAGCGCGTCGTACTGATCTTCCACGCTCTGGCGGTCGCGACGGCGGATCAGCGAATTGCCGCCCACGGCGATGACAATAAGGGGGGTCATGGGGGAGCCTCCGGAAAGTTTGACGGGCGGAAGGCGGGGAGAAGGCGGGAAGGCGGGGGAGAGGGGGACAGGGGAAAGGGAAAGGGGAAAGGGAGAGAGGGAAGAGGGAGAGGGAGAGAAGAGGTCGCCTGCGGCGACTGGTGCGCTTCGCGCACGGTAAGAAGATTTAAGAGGTCACCTGCGGTGACTGGTGCGCTTCGCGCACGGTAAATAAGGAAGGCGTTTGCCCGGATGTGCCCGCTGAGGGGAGTCCGAGTAGCTAATACATCTTAACCTTCCAGATGACGCGCGGCCCCTTCCGGGACACGCGCTCTCGGGGCCGAAGGTAGTTGGATTTCTCCACGCGCGCCTCGCTCTGCTCTCGATTTCCGTAAGGCTCGCTTCGCTTGCCTAACGGAAACGGCCCTTCGGGCCGCCCGTCGGGTCGGGGCGTTGCCTCGCGCGCTATCAGCGGCCCCTCCGGCCTGTCGGCCGGGATCATGTGCGCGTTTCACGCGCACTTTGTCGGTGAGCAAACGGCAAAGTAACCGCATTTCAAGAAACGCCCGCCCGGCAACAGCCTTCGCGGCCCCTGTGTCCAGCGATGGACGAAGCGCGGGCGGTTAATGGCGTCGCATGCCGAGCCGCTTCGGCGAGCATGCGGCCGGACGATGGGGCCTTCTCAAAGAGAGGGGCCAAGGGAAGAGGGGGTTCCGGGGGGAGGTGGAGGAGGGGGCCGAGGGGGGAGAAACCGCAGGTTTCGCCCTAACAGGCCCCCACCTCCCCGCCGGAGGCGCAGGGGAAAGAGTTATTAAAAGGCCTGTCGGCGCAGCCGCCCCAAAACCGGGCGTTACGCCCTCCCCGCCGGAGGCGCAGGATAGAGGGTTATTAAAGCGCTCGTCGGCGCAGCCGCCCCAAAACCCAGCGAAATTTTTCCTCTTCCCCGTCACCCCCGTAAACGCTAATCTCCAATCACCCACTATCCCCATAACAAACCATAACAAACCACAACCCCCCCCTTCCCCCCAACAATGACCCCCTGGACGCAACTCTACAATCCCCTCCATTCCCTTCCGCTATCGGCTCTGGCGGCGGCCATCCCCCTTGCCGCGCTGCTCTGGCTGCTGGCTGTCCGGCGCGCGGCAGGGCAGGCGGCGGCCGCCGCGGGTCTGGCCTGCGCGCTGGCGCTGGCTGTGGGCCTGTGGGAGATGCCGTGGCGGGCGGCGCTCAGCGCCGGGCTGCTGGGGGCGGCGTTCGGGCTTTTTCCCATTGTGTGGGTGGTGGCGTCCGCCATCTGGATTTACGACATGACGGTGGAGAGCGGCGCGTTTGACGTCATCCGCCGTACGCTGGCGCAACTGACCGAGGACAGGCGTTTGCAGGCCATTTGCGTGGCGTATGCTTTCAGCGCGTTCATGGAGGGCGCGGCGGGCTTTGGCACGCCGGTGGCCATTGGCGCGGCCATGCTGGCCGGATTGGGCTTCAGCCCGCTGTTGGCGGCGGGGGTCTGCCTGGTGGCCAATTCCGCTCCGGCGGCGTTTGGGGCCGTGGGCATCCCGATTCTGGTCGCGGCGGACACGGCGGGCCTGGACGCGCGCGTGCTGGCCGAGATGACGGCCCGCCAGCTCGCCGGGCTTTCGTTTCTGCTGCCCTTGTGGATCTGCGCGATGCTGTGCGGCCTGCGGCGCGCGCTGGAGGTGTGGCCCGCGCTGCTGGTGGGCGGCCTTTCGTTTTCGCTGACCATGTACCTGACGGCGCGCTTCAGCGGGCCGGCGCTGCCGGACATCGCGGCCGGCCTGGTCTGCCTGGCCGCGCTGATTGCGCTGTTCAAGGTATGGCGGCCGCGCCGCGTGTGGCGTTTTGCCCATGACGGCGATCCGTCGGTGGAGCAAAACGCGCGGAATGCGCCGGCCGCCTGCGGCCCGCTGCGGGCCTGGGCGCCTTTTGCGCTGATGACGGCGGCGGTATGCGTGTGCGGGCTGGAGAGCTACCGCGCGCTGGTCGCGCCGCTGGCGGCGAGCCTGGAATGGCCGTGGCTGCATGGCCTGGCCCTGCGGATGCCGCCCGTGCTGGAAGCCGCCGCGCCGTATTCCGCTCTTTTCCGGCTGGACGTGGCGGGCGCGGCCGGAACCGCCGTGTTCGCCGCGGGGCTGGCGTCCTCGTTTATTTTGCCGGACTACGGCCCGCGCAAGGCGCTGCGGCGCTTTGGCCGCACCTGCGCCCAGCTGCGCGGCTCCATCCTTACCATTGTGCTGGTGCTGGCGCTGGCCTCGGTGATGAATTACGCGGGCATGAGCTCCACGCTGGGCCTGGCTTTAACGGGCACGGGCGCGCTGTTTCCGCTGCTATCGCCCGTGGTGGGCTGGTTGGGCGTGTTTCTGACCGGATCGGACACGTCGGCCAACGCCCTGTTCAGCGGCTTGCAGAAGACCGGATCGGCCGCGCTGGGCCTTGATCCGCATTTGGGCGTTGTGGCCAACGCCACGGGCGGTGTCAGCGGCAAGATGATTTCGCCGCAGTCCATTTCCGTGGCCACCGCCGCCACGGGCCGCAGCGGCGACGAGGGCGCGCTGTTCCGTTTCGCGCTGGGGCATTCGCTGCTCATGCTGCTTATCGTATGCGTGATCACGCTGGCGCAGGCGCTTTTGTAGAATATTCGCACGTTGGATAAGCGCGTGCGGCGCGGATTGCATTTTCGCTCCCAAGCGCTTAGAGTGAACGGCATAGCCGCGTCGCGGCGATACATGATTTTTCAAAAGACCGCTTTTTTTCAAATGCTTCGGCGCGTTGTGTCGCGCACACCTCATCCCGCAAGGATCGCATATGACTGAATCGCCCCGCTCTTCTTCGGCCGGCCGCACATTGACGCTGATCATCGTCGGGCTTTCCATGGTTTCGGCGCTGACCATCTTTTTGCGGATCTGCATCACCGCGCTGCTGCCCGACATTGAAGCCTCCATGAACATCACCGCCACGCAGGCCAGCCTTTTGGGCTCGGCCGTGCTTTTGGGCTACGGCATCATGCAGATTCCGGCGGGCATCCTGACCGACGCGCTGGGCGCGCGCAGGATGCTGATGATGTTTTTGTTCCTCGCGGGCCTCGGCACGTTGTTTGTGGCCGCCACCAATGCGCTTCCGGTGGCGGTGGCCGGGCGTTTCGTCACGGGCATGGCGCTTTCGGTCTACCCTGCCATTGTGGCGATTCTGGCGCTCTGCGTGCCGGCCGAGCGCTTCGCCTCGGCCATGGGCGTCGTGTTTTCGGCCACGGCCTTCGGCGTGATCTTTGGCGGAACCCCGCTGGCCCTGCTCAACCAGGCCGTGGGCTGGAAGGTTTCGCTCTTTTTGTGCGGCGGGCTTACCTTTGCCCTGATGCTGCTGCTGGGCTATCTGATCAAGAAGCCCGCGCCGTCCGCCGTGCCGCGCCCGCCGCTTTCGACGGCCGCCATGAAGAATGACCTGCTCCAGGTGTTCCGCACCAAGGAATTCTGGCCGCTGGTGCTGTGGCAGATGGTGGTGCCCGGCACGTTTTTTGTGCTGGCGGCGTCCTGGTGGACGAAGTATTTCATCCTCACCGGCTCGCTCACCAAGCTGGAAGCCGGGCATATCTTCATGGCCCAGTCCATCGCCGGCATCTTCACCCTGCCGCTGTGCGGCGTTATTTCCGACAAAATACGCTCGCGCAAGAAGGTGATCGTCGGCATCAGCGTTCTGGGCCTCGCGGCCAGCCTCAGCTATGTGCTGCTGGCCGGCAAGCTCGGCTTTGTGGGCCTGCTGCTTCAGGCCATTGTCTTCGCCACGGGCACCAGCGCGGCGGCGTCGTGCTTCCTCGCCACGGTCAAGGAAACGTTTCCCTCCCGCCTGCTGGGCACGGCCACCGGCTGCTGCAACATGCTCTATCCCATTTACGCCGCGGCGATGACCGTGGTTTTCGGCCTGCTGGTCAGCTCCAAGACCAGCGCCCTCACGGCCGCCGGCCTTGACCAGAACGCCGTGGGCGTGGGCGCTTACGGCTTCGCCTGCTGGGCGCTGGTGATCGGCAGCGCCGCGGGGCTTGTGTTTTCCCTGCTGATCAAGGAAAGCTACGGCAACGCGGCGGAGGGCAGCGCCCACGGCGGCGGCCCCGGCGCGCACTGAGGCCCGCGAACCCCGGGCCGGAAAGCGCGGGGCTTGGCCCTTTACGTTGCGGGCAAAGATGCTTATTAAAGCGTGACGGCTTCGCGCCGCGAACATGGGGGCGCCCAGGTTTCGACGGGGATGGGGAAGCCGGAGTTGCAGGTCGAGGCGCCGCTGGCCTCGTAAAAAGCGGCACAAAAGTAATTGCCAACAACGATTACGACTACGCCTACGCTGCGTAAGCAGTGAAAGCACACTGACCGCCAAGGCGGTCACGTCGAACCGGGGGACGCCCGATAACCCGGGGAGGCGCAAAACTATCAGGCTGCCCGTTG
>JAVBMS010000054.1:0-12915 GCA_031552135.1 Mailhella sp.
ATTTTTTCGGCGATGTCTTTGCAGAGCAGGTAGGTGGCGTCGTCGTCCACGTTTTCGGAATTGACCATGACGCGCAGTTCGCGTCCGGCCTGGATGGCGTAGGCTTTGGACACGCCGTTGAAGGACGCGGCGATGTTTTCGAGGTCTTCGAGGCGTTTGACGTAGTTTTCGAGCAGTTCTTTGCGTGCGCCGGGCCGTGCGCCGGAGAGGGAGTCGGCGGCCTGGACGAGGACGGCGAGGGCGGTTTCGGGGCGCTGATCTTCGTGGTGGGCGGCGATGGCGTGGATGATGTCCTTGCCTTCGTTGTATTTTTTGGCGATGTCGGCCCCAATGATGGCGTGGGAGCCTTCGACCTCGTGGTCGACGGCCTTGCCGATGTCGTGGAGCAGGCCGGCGCGTTTGGCGCGTTTGATGTCCATGCCCAGTTCGGCGGCCATCATGCCGCAGAGGGCGGCCACTTCCAGCGAGTGCTGGAGCACGTTCTGGGTGAAGCTGGTGCGGTATTTGAGCTGGCCGAGCAGGCGGACGATGTCGGGGTGGATGCCGTGGACGCCGGCGTCGAACGTGGCCTGTTCGCCCACTTCGCGCACCTGGACTTCGAGTTCCTGCTCGCATTTGTGGACGATGTCCTCAATGCGGGCGGGGTGGATGCGGCCGTCCTGGATGAGGCGTTCAAGCGCCATGCGGGCCACCTGGCGCCGGATGGGGCTGTAGGCCGAGAGGATGACGGTTTCGGGCGTGTCGTCGATGATGAGATCGACGCCGGTGGCGGCTTCGAGGGCGCGGATGTTGCGGCCTTCGCGGCCGATGATGCGGCCTTTCATGTCTTCGCTGGGCAGGGTGACGGCGGTGACGGTCTGCTCGCCCACATAGTCGCCGGCGTAGCGCTGGATGGCGCTGGCGATGATTTCCTTGGCCTTGCGGTCGGCGGACTCGCGGGCTTCGGTTTCGATCACGCGCATCATGCGCGCGGCGTCGTGGCGGGTGCGGGCCCCGATTTCTTCAAAGAGGCGCTCTTTGGCTTCTTCGGCGGTGAGGCCGGAAACTTCCTGCAGGCGGCGCTCCTGCTCGTCCACAAGAACGGCGAGCTGTTCGTTCTGTTCTTCCAGGGCGCGCTCTTTGCGGGCCAGCTCTTTTTCCTGGGCGATGATCTCGTGTTCGCGCTCGGCGAAGCGTTCGATTTTTTCGTCGAGGCGCTCGCTGCTTTCCTGAATTTTTTTCTCGCGGTTTTTGAGTTCGCGTTCCTGTTCCTTGAACTCGTTTTCCATTTCACGCTTTTGATTGAACAGATCGTCCTGGCCCTGGATCAACAGTTCCTTTTTTTGGGCCTGGGCTTCCTTGCGGGCTTCCTCGACGATGCGCAGCGCCAGATCGTTGGCTTCGCCGAGGCGTTTGGCGCTGGCGCGGCGGTATATCCACACGCCGAGCACCACACCAATAAAGCAGGCGGAGAGGATGCAGATCGTAAAAAGTATATTGCTCATGGTTCCCCCAATATATAAAGCGAGCGCCGCGTTCCGCTTCCTTGCTCCGTCCTCTGGTGGGAAGGGTTGGGGGCGGCGGCACGGGCCAAATACGGCGGGAGGCCGTTCGGGGGAGAGGCTGGGACTGTTACGGGCGGAGGAGGGAGAGCCCCGGAATGCCGTGACCGTGTACGGGCCAAGACCTGGTGTCCCAGGTGGGAACCGTACCGAAGTTTCAGGCGTCCCGGCTGGGCCGGGCGTGCACACCGCTTCGCGGATAGGCTCCCTTATGACGCTTGTGAGGTCGGCGCCAGTACGCGGCGCACGCACATTCCAGGGGAAATCCGTCCTTTTTTTTCAGGCGCTGGGGCGCCACCGCCTTTGAAGCGGGCTGGCGAAAAACAGCCTCCGCGCTCACGCGGTCAGAGATCGTGCCGATCTCCCCTGTTTTCCGCTTCAAGCCGCTCTATCCGTTGCAGCAGGGCGGCGAGCCGCTTGTCTTTGGCTTCCGCCTGCTGTTTGAGCTGTAACAAGTCGTCCGTGATTCCCAACGTGAGAATCGCCAGCAGTTTATCCCTGCCGAGGTGGCTTCCGTGAAACTTCAGGACGGTATACAGGTTCTCCACGTAGGCGCATGCATTTTCCACCCTCGCGGGATCCGCCTCCGTTTTGAACGCGACTTCCAGATCGAACACATTAAGGTTGTAGCTTCGCATGGCGGTGTTCGCTGTGTTGTCGCGCCCGGGCCTCCTGACGCGGGTCAGGGCTGGCCCAGTCCTTCCTGGATGCGCCGCAGCAGCGCGTCGACGCGTGCCAGCGCCTGCTCGCGCAGGCCGCGCTCGTGCTCCAGCGTTTGCTGAAGCTCGGCCATGCCTTCCGCATGGCGCCGGGCAACGGCCGCATCTTCGTGCAGGCGGCGGTTTTCTTCGCGCAGGGCTGTGATTTCCGTCAACAGATCCGTCACGCGCTGTTCAAGAATGTCCAGTAGTTCCATGGCTCTCAGTGTAGATCCTTTTCCGGCCGGAAGCAAGAGCGTAACGCTCCGCCGGCCCATGGAAAAAGCGTCACCGGGGCAGGGTAAACACCATGCCGTCGGCGGCGATGGCGGTTTCGCCCTTAAAAATGCCGGCCACGCCCGTCAGATAAATGTCTTCCATCGGCGGGGAGGTCAGCGGCGGCGTGACATGGACGAAGACCAGCTCCTTCACCCCGGCGTCGCGGGCCAGCGCGGCCGCTTCCAGCGGGCTCATGTGGTAGGAGGGGATGTCGGCCAGCAGCTTGCCCATGCGGGTGTTGCCCGCGGCCTCGGCCATGTTGGCCATGTGGGCGATCATCATCTTGGCGAGGCCGTCGGCGAACAAAATGTCCGCCCCCCTCGACGCCCGCAGCAGGGAGGGCGTGACGGCGCTGTCGCCGCTGATCACAACGCTGCGCTCGCCGTATTCCACGCGGTAGCCCACGGCGGGGTCGGCCGGCCGGTGATCCACGCTGAAGGCGAACACGCGCAACTCGCCGTTTTCGTAGACTTTGAGCAAATCCTCGCCGGCGGGCGGGGCGAACTCGCGCACGTCCAGGGCCGCGCCTTCCGGGGCGAGCACGGCGGGCCCGTGGTGCGCCGCGCGGTAGGCGATGTCTTTGGCGTAGACTTTTTCAAAGCCGTCCATGACGTCGGCCAGGCCTGTGGGGCCGTGGGCGGCCAGCGGAACGGCCCGGCCCGCGATCCAGCTGGCCAGCCGCACTTCGCCGAAGTCGGTGATGTGATCGGAATGATAGTGGGTGAAAAAGACCTGGGTCAGGCGGCCGGTGGGCAGGCGCTGGATGTCGATATTGCGCGAGGTGGCCGGGCCGCAGTCAAAAAGCAGCATGTTTTGATCCGCCAGCACGGCAATGCTCTGGGCCGTGCGCGCGGGGTTGGCCATGGGGCCGCCCGCGCCCGCCACCACGATGCGCAGGGCTTTGGGCGGGATGGGCAGCGTCTGGCCCAGGGGCACGTCGGGCCGGGGATCGGGTTTGGCCAGGGCCGGAAGGGAGGCGCAGACGGAGCAGATCAGGGCGGCGCAAAGGGCGGAAACGAGCGAGCGTGCGCGCATGGCGGGCCTCACGGTTCGGGGTGGCCGCGCGGGCAAAGGCCCGGCGGGACGGGGCATGGGGACATGATCCCATGTTTGCCGCGTTTTGCAAAGCGCGGGCGGGCTGTCAGGAGGGGGACGGAAAGACTTGTCAGGCCAGAATGGGAGACTTGTCAGGCCGGAACGGTGAGGCTTGTCAGGCCATGACGGGAAGACTTGTCAGGCCAGGACGGGAGGCTTGTCAGGCCAGCGCTGCCAGCCAGGCGGCGGATTCGGCCAGCAGGCAGGCGCAGCCCAGCACGTCGCCGTTAAAGCCGCCTTCGCGCCGGGCCATGCGGATCAGCGGCACAAGCGCCAGGGCCGTCAGTCCGCAGCAGAGCAGCGCGGCGCGCGGGCCGAGGCAGGCGGCGTAGGCCAGCGCCAGCCCCGCCAGCCAGAGCGCGGCCGTGCGGGGGAAGGGCCGCACCAGCCGCCCCAGCGAGGAGCCGGGATGGGGCGGCGCGAAAACCGGCGGAATCAGCATGGCGGCGCGGCCGCAGGCCGGGGCCAGCAGCAGGGCGGCATAGGGCGCCGGCTGCGCGCGGCTGAACAGGGTGGCCAGGCAAACGAGTTGCAGGGCGAAGACCAGCGCGATGCCCATGACGCCGAACGCGCCCACGCGGCTGTCCTTGAGCGCGGCCCAGAAGGCGTCGCCGCGCTTGCCGCTGCCCCAGGCGTCCGCGCAGTCGGCCAGACCGTCCCAGTGCAGGCCGCGCGTGGCCCAGAACAGCCACAAAAGGCCGAGCACGGCCTGCAAGGCGGGCAGGCCGCCGGCCAGGCCCAGCGCGGGGACAAGGCAGAGTCCCAGCCCCAGGCCCAGCCCGGCCAGCGGAAAAAAGGGCGGCGCGGCGGCCATCTCGGCGTCGGTAAAGGGGCGGCCGGGCGCGAGGCGCGTCAAAAAAGAGCACGCGGCCCACAGGGGAATGAGGAAGCGTTGCGGCATGCCGGGGCGACCGGGGCGTTGGGCGGCCGGGCCGCTCAGCGCCGGTTGGTGGAGATGTTGAACGTGAGCGAATAGATTTGGTGGAAAAAGTCCACATACTCCACAAAAACGTTGTCGGGCACGGAAACGCGGGCCGGGGCGAAGTTGAGTATGCCCTTGATGCCGGCTTCGGCCAGCTGGGTGGCGGCACGCTGGGCGCGCTCGGCCGGGGTGGTGATGATACCGATCTCGATATCCAGCGTGGGCACTTTTTCCGGCAGGGTTTTGGAGCAGAACACTTCCAGGCCGTAGACCATTTCCCCGATCTTGAAGGGGTCGCAGTCGAAGGCGGCCACGATGGTCAGGCCGCGGCGGCGGAATTCCTGATGATTGAGCAGGGCGCGGCCCAGGTTGCCCACGCCGATGAGCGCGGCGCGCCATTCGCGGTTGGCGTGCAGGCAGGCTTTGATCGCATCCAGCAGGTAGGAGACGTAGTAGCCCACGCCACGGACGCCGAATTCACCGAAGTAGGCGAGATCTTTGCGGACTTGGGAGGCGTTCACGTCGCACGCGCGTGAAAGCGGCTCGGAGGAAATAACCTGAATGCCTTCCTTGTTCATGGCTTCCAGCACCTGCATGTAGGTGGTGAGGCGCTGGATGGTGGCTCTGGGGATGTGGTCGCTTTTCGGCGGCGTATTCATACAACGTGCCTGCTTTTAAAAAGTGGGAGGTAAGGCGGGCTTGCGCTGGCTTGTTCGTAAAAGCGCAAGATAAAAGTGGAAAAAGGCGGGCGGTTGTCCGCCCGCCGCCTCGTCATTACATTTTCACGAAGAGGATGATCAGGTTCACGAGCAGAGCGTAGATACAAAGGGATTCCACAAAGGCCAGGCCCAGGATGAGGGACTGGGAGATTTTGCCGCTGGCGTCGGGGTTGCGGGCGGTGCCTTCGCAGGCGGCCTTCACGGCCATGCCCTGGGCCAGGCCGCAGCCGGCCGCGGCGATGGCGATGCCGATGGCCATGCCGAGCACGCTGATGCCAAAGCCGGTGTCCACGGCGCCTTCGGCGGCGAAGGCCATGGAGGCCATGGAGACGAGCAGCAGGGTGTTCAGAACGACAAGAAGAACTTTGCGCATGTCAAACTCCTGAATCGGATTGTATTGTTGGGCCCGAGGGCCATTCCCCTGATGTTGGAGGGCGCCGCGCCTGGCGCGCGTGATCCCTCAGATCTTAGTGCGCGTGATCCCCGGATTTTCGGGAGCCCGCGCCTGGTGCGCGTGATCCCCGGATTTTCGGGAGCCCGCGCCTAGTGCGCGTGAACCCCGGATTTTCGGGAGCCCGCGCCTAGTGCGCGTGCTCCACCGCTCCCTGCAGGTAAATCATGGTGAGCATGAACAGAATAAAGGCCTGGAGCGTCTTGCCGAGCAGGAAGAGGAAGTAGAGCGGCACGGTGCCGATCAGCACGCCCACATAGATGGAGGCCCCAAAGCTGAAGAAGATGAGCAGGGTCATTTCTTCGCCGAAGATATTGCCGAAAAGACGGAGCGACATGGAGAGCGGGCGCGCCAGATGCGAGATGATTTCGATGGGAAACATCAGCGGCATCAGGGCTTTGTTGCTGCCCGCGAAGTGCTTGACGTAGCGCGGGCCCCACGTCGCCATGCCCACATAGTTGTAATAAAGGAACACGCACAGGGCCACGGAAACCGTGGTGTTCAGGCTGGCGGTGGGCGCGTCGCATCCGGGCACGAGGCCCAGGAGGTTCATGGTGAGGACGTAGATGAATATGCCGCACAAAAGCGGCACGAAGCGGCGGCCTTTCTCACCCATGGTGGTGATGATGAAGTCTTCCAGCGCGGCGATCAGCGCCTCAAAAAAATTCTGGATGCGCCCCGGGATGAGGGAGACGTTCCTGCGCACCATGAGGCCGACGACGAGCAGGATCAACATGCCGAGCCACGTGTAAAACACATAGGTCAAGTCCAGCGTGGCGCCGGCCACGGTGACTTCGCGCATGTGGAACATGTCGGACAATAACAGCGGATGGGGGATGCCTTCTGAGGCCATGGACGCTCTCCTCAAAATTCCGGGCGAACGGACGTCAGCGTTCCTTCCGCTCCAACAGCGGCAAGAACGGTATGGTCAGCACAGCCAGCGAAAGGCCGGCCACCAGGGCAAAGGGGTTCGCTCCCCAGTGCATCAGTGCCGTATACAAGAAAATTCCGGTGATGAAAAGCCTCAAATTGGCCCGGATGATTTGCCCGGCCATTAAATTTTTTGTGCCCGCCTGCGTTGCGGCCGCATGAAAAAAAAATCGCTGGATAAAATGGGCCATGCTGAAAAAGTTCCAGGCCGCAAACACGGCCCCCGCGCCCAGCCAGAAAGGCCAGCTTGCCAGCGGCAGGAAAGCGAGGCCAAGCGCCAGCAAAAGCGCGGCCAGCAGGATGAGCGTGCGGGCCAGCAGGCGCACCGGCCCCCGGGCGAAGCCCCGGCGGTATAAAAAGGCGTCCACGGCAAAGACGGCCCGCGCGCGGAGCGTGCGGCGCTCCGTGGGGCCGTGGGCCGGCGTGTCGTGCGGCGTGTCGGGTTCTTTCACAAACAGTCCGGACGGAAGCGCGCCCCGGCGCGGGGCCGGGGCGCGTCCGATTTTTGTCGCGCGGGGCTACTTTTTGCAGCAGGCCGGGCGGGTGTCTTCCATAATCTGATACACGACCGAGCCTTCGGCGTCCCTGGGCACGGGCCAGCCGGTCAGGTAGCAGAACGTGGGCACAAGATCGACGAGGTTGCAGCGCCGCGTCATGCTGTAGCCCTTTTTGATGCCGATTTCCGGGCCGTAGTACACGCACAGCGTGCGCAGATCGCCTATGCCGTAAGCGGCCGTGGGCAGGATGGGCCCGTGCTGCATGGAGTATTCGGGCCACAGGGCGTAAACCACGTCGCCCACCTGGTCGCCCCACAAGCCAAGCAGCGCGGCTTCGCGCTTGGGCAGGGCCAGCTCGAAGGGGCAGACGCCGGTTTTGGGATGGCGGTAGGCCATGAGGGCTTCGATGATTTTGCGCTGCACTTTTTCGTAGTCTTCCGGCTCGACGATGCCCTCGGGGTCGCGGCCCTTGAGGTTGACGTACACGTAGCAGATGCGCTGCGGTATGGCTCTGGTTTTGGCGGTGTCCACACGGTCGGCCAGTTTGGCGAAGTCGTGGCGTATGTTTTCGGGCACGCCTTCCAGCCAGGCGGGCAGCGCCACGTCCTTTTTGACCAGCAGGCCGGCCCTGGAGAGCACGTCGTTCATGTCCACCGGGGGGCCGTCGGGCGTGGCGCCGTGGTCGGAAATCAGCACCACCAGCGTTTCGTCGTCAAAGAGCTTCAGCAGGCGGCCCAGGTAGCGGTCGGCATGGCGGTACAGCTCGCGGTGCAGATCCCAGGCTTTTTTGTGCATGGCCTCGCTGGAGCAGGTGGCGGCGTCGAGTTCGGTCATCAGCACATGGTAGATATAATCGGTGGGGTGGGCGTGCGTGCAGAAGAAGTCCCAGTCCGCCGGGTTGGCGAGCAGGGCTTCGATCGAGTCGCCCATCCAGTCGTAGTGGATGCCGATCTGCTCCAGCCAGGTGTCGAGGTCGTACCAGCCGAGCGAGAGGTTGAGCATGCCGGTGTTGTTGGTGGAAACGTTGTTGCCGCGGTTGAACAGCCCCGCTTTCTCCTGCGGGAAGCACCAGCCGTCGCCGTCGAGGTTGAGGCCGGCCGTGAGGTAGAGGCGGAAGTTTTCGGCGTCGTCGTCCAGTTCCACCACCTTGGCCATGAGGCGCGAGGTTTTGCTGCCGCCCCTCTCCAGCGGGCCTTCCACGTTGAAGGCCTTTGACCACTGGCCCGTTTTGATGGTGAAAAAGGCGTGGCTGAAATCTTTGTCGGGCGAAAGCGTGACGGTGTCGTAGCCTTTGCCGCCCAGATCGCGCACCAGCAGGTGCCACTCGGCCCAGGTCGTGCCCATGTTGAACAGCGATTCGGCAAAGGGCATCTGAAAGGCGGCTTCCAGCGGGTCGTCGCCCATATCGTCCACGTTGGTCCAGCCCTTGGGCTTTTCGGTGAACGTGACGCGGGCGTTGTTGCCGGGGTAGGGCTTGGTGCTGATCAGCGTATCGGAGCAGAAGGCGAAAGCCATGGTGAGCGCCGGGTTGCGCTCCACGCCCTTGTATTCGGCCAGGAAGTTGCCGTCGGCCAGCACGCCCACGGTCAGGCCCGCGCCGCCGACCACCGTGCCTTTTTGCAGGCGCTTGTGGGCGTTGTAGGTCATGGGGAAGTTCAGGACGATGGATTTTTTGCCCGCGCGCTCGGCCGCTTCCCAGATGGATTCGGCCTGCACGTAGTCCCAGTTGAAGGCGTTGTGGGCGTTGGCGCCTTCGGGCGTTGTGCCGGGCACATGCCGCCAGAAGTCGGTGACGTTGTTGGTGCCGGGCCAGGCGCCCGTGATCATGCTGGTCCAGTTGGGCGGGGTGATGGTGGGGAAAGGCACGAGGCAATTTTCCGCCACGGTTCCATTTTCAAACACTTTTTTAAAGTTCGGGCAGAGGCCTTCCTTGATGTGCTCGCGCACCAGGTTGGTGAGAGCGCAGTCAAAACCCAGTAGAGCCACTTTTTTGGCGGTTTTCATCATCATCCTCGGTGTTATTTAGTTGTGACAGGACACTGAGGATTATCATTAACGGATTGCGCCGGGACTTGCAAGAACGCTCTAACCGCCGTCGGGTTTGTCCGGCGCGTTGTCGCTTTTGTCGTAAGAGTCCTGGTGGCGCAGGAGGTAGCGGGCGTCGATCCACACGTTGCGAAAGCCCGCCGCGATGCCCAGCAGAACGCCCGCGGCCACGCCCCACGGCCAGGAGCCGAAAAAATGGTCGGCCAGCCAGCCCAGGCCCGCGCCCACGGCGGGGCCGGACACCATGTGCAGGCCCATGGTGCTGGCCGTGCCCAGCAGGTTGAAGGCGGAAGGCGCGTCGTCTGTCTTTTTTTCAGGCATGGCGGAAACCGTTTGGAGATGGAAAACCTCTATGCTACATACCTCCCAACGCCAAGCGCGTCAATGAAGGAGCCAACGCCATGCCCATTGCGGAAGGAAACACCGTCACGGTTCACTATGTCGGCACGCTGGAAGACGGCGGGGAGTTCGACCGCTCAAGCCCCGACGCGCCGCTGGTCTTTCGCGTGGGCCAGGGCCGGGTCATCCCCGGTTTCGAGGCCGCGGTGCTCGGCCGGGAGCGCGGCGACGCGTTCACCGTGACCATCCCCCCGGAAGAGGCCTACGGCCTGCCCGATCCCGCGCTGCAATTCCAGGTTCCGCTGGCCCAGGCTCCGGCCAACCTGCGCCCCGAGCCGGGCATGCTGCTTCATGTTTCCACGGATCAGGGCGAGTTGGAAGTGCTGGTGGCCGCCGTGGAAGACGGCATGATCACCCTGGACGCCAACCATCCCCTGGCCGGGCGGGCGCTGACCTTTGCCCTGACCATTGAAAACGTGGAGTAAACGCCATGAGTTTTCGCGCCACAAGCAGGGAGGACGCCGTGCGGGGCATCGCCCGCCGCGCTGTTCCCGGCCCTGTCGAGTCGTCGTTTGATCCCACCGAAATTTTCGGCAGCAACGTGTTCGACGATCGCGCCATGCTGCGCTACCTGCCCAAGGGCGTGTACAAGTCGCTGCGCCAGACCATGGATCAGGGCGAACGCCTCGACCCGGCCCTGGCCGACGTGGTGGCCAGCGCCATGAAAGACTGGGCCATGGAGCGCGGCGCCACCCACTACACCCACGTCTTTTACCCGCTGACCGGCCTGACGGCCGAAAAGCACGACAGCTTCCTCGTGCCCGACGGCAACGGCGGCGCGCTGGCCGAGTTCAGCGGCGCCATGCTGGCCAAGGGCGAGGCCGACGGCTCCAGCCTGCCCTCCGGCGGCCTGCGCTCCACGTTCGAGGCGCGCGGCTACACCGCCTGGGACGTGACCAGCCCGGCCTACCTGCGCGAAAACGCGGGCGGCATCGTGCTGTGCATCCCCACGGTTTTCCTGTCGTGGACGGGCCTGGCCCTGGACATGAAAACCCCGCTGCTGCGCTCCAATCAGGCCCTCAACAAGCAGGCCCAGCGCGTGCTCAAGCTTTTCGGCGTGGAAAGCCGGCTGCCCGTGGTGGCCAACGCCGGGCTGGAACAGGAATATTTTTTGATCGACGCGGGCTTCATCTATTCCCGGCCCGACCTCATGGTGGCCGGGCGCACGCTGTTTGGCGCGCGCCCGCCCAAGGGCCAGGAATTTGAGGATCAATACTACGGCGTGATCCCCAGCCGCGTGCTGGCCATGATGATGGAGGCCGAGCGCGAATTGTACCGCCTGGGCGTGCCCGTCAAAACCCGCCACAACGAAACCGCGCCCAGCCAGTACGAAATTGCGCCGCTGTACGAAAGCGTGAACCTGGCCACGGATCACAACCAGCTGATCATGGCCACGCTGCGCAAAACCGCGCGCCGCCACGGCATGATCTGCCTGCTGCACGAAAAGCCGTTTTCCGGCATCAACGGCTCGGGCAAGCACATCAACTATTCCATCGGCAACACCGAACTCGGCAACCTCTTCGACCCCGGCGACACCCCGCACGACAACGCGCAGTTCCTCGTGTTCCTGTGCGCCGTGATCCGCGCCCTGCACAAGCACGCCGGATTTCTGCGCGCCACCGTGGCCGCGGCGTCCAACGACCTGCGCCTCGGCTCGCACGAAGCCCCGCCCGCGATCATGTCGCTCTTTGTGGGCGACCAGCTCTTCGACGTGCTGGAGCAGTTCCGCATCGGCAAGGTCAAGGGCTCGCGCAAAAAACGCCTCATGCACGTGGGCGTGGACACCCTGCCCCCCCTGCCCGCCGACCCCGGCGACCGCAACCGCACCAGCCCCTTCGCCTTTGTGGGCAACCGCTTCGAGTTCCGCGCGCTCGGCTCGTCCATGTCGTCCGCCGGCACCCTGGTGGCGCTCAACACCATGCTGGCCGAATCGCTGGACTTCGCCGCCACCTTCCTCGCGCGGGTGATGAAGGCGGACGCGCTTTCGCTCAACGAGGCCGTGCAGCGCTTTATCGAAGAAGTGATGGAAGAACACAGCGCCATCATCTTCAACGGCGACGGCTACTCGCCCATCTGGCGCAACGAGGCCGCCCGCCGCGACCTGCCCAACCTGCCCGCCGCGCCCGACGCCCTGCCGCAGTACACCACCCCGGAAGTTATGGATCTGTGCGGCCGCTACGGCGTGTTTTCCCGCGCCGAACTCAAGGCCCGCCAGGAAATCTACCTGGAACAGTACGTCAAGGTGGTGCGCACCGAGGCCAATCTGGTGCTGCGCATGGCGCGCACCCAGATTTACCCGGCCGCCAACCGCTACCGCCAGGAACTGGCCGCCTCGCTGAACGCCGCGCTCGCCGCCGGCGTGGAAGGCGACGCCGCCCTGCTGCGCGAAACCTCCGCGCGCATCGCCGGGCTCGAAAAAGCCCTGGCCGCGCTGGAAAGCCACATGGCCGGCCCGGATTGGGCCGAAGCCCCCGGCACCGGCAAGGCCGCCGGCTTCTGCCGCGACGTGATCCTGCCCGCCATGGCCGCCGTGCGCGCGTGGGCGGATTCGCTGGAGGAGATCGTGGCTGTTGATTTGTGGCCGCTGCCCAGTTACCAGGAAATGCTGTTTATGAAGTAGGTTTTGCTGGTTTTGATACGAATGGCAAACGGGCGCGGCTTTTACGGGGACGCGCCCGTTTGTTTCATTTTTTTAATGATAGCCTGCGCGAAAAAAAAGAGCGTTATTCCGGGGTTTCAGGCGGCTGCGCCGGCGGGCATAGTAATTCCGCTATCCCCTGCGCCTCCGGCGGGGAGGTGGGGGCCTGTTAGGGGCGAAACCTGCGGTTTCTCCCCTCCGAGCCCCCCTCCTCCACCTCCCCCGGAACACCCCTCTTCCGCTGGCCCCTCTCGTTGAGATGGCCTCATCGTCCGGCCGCATGCTCGCCGCAAAGCGGCTCGGCATGCGACGCCATTAACCGCCCGCGCTTTGTACACCGCTGGACACAGTGGCTGCCAGGGCTGCTGCTGAACAGGCAGGTGGCCCCGCTTTGGCAAAGATTCGTGGATTTGTTGGATGTTTAATGGGCGGATGAGCAGGGGGCAAGCATTTTGAACTATGCGGGAGAAAATGTTTGGCCCGGCAATTGCATAAAGAGTGGGCGAAAGGTCGCGCCACGGTTTTCCAGGGGGAAGCCGGGCCGGCCCTCAGGAGGATTCAACATGCAAAACGCCATGTTTTCCGGCGTCTTCGGCGCGCTGACCACAGAGCATCGCCTGGCCGTGATCAGCAACAATCTGGCCAACGTGAACACCACGGGCTACAAGGCCGACACCCTGGCCTTCAAAGACACCATGGT
>JAVBMS010000074.1:0-19510 GCA_031552135.1 Mailhella sp.
AAGTCCCCGTAGCCAGTAAATCCTGACACCTCCAGATGACGCGCGGTTCTTACAGAACACGGCTCTGCTCTCGATGCCCGTAAGGCTCGCTTTGCTCGCCAACGGGCACGCCCCTTCGGGGCGCCCGTCGGGTCGGCGCTCACGGGGGCGAAGGTCGGGTATCCTTCCATACGCGTGCGCGCCTTCGGCTGCGCGCGCTATCAGCGCCCCCTCGCATCTATGCTGTCGATATCCGTACGCCTCGCAAGCTCGGCTACGGCTCTCGCGGCCTGTCGGCCGGATCATGTGCTCGCTACACTCGCACAAGGTAGAAAATCCGCCAGATGTGCGTACCTTGAATTTTCTCTGTTTGCAGAGGGCAGGCTGCCTGGAGCTATGAAGGGACTGATCATGTCCCAAAAGTGTC
Source organism: Mailhella sp. (assembly GCA_031552135.1). Classification (GTDB taxonomy): domain Bacteria; phylum Desulfobacterota; class Desulfovibrionia; order Desulfovibrionales; family Desulfovibrionaceae; genus Mailhella. The sequence goes on from JAVBMS010000074.1 coordinate 407, forward strand.
CGCTCAACGACAGAGTGCGCGTGGAACGCGCACATAATTGCGGCCGACAGGCCGGAGGGGCCGCTGATAGCGCGCGAGGCAACGCCGAGGCGCGCGTGGAGAGGACATCCTACCTTCGGCCCTGAGAGCGCGTGTCCCGGAAGGGGCCGCGCGTCATCTGGAAGGTTAAGACGTACTAGCTACGCGGACTCCCCTCAGCGGGCACATCCGGGCAAACGCCTTCCTTATTTCATGTATTTACCGTGCGCAACGCGCACCAGTCGCCGCAGGCGACCTCTTAAACCTCTCCCCCTCCCACACACTCCCCCAGCAGCGCCACAAACTCGCCACGCGGGATTTCGCGCGCGCCAAGGCGCAGCATGTGCGGGGTGGGCTGCTGGCAGTCAAGCAGCACAAGGCCGCGCTGGAGCATGGCCTCGGCCAGCGTTACCAGGGCCACCTTGGACGCGCCGTCGCGCAGGTGGAACATGGACTCGCCAAACAGCACGCGGCCAAGGCTGACGCCGTACATGCCGCCCACAAGCTCGTCGCCTTCCCAGGTTTCGACCGAAAAAGCCATGTCCCGGCGGTGCAGTTCCTCGTAAGCGGCGATCATTTCGGGCAGCAGCCAGGTGCCGCGCTGCCCCGGCCGGGGCACGGCGGCGCAGTGGCGCACCACGTCGCCAAAGGCGCGGTTGAAGCTGACGCGGTAGCGTTCGGCCCGGATCAGGCGGCGCAGAGCGCGCGACATGCGCAATTCGCCGGGAAAGAGCACACAGCGCGGATCGGGCGACCACCAGAGTATGGGCGTGCCTTCGTCGTACCAGGGGAAGATGCCGCGCGAGTAGGCCAGGCGCAGGCGTTCGGGCGAGAGATCGCCTCCGGCGGCCAGAAGGCCGGACTCGCGCGCGTCTTCCAGCGGGGGGAAGATCAGGGGGCCGCCGGGCGGCAGCCAAGGCACGGCGCGGCGATCAGCCATGCGCAAATTTCCTGGTTAGAGCAGATTAACTTTGAAATAGTGCACAGCTGGGACACGGTGTTCTGTAGCTTAAGTTTCACGCCTCCGCCGGCGCCTTACGCCGCGAGTGAATCGCTTCAGCCGTTGCCGAGCTTGCGAGGCTTACGGATGAAGACAGCATCGATGCGGCTACGCCGGCTCCGCGGCGGAACCTCGCTATGCTCAGTTCCGTGAGCATTTTCAAAGTGAAAATGCTCTAATCGGAAGCGTCGTCGCCCGCGCCGCGTTTTTCCGGGGCGTGGCGTTCCGTCACGTCAAAGGCCAGTTTGTCGCCGTCGGCGCGCACGCTGACAGCGCCGCCGCGTTCCAGCCCGCCAAAGAGCACAAGCTGGGCCAGTTCGTCTTCCAGCGCGGTGCGCACCAGGCGTTGAAGCGGGCGCGCGCCGAGCTTGGGATCGAAGCCGCGCGCGGCCAGCCAGTCGCGGGCGCCGGGGGTCAGCTCGAGGCGCACGCGCTTGGCGGCGAGGCCGGAGGCGAGTTCGGCCACGGCCTTGTCCACAATGCGGCCCATCAGATCCGGCGCGAGGCTGCGGAAGGGAATCATCGCGTCAAGCCGGTTGCGGAATTCGGGGCTGAAGGTGTTTTCCACGGCCTTGGCGCTGCGGTCGGAGGCGGCGCCGCGATCGGTGAAGCCCACGGGTGAGCTTTCCATTTCGCGCGCGCCGGCGTTGGTGGTCATGATCAGGATCACGTTGCGGAAGTCGGCCTTGCGCCCGGTGTTGTCGGTCAGGGTGGCGTAGTCCATCACCTGGAGCAGCACATTGTAGATGTCGGGGTGGGCTTTTTCCACTTCGTCAAGCAGCAGCACGGCGTGGGGATTTTTGCGCACGGCCTCGGTCAAAAGGCCGCCCTGCTCAAAGCCCACATAGCCGGGGGGCGAGCCGATCAGGCGGGCCACGGCGTGCTTTTCCATGTATTCGCTCATGTCGAAGCGCAAAAAGGCCACGTCCAGCAGTTCGGCCAGCACGCGGGCCAGTTCGGTTTTGCCGACGCCGGTGGGGCCGTGGAACAAAAAGGAGGCCGTGGGGCGGTTTTCGCGCCCAAGGCCGGCGCGCGAGCGGAGAATGGCGCGGGCCACGCGATCCACGGCGTCGTCCTGGCCGAAGATGCGGCCGCGCAAATCGTCGCCCAGCGAGCGCAGGCGGTCTTTTTCGGTGCGCGAGACAGAGCGCGCGGGCACGCCCGCCATGCGGGCCACAATGCGTTCCACGTCCTGCACGCTGACGCTGGCGCCGGGGCGGAAGCCGGGGCGCAGGCGCACGGCCGCGCCCGCCTCGTCCAGAACGTCGATGGCCTTGTCGGGCAGCAGGCGATCCTGGAGGTGGCGGCAGGAAAGATCCACGGCGGAGCGCAACGCGCCCTTGGAGTAGCGGACGTGGTGGAACGATTCGTAATGCGGTTGCAGGCCCTTGAGGATGGCGAGGCAGTCTTCGGGCGAGGGCTCGCGCACGTCGATGCGCTGGAAGCGGCGGCAGAGCGCGCGGTCTTTTTCAAAATGGTTGCGGAATTCCTCGTGCGTGGTGGAGCCCACGCAGCGCAGCTCGCCCGAGGCCAGCACGGGCTTGAGCAGGTTGGAGGCGTCCATGCTGCCGCCGGACGTGGCCCCCGCGCCCACGATGGTGTGGATTTCGTCAATCACCAGCACCGCGCCGGGCTTTTGGGCCAGTTCGCGCACCACGGCCTTCATGCGGGCTTCAAAGTCGCCCCGGTATTTGGCTCCGGCCAGAAGCGCGCCCATGTCCAGCGAGTGCACGGACACGTCTTTAAAGTCGTCCGGCACGTCGCCCTGCACGATGCGCAGGGCCAGCCCTTCGGCCACGGCGGTTTTGCCGGTGCCCGGCTCGCCCACCAGCAGGGGGTTGTTCTTGCGGCGGCGGGAGAGCACTTCGATCACGCGGGCCAGTTCGGCCTCGCGGCCCACCAGGGGGTCGATGCCGCCGGCGCGGGCGCGGGCGACGAGATCCACCGTGTATTTTTCAAGCGCCGAGCTTTTGTCGTCTTCGCGCTCGGCCGGGCGTTCCGGGGAAATTTCGCCGGGGTGGCGGCGCTCTTCGTCCGGGGAGCGGCGCAGGGCGTCGGTCAGTTCGTGCGAGATGAAGTCGAGCACGGTGATGCGGTCGATGTCCTGGCGCTTGAGGAAATAGACGGCCCAGCAGTCTTCCTCGTCAAACATGGCGGCCAGCACGTCGCCCACTTCGGCGCGGCTGCGGCCGGCCGAGCGGATCTGGCGTATGGCGCGCTCCAGCACGCGATCCACGGCCACGGTTTGCAGCACTTCGCCTTCTTCGGATTCGGCGTGGCTGCCGAGAAAGGTGCTGAGGTAGGTGTCGAGCTGGCGGCGCAGTTCGTCAAGATCGGCGCCGCAGCCTTCCAGAATGATGCGGCCCACATGCTCGTGCGTCATGGCGAGCAGGATATGCTCCAGGGTCAGGCACTCGTTCTTGCGGCCGCGCATTTCCATCACGGCCACGGCAAGCGTTTGCATCAGGGAACGTCCCATCATGGCTATTCTTCCTCCATCGTGCACAGGAGCGGAAAGCCCGCCTCCCTGGCGCGCCGGATTACCCGGGAGGTGCGGAATTCGGCGATTTCCCGAGGATACACGCCGCACACGCCCAGCCCCTTTTCATGCACGGAAAGCATGATGGCCGAAGCTTCCTCCGGCGTTTTATGAAAAATATCCACCAGCACCAGCACGACAAATTCCATGGTGGTATAGTCGTCGTTGTGCAGGAGCACCCGGTAGAGCCTGGGCTCGCGGATCTCCTCGCGGGCGTCTGTGCCGGATTCGTGTTCCGGCGAGCTGTTTGCGTGCGTCATGGGCGTATAGGGCGTATAAGGTGCAAAACGTTATTTGCGCGATGCCGCGCCTGCCCCCCGGGATAACCCCGGGGCTTGCCCTTAAATAAGCCCGCTTCGCCCCTCGCGCAAGGGAGGGATAGCAAAGCGGACGCCGGGGCAGGGGCGGACGCGCCGCACCGCGCCCGGGACGCGCGGCCGAAACGCCGCCGCCCGCCTTGCGCCGTGCGGCGTTTTGCGGTACGAAGTCTTTTGAACATTATTTTTAGAAGACCCGCAACTTTTCAGCGAGGAATGCCATGAAACGTGTTGTCTCCTGCCTTGCCGCCCTTGCCCTCTGCCTCGGCGCCGGAATTGCCGAAGCCAAAACCTACGTCAACGGCATCGACGCCAACTACCCCCCGTTCGCCTACGTGGACAAAGACGGCAAGCCCGCCGGCTTTGACGTGGACTCCATGACCTGGATCGCCGCCAAAATGGGCTTTGAAGTCAAGCATCAGCCCATGGACTGGGACGGCATCATCCCCGCCCTGCTGGCCAAGAAGATCGACATGGTCTGCTCGGGCATGAGCATTTCGCCGGAGCGCCAGGCTCAGGTGAACTTCTCCAACCCGTACTACACCATTTCCAAGGTGATCATCGTCAAAAACGACGTGAACCAGACCGTGGAAGGCGTCCTGACCGGCAAGCTGCGCGTGGGCGTGCAGCGCGGCACCAACGAGCACGAAATCCTCGAAAAAATGCGCGAAGCGGGCAAGCTGACCCCCGAACTGCGCTTTTACGACTCCTCGCCCATGGCCGTGGAAGACCTGCTAAACGGCCGCATCGACGCCGTGGCCCTTGACAGCGCCCCGGCGCAGGACGCCATCAACAAGGGCAAGCCGGTCAAGATCCTCGGCTCCTTCGCCCCGGACGACAACTTTGGCGTGGCCATCCGCAAGGAAGACGCCGACCTGCTGAAGATGGTCAACGAAGGCTACACGCTGCTCAAGGCCGACCCGTACTGGAAAGAGCTGGAAGCCAAGTATTTGCAGTAGCCGGCCCGCGCGATCCCCGCATGCGGGGATCGCGCGTTTGACCGCGTTTTTTCCGACGCGCGGGGCGGGCGGCCGCCAAAGCCTCGGCAGCCGTTCGATCCGCGCGCCTTTTTTGCCGAAACCTGACGCAAACACGCCCCTTTGGGGCACAGAGCCGTTGCCCGGGCCCCCATGCAGACGATACTGACCATCCTTGAAGCGCTCCCGTATATTCTGGAAGGCACACTGGTCACGGTGTTTCTCGTGATCGGGGCGCTGGGCCTGGGTTTTCTGCTCGGCCTGCCCATGGCCGTGATCCAGACCTACGGGCCGTGGCCCGCGCGCAAGGCCGTGGCGCTCTATGTGTGGTTTTTCCGGGGCGTGCCCATTCTGCTCTTGCTTTTCCTCTTTTATTTCGGCCTGTTTGAAGCGCTCAACCTCGGCATCGGCACCATCGGCGCGGCCTGCATCGTGCTGGGCCTGGCCAGCGCGGCCTACCAGTCGCAAATTTTCCGGGGCTCGATCCAGGCGCTGCCGCAGGGCCAGTTCCGCGCCGCGCGCGCCGTGGGCATGACGGACGGCCAGGCCATACGCTCGGTGGTGCTGCCGCAGGCGTTGCGCCTTTCCATACCCGGCTGGTCGAACGAATACTCGATCCTGCTCAAGGACTCCGCCATGTGCTTTGCGCTGGGCACGCCGGAAATCATGGCGCGCACGCACTTTGTGGCCTCGCGCACCTACGAGCACCTGCCGCTCTACCTGACCGCGGCGCTTATTTATTTTGTGATCACCATGGCGGGCGTGACGCTTTTGCGCCGGCTGGAACGCAGGGTGCGCATTCCCGGCTACGCCCTGGTGGGGATGCAGGCATGAGCGAACCCTTGCTGCGCGCGGAAAACATCAGCAAAATCCTGGGCGGCAGGCAGATTCTGGATCATGTGTCGCTGACCATGTACCCCGGCGACATCAAGGTGCTGATCGGCCCCTCCGGCGCGGGCAAAAGCACGTTTTTGCAGTGCATCAACTGCCTGCTGCCGCCGGACGAAGGCGAAATATGGCTGGAAGGCCGCAAGGTCGGCTCCGGCACGGCGGATCTGTGCGCCCTGCGCCAGCAGGTGGGCATGATTTTTCAGGACTTCAACCTGTTTGACCACCTGAACGCCGAAGAAAACATCGCCCTGGCCCTGCGCAAGGTGCGCGGCTTTTCACGGGCCCAGGCCCGCGAGCGCGCCCGGAACGAACTGGCGCGCGTGGGCCTTTCCAGCCGCGCGGCGCTGTATCCGGCTCAGCTTTCGGGCGGGCAGAAGCAGCGCGTGGCCATTGGCAGGGCCCTGGCCATGGATCCCAAGGTGCTGCTGCTCGACGAGCCCACCTCCGCCCTCGACCCCGAACTGGTGGGCGAGGTGCTGGCGGTGATCCGCGATCTCGCCGCCGGCGGCATGCCCATGATCATGGCCACGCACCAGATGGACTTTGCGCGCTCCCTGGCCACCGAAATTTTGTTTATGGAACACGGCCGCATCATTGAGCAGGGCTCCCCCGGAGAGCTGCTCGCGCCGGGCGCGCAAACGCGCACCCGCGATTTTTGCGGCAAGCTTGCGGATTTGCGGGCCGCTGAAGATAATGCTTGACCTGCTGAACGCCTTTGACTTCTCCTTTGTGATCGACCGCGTGATCCCCCAGTTGAACCGGGGGCTCTGGGTGTCGCTGTGGCTGATTGTGCCGGCGGCGCTGATCGGCGGATCACTGGGCGTGTGCGCGGGCGTGGTGCGGGTTTTCGGCCCCCTGTGGGCGCGCCGCGCCACAAACGGCGCCGTGGCCGTGATCCGGGGCGTGCCGCTCACCGTCCAGCTTATGATCCTTTACTTCGGCCTGCCCTACCTCGGCCTGTACCTCGAACCCTACCCGGCGGCGCTGATCGGCTTTATTTTCTGCACCGGGGCCTACCAGTCCGAATATGTGCGCGGGGCCCTGCTTTCCATCCGCCAGGGGCAGATCAAGGCCGCGCAGGCCCTGGGCATGACGCGCATGCAGACCATACTCTCGGTGGTTGTGCCGCAGGCCGTGCGCCGCGCCCTGCCCGGCTGCGGCAATGAAATCATCTACCTGATCAAATACTCCTCGCTCGCCTACGTCGTCACCTGCATCGAACTGACCGGCGAGGCCAAGGTGCTGGTGTCGCGCACCTTCCGGCCGACCGAGGTGTACGTCGCCGCCGCCTGCTACTACCTGGCGATGGTGACCCTGGCCACCTGGCTTCTGCACAAACTGGAGCGCGCGCTCGCCATACCCGGCTTTGGCAAACCCGCCAATTGAGCCGCAACGGGGCCGCGCCGCCCGCATAAAGAGCATCCTATGCCCGCATTGGAACGTATACGGAATTTTTGCATCATCGCCCACATCGACCACGGCAAATCCACGCTGGCCGATCGCATTCTGGAATACACCGGCCTGGTCAGCGACCGCGAAAAGCGCGATCAGTACCTGGACAGGATGGATCTGGAGCGCGAGCGCGGCATCACGATCAAGGCCCAGACCGTACGCATCCCGTATACCGACAAAGACGGCAAGCAGTACGAACTGAACCTGATCGACACGCCGGGCCACGTGGACTTCAACTACGAGGTCTCGCGCTCGCTGGCCGCGTGCGACGGCGCGCTGCTGGTGGTGGACGCCTCGCAGGGCGTGGAGGCGCAAACCCTGGCCAACGTCTATCTGGCGCTGGATCACGGCCACGAAATCGTGCCCGTGCTCAACAAGATCGACCTGCCAAGTGCCGACCCCGAGCGCGTGCGCGCCGAAATTGAGGAAAGCATCGGCCTGGACTGCGTGGACGCGGTCAACGTATCGGCCAAAACCGGCCTGAACATCGATCAGGTGCTTGACGCGGTGATCCGCCGCCTGCCCCCGCCCAGGGGCAACGCGCAGGCCCCGCTCAAGGCGCTGATTTTCGACTCGTGGTACGACGCCTACCAGGGCGTGGTGGTGCTGTTCCGCGTGGTGGACGGCGTGCTGCGCATTGGCGACCGGGTGCGCCTGATGGCCACCGGCCGGGAATACGACGTGCTGCGCCTTGGCGTGTTTTCGCCCGAAGCGCAGGACGTGCCGGAGCTGAGCGCGGGCGAGGTGGGCTTTTTGTGCGCCAGCATCAAGGAACTGGGCGACGCCAAGGTGGGCGACACCGTCACCCTGGCCGACTACCCGGCCGAAGAGCCGGTGCCGGGTTTCAAGGAAGTCCACCCCATGGTCTTTTGCGGGCTCTACCCCACGGAAGCCGCGGATTACGAAAATTTGAAGGCCGCGCTGGAAAAGCTGCAACTGAACGACGCGGCTTTTTCCTACGAGCCCGAAACGTCGCAGGCGCTGGGCTTCGGCTTCCGCTGCGGCTTTCTGGGCCTTTTGCACATGGAGATCATCCAGGAGCGGCTGGAGCGCGAATTCCAGGTGGAACTCATCGCCACCGCGCCCTCGGTCATTTACCGGGTGGACACCACGGACGGCAAAACCCTTACCGTGGACAACCCGGCCAAGCTGCCCGACCCCGGAAAAACCGCGGCGCTGTACGAGCCTTTTGTGCGTATGGACATTCACGTCCCCCAGGAATATGTAGGTAATGTATTCAAGCTCTGCGAGGAAAAGCGCGGCATCCAGAAAAATTTGGGTTATTTGACGTCCAAGCGGGTTGTTATCACCTACGAACTGCCTTTTGCCGAAATCGTCTACGATTTTTTCGACAGGTTGAAGTCGGGCACCAGGGGATACGCGTCCATGGACTACGAACCCATTGATTACCGCGAATCCAGTCTCGTCAAGCTGGACATCCTGCTGAACGGAGATCCGGTGGACGCGCTGGCCGTCATTGTCCACCGCGACAAAGCCTACAACTACGGCCGCGCGCTCGCTCTCAAACTCAAGCGCACCATTCCCCGCCAGCTTTTTGAAGTAGCCATACAAGCCGCCATAGGCCAGAAGGTGATCGCGCGGGAAACCGTTTCGGCTTTCCGCAAAAACGTGACGGCCAAATGCTATGGCGGCGACATCACCCGCAAGCGTAAACTGCTGGAGAAACAGAAGGAAGGCAAACGCCGCATGAAGCGCATGGGCAACGTAGAATTGCCGCAGGAGGCGTTTTTGGCCGCGTTGCAGGTTGGCGACGAATCGTAAAAAAATTTGCCGATTCGGCGATTGGCCCCTAATCTTTTTCGAGCCCCGCCCGATTACGAGTTTATAAGCGGATTCTGTTTCATCTCTCCCGCTGGATTTCCAACCGCGCGCCGGCTCTGGTAATCAAGTCCCCACCCGTTGTCCCCATTCATGTCCCCGCATGATGCGTCCCTGTGCTGCGGGCCGCGGTGGGAACATTTGCCTTACTGTCTGGGAGTGGGGTTACTATGTTTTGGAATCTCGACATCACCATATTCGCGTTCCTGCTGCTGACGCCGATCCTCCTGGATATACGCACCCACTCCAGCCACGCTTCCGTTAAGGAAGTTCTGTTTTCCCGAGTCGCCTTTTTCAGCGCCTTTCTCATCGTGTTTTGCGCCGCCACGTACATCGCCCTTGCGTTCATTCCCGCGCAACTCCCCCTTGCCCGGAACCTGCTTTTCCTGATCCACTATCTGCTCTGGGGACTCCTGCCGCCCATCTGGCTGCGCTACATGCTGTCTTCCCCCACCTTCCGGCGCCGGCCGCCGCGCGGAAAAACCCTGATTCTGCTTTACGCGCCGTATGTGATTTACGCGCTCGTGCTGGGGGGGCTCTTTGTCCGGGAATGGCTTCTGGGCGCAATGTCCGGGCTTTCCTTCGGCGACGGGGCCATGTTCTGGGCGATGGTCGGCCTGTTTGCGGCGCAAATCGCCATGTTTTTCGCCCTGTTCGTGCGCCTGCCCCGCCAGGCCGACCGCAACTACGTGCTGACCCTGCTCTGCTTCCCCGCCATTTCCCTCGTTTTTCTGACCTTGCAGCGCGTGCAGCCGCGGCACCCCATGCTGGGCGGCATGGCCGCGCTCTTTGTCATTGTGGGCTACCTGCTACTCCAGCACCGGAAAATTTTTGTCGATCCCCTCACCGCCCTGGCCAACCGGCAGGCCCTGCGCCAGACGCTGGAAAAACACATCGCGTCGAACCGGCGCGGGCACATCATCGTGCTTTCCCTGTCCGGCTTTAAATTTTTCAACCAGCTTTTCGGGCAACATAACGGCGACCGCATGCTCAAGGCCATCGCGCTGTTTTTGGGCGAAGTGGCCGACAAGCAGCATGTGTACCGCTACGGCGACGACAAGTTCGCCACCGTGCTGCCCGAAAGCACGGGGGCGCAGGTGCGCGCCCTGACCGAATGCATCAGCGCCCGCTTCCGCACGGCCTGGCTGGTGGACGGCACAAGCTACATCCAGTCCGCCTGCGTGGCCACGGTGGGCTATCCCCTGCGCGAAAACACCGACATGGACATTTTCAGCGCCATGGATTTCGCGCTGTACGACGCCAAGCGCCGCAGCATCACCCAGGTTTATGACGACGGCAGCCTGCTGATGAGCGTGCGGCGGCGGCACGAAGTGTTCCAGGCGCTCAAGCGCGCCATGGCCAAAAACAGCTTTGAGGTTTATTACCAGCCCATTTACTGCCTGAAGCACGACCGCTTTGAAAACGCCGAAGCCCTGCTGCGCCTGCGCGACCCCATACTCGGCCCTGTTTCGCCCGCCGAGTTCATCCCCATAGCCGAAGAAAACGGCCTGATCGTCGATATGACGCTCTGCTTCACGCGCAAAATCTGCGATTTTCTCAACAGCATCCATCTGCCGGAGTACTTTGAGGGCATCTCCATCAATCTCTCGGCCGTGCAGCTGATGCAGGAAGGCATGGCCGACGACATCCTCAGCATCATCAACGATACCAACATGCCCCCGGGCCGCCTCAAGTTTGAGGTGACGGAAACCGTGCTGGCCGAATCTTTTGAAAAGATGCGCGCCGGCATGTACCGCATGGCGGAAAGCGGCATATCCTTTTCGCTGGACGACTACGGAACCGGCTATTCCAACCTGGCCTACCTCTTGAGCCTGCCGTTCAGCATCGTCAAAATCGACCGCAGCATTGTGGCCAGCGCGGTCAGCGACAGCACGCTGGTGGACTGCGTGATCACCATGGTGCACAAGCTCGGCAAAGAGGCCATTGCCGAGGGCGTGGAAACGCGGGAGGTGAGCGACATTCTGCGCAACCTTTCCTGCGATCACATCCAGGGCTACTACTACTCGCATCCGCTCTCGCAAGAGGCGTTCCACGCCCTGATCCGGGGCAACAATACCTTCCTGCTCGATTCCTGAAGGGAAAAAGCCGCCCCCCGATTTCCTGGCGCATCCCACACGCACTCTGTCGTTGAGCAAACGGCGGAGTTACTCGGCTTTAATAAACGCCCGCCCACCACCGGCCCCCGCAGTTCCTGTGTCCAGCGTTCTACAAAGCGCGGGCAGTTAATGGCGCCGGACGACGGATTTATTTCAACGAGAGGGGCCAATGCCCGCCCACCACCGGCCCCTGCGGCCCCTGTGTCCAGCGTTCTACAAAGCGCGGGCAGTTGATGGCGTCGCATGTCGAGCCGCTTCGGCGAGCATGCGGCCGGACGATGGGGTTTTCTCAACGAGAGGGGCAAAAAGGGAAGAAGGGTGCTCCGGGGGGAGGTGGAGGAGGGGGGCTAGGAGGGGAGAAACCGCAGGTTTCGCCCATAACAGGCCCCCTCCTCCCCGCCGGAGGCGCAGGGGAAAGAGCTATTAAAAGGCCCATCGGCGCAGCCGCCGAAAAACCGGGCGTTACGCCCTCCCCTCCCCGCCGGAGGCGCAGGGGATAGCGCTATTAAAACGCCTGTCGGCGCAGCCGCCGGAAAATCCAGAAAAAGATCTTCTTTCGACGATCGAGCAACCCAATCGCCACTCGCGCAACCGCCGGAAAATCAATCGTTACACCCTCCCAAAATCTCACTCATTTCCGTTAAAAAATATAATTGATAGCCATTACTATATATAATACCTAATAATCACCGGCGAACCTTTAAAATCATAGAGAGGCCCTGTCCATACTCCTATAGTTAACTACCAATATCACACAGCTTTTTACGAGGAGGCCTCATGAAATCGACGCTCACCAATCCTTTTGGCGCCCCCGTGACCGACGACATCACATCGGAAACCGCAGGACGCCACGGCCCGGTTCTCCTGCAGGACACCCACCTGTTTGAAAAGCTCATGCACTTCGGCCGCGAGCGCATCCCCGAGCGCGTGGTGCACGCCAAGGGTTCCGGCGCGTTTGGCGAATTTGAGGTGCTGGCCGATGTTACCCCTTACACCTGCGCGCATTTTTTGGGAGCGGTGGGCCGCAAAACGCCCATGCTGGCGCGCTTTTCCACCGTGGCCGGCGAGCGCGGCGCGCCCGACGCCGACCGCGACCCGCGCGGTTTCGCCCTTAAATTCTACACCGAAGAAGGCAACTACGACCTTGTGGGCAACAACACGCCCATCTTCTTCATCCGCGATCCGCTCAAATTTCCCGACTTTATCCATACCCAGAAAAAACGCCCGCGCAACCACCTCAAAGACATGAACGCCGCGTGGGACTTCTGGTCGCTGACCCCGGAAGCGCTGCACCAGGTGATGATCCTCATGTCCGATCGCGGCATTCCCGCCACGTTCCGCCACATGCACGGCTTCGGCAGCCACACCTTCATGTGGTACAACGCCAAGGGCGAGCACGTCTGGGTCAAGTACCACTTCATCACCGAGCAGGGCATCGTCAACCTGACGCGTGAAGAAGCCCGGGAAGTCTCGGGCCAGAACCCCGACAGCCACGCCGAAGACCTCTTTATGGCCATTGAGCGGGGCGACTACCCCTCCTGGCGGCTCGACGTGCAGATCGCCACGCCCGAGCAGGTCAAGAGCTTCCCCTTCGATCCCTTCGACGTCACCAAGGTCTGGCCGCACGGCCTCGTGCCCATGCAGACCGTGGGCCGCTTCACGCTCAATCGCAACCCCGACAATTTCTTCGCCCAAATCGAGCAGGCCGCGTTCAACCCCAGCAACTTTGTGCCGGGCATCGGCCCCTCGCCCGATAAAATGTTGCAGGGCCGCCTGCTCTCGTACCACGATACCCACCTGCACCGCCTCGGCGCCAATTACCACCTGCTGCCGGTCAACGCGCCCCGGCACCCCGAAACCAGCTACGCGCGCGACGCGCCCATGCGCTACGGCGACAACGGCGGCTCCGGCCCCGACTACTGGCCCAACAGCTTCGGCGGGCCCGAACCCGCGCCGCGCCCCATGCCCCAGTGGCCCCTGGAAGGCCTCACCGGACGGCATACCATCGAACTGTCCGACATCGACTTCGAGCAGCCGCGCGCCCTGTACGCCCGCGTCATGAACGACGAAGAACGCGAACGCCTCATCGGCAACATCGCCTCCACCATGGAAGGCGTGGCCGAACGCATCAAACTGCGCTCCGCCGCGCTGTTCTGGAAAATGGATCAGGACGCGGGCCAGCGCCTCTGCAAGGCGGCCCGTCTCAGCCCCGACAAGGTGCGCGCCCTGGCCGGCATGACCCAGGCCGAGCGCGTGGAAGCGACAAAAGAGTAGAGACAAAGGGCCGGGAAGGGGGAACCTTCCCGGCCCCGCTTCTGCGAACGGCAGGAAGAAGAACCGCCTGCGGCGGTTTGGCGCTACGCGCAGGAAATAGGGAAGGCGTTTGCCCGGATGTGCCTGTTGAGGGGAGTCCGCGTAACTCATACATCCTGACACCTCCAGATGACGCGCGGCCCCTTCCGGGACACGCGCTCTGCTCTCGATGCCCGTATGGCTCGCTTTGCTCGCCAACGGGCACGCCCCTGCGGGGCGCCCGTCGGGTCGGCCTCTCGGGGCCGAAGGTAGTTGACCTCTCCACGCGCGCTCGGCGTTGCCTCGCGCGCTATCAGCGGCCCCTCCGGCCTCCGGCCGTATGATGTGCGCGCTGAGCGCGCACTTTGGCGTTGGGCGGGCGGCGGAGTAGCGTGGAAGCGATCATGCGCCTGCCCCGGCACGCGCTTGGCAAACGGCGCAAAGCCGTTTATCCTCGGCCCCCATGCGCATCCCCCGGCTCGTCATCTCCGGCCTTGCGGGCGGCAGCGGCAAAACGCTGTTCTCGCTCGGCCTCGCCCGCGCCCTGGCCCAACAGGGCCTGGCCGTGCAGCCCTGCAAAAAAGGCCCGGACTACATCGACGCCGCCTGGCTCGCCCTGGCCGCCGGACGCCCCGCCGCCAACCTTGACCCCTACTTTCTGCCGCCGGAAGCCCTGCGTGCCCAGTTCGCCAAAGTCTGCCGGCCGCTGAGCGGACTTGCCGGGGACAATGCGCTCGCCCTGATCGAAGGCAACCGGGGCCTCTACGACGGCCTCGACGTCAGCGGCTCCTGCTCCACGGCCCAGGTGGCGCGCACGCTGGAAGCGCCCGTCATCCTGGTGCTCAACTGCGCCAAAATGACGCGCACCGCCGCCGCCCTGGTGCAAGGCGTGGCCGCCTTTGAGCCGGATCTGCGCCTCGCGGGCGTCATCATCAACAACACCGGCTCGGATCGCCACGCCGCCAACGTGCGCAACGCGCTCGAAACGCACGCCGCCGTGCCGGTGCTGGGCGCGCTGCCCCGCCTGCGCGACAACCCCCTGCCCGAGCGCCACATGGGCCTGACCCTGAACCGCCACAACCCGGCGCAGGAAGCCGCGCTGCAACTGCTGGCCGAACGCGTGGCCCGGCACGTCGATCTCGACGCCCTGCTGCACATCGCGCGCGACGTTCCGGAACTGGACGCCGCCCCCGCAACGCCCTTTTCTCCCGTAATAACGGCGAGCGCCCCGCGCATCGGCGTCATCCGCGACGACGCGCTCTGGTTCTATTATCAGGAAAATCTGGACGCCCTGCGCGACGCCGGAGCCGAGCTGCTCGAAATCAGCCTGCTCGATCCCGCGCCCTGGCCGGAACTGGACGGCCTCTACATGGGCGGCGGCTTCCCCGAACTGTACGCGCGGGAAATCGCAACGTCGCCGCACCTGGCCGACATCCGGCGGATCTCGGAAGCAAACAGGCCGGTCTACGCGGAATGCGGCGGCTTCATGACCCTGTGCCGTGAACTGGTTGTGGGCGGCGAACATTACCCCATGGCGGGCCTTTTGCGCGCGCGCACGGAATTTTTTGAGCGCCCGGTCGGCCTCGGCTATGTGCAGGCGACCACGCTGCGCCACAATCCCTTCCATCCCCGGGGCGGCGTATGGCGCGGGCACGAATTCCACTACTCGCGCTGCACCTGGGAGGACGACGCACCCGATCTCGTGCTGGGCCTCAAACCCGGCACGGGCATGGGCAAAGCGGCCAGCCCGCACACCGGGGCCGACGGCCTGTGCGTGCGCAACACCTTTGCCGCCTACACCCACCTCTACGCGCCGGCCGTGCCGCACTGGGCGCCCAATTTCGTCCGCCTGGCGCGGGAATGTTCCGCCGGATAAAAAATTACACGAACAGAAGCTCTTCGAGCATATCCTGCAACTGCCCGCACAGGCCGCCGCCCGCCATGTGCGAGCCGAACAGCATGTCGCGCTGATCAACAAGCAAAGCCTTGGGCAGGATGCCGGGCAGGGAATGATCGAGCGTTTCGGCCAGGCGGCGCGCCAAAAGCCAGCTTTGGGCCGCCTGCGCAAACAGGCGGAACGAGGCGGAAAAATCCGGCGAGCGCCCGCGCCAGAAGGCCAGCAGGCGATCCGTGGGCGCAAGGGCAAGCGCCGCGTCCAGCGCGGCGGAAAGCGCGTTGAACTGCGCGCCCGGAATGCCCGTGCGCCAGCCGCGCAGCCAGCTTGTGCGCGCGAACAAAAGCCCCAGCGATTCCGCCAGTTCCAGCACGCCGTCCATGGCTTGCCGGGCTTCGCGCAGGGCCGCGTCGTCCCAAAGGATGCCCTGCCGCCGCCATTCCGGCACGGCAAAGCCGGGGTCGCCCTCGCCAAGCCAAAGACGCAAAAGATGGAAAAGCCAGCGGTTGGCGTCGCTCTGCGCGTTGCCCGACGGCGTTTCAAGGTGGCTGTAGCTCAAAAACCAGGAACCTTGGCCGTAGTCGCCGCAGATCACGCAGGGCTGGCTGTCGAGCAGCGTGGGCCGCATGTCCACGCCGAACATGGCGTGCCACTCCGCGCGCACCGGGGCGGGCAGCATGGCAAAGGGCAGATCGGCCACATACAAATCCGGGCCGGGCGACTGGTAGCGGGCCAGCACGGTCGCGCCGCCGCCGTCTTCGGGCTCCTCAAAGCGGGCGGGCCACCACACGGGCAAAAGCGCGCGCTCCATGCCGGGCGGCGTCAGGGCGTGGGGCGTAAGCGCGCACGCCACATGGCCCGACACCAGATGCTGGAGGCGATCGCCCATGTCGGCGCGGCCCCACGGGCACAGACCAAGGCCGTCGGCCAGGGCCAGGCCCGCGCCGCCGCAAAAGCCGAGGTAGCGGCCGCCGCCGGACACAAAGCGCCGCACAGCCTCGCAACCCTCGGGCCCAAGCGCCGCCGCCTTGCGCCGCGCCGATCCGCCCGGCGCCAGGAGCACCTTGCCAGCGACGCCCGCCTGGGCTATGTCTTTTCCCTTGAGCAAGCGATGGGGAAGCCCGGCCGAACGCATGGCGTGCAGCGCGAGATAGCCCCACAGGGACGATGCGTCCCACAAGATACTGATCACATCTTCCTCACGCATTTCGGCAGGAGTGTCTATGTCGCTGGATTCGCTGTCCAAAGCCTATGAGCCGCATGACGTGGAAGCGCGCTGGCGCGACCGCTGGGAGCATTCGGACATCTTCACCCCGGATCCCGACGGCCCCGGCGAGCCGTATTCCATTGTCATTCCGCCGCCCAACGTCACCGGGGCGCTGCACATAGGCCACGCGCTCAACCTGACCGTGCAGGACATATTGTGCCGTCATGCCCGGCAAAAAGGCAAGAAGGTTCTGTGGCTGCCGGGCACCGACCATGCGGGCATTTCCACGCAAAACGTGGTGGAGCGCGCTCTGGCCAAGGAAGGCAAAACGCGCGACGACTTGGGCCGCGAGGCTTTTGTGGAGCGCGTCTGGGCCTGGAAGGAAGAATACGGCCACCGCATCCTTGAGCAGATCAAGGGCATGGGCGCTTCCGTGGACTGGACGCGCGAGCGCTTCACCATGGACGCCAACCTGGCCCGCGCCGTGCGCAAGGTATTTGTGCGCCTTTTTGACGAAGGGCTGATCTACAAGGACAAATACATCGTCAACTGGTGCCCGCGCTGCCACACCGCGCTTTCGGACGACGAGGTGGATCACAATCCGCAAAAGGGCACGCTCTGGCATGTGCGCTACGATCTGGCCGACGGCTCCGGCTCGGTCACCATCGCCACCACCCGGCCCGAAACCATTCTGGGCGACACCGCCGTCTGCGTCCACCCCGAGGACGAGCGCTACACGAGCCTGGTGGGCAAAACGCTGCTGGTGCCCGTGGTCAACCGGCCCGTGCCGCTGATTGCCGACGCCTACGTCGATCGCGCCTTCGGTTCCGGCGCGCTCAAGGTCACGCCCGCGCACGATCCCAACGACTGGAACCTGGGCCACGCGCATCACCTGGAATTTTTGCAGGTCATCGACGATCACGGCGTAATGACGGCCGAGGCCGGGCCTTACGCGGGCCTGACGCGCGAAGAGTGCCGCGCCCGCATTGTGGAGGATCTCAAGGCCGAAGGCCGCCTGATCAGGGAAGAAACAATCGAGCACAGCGTGGGCGGCTGCTACCGCTGCAAGACCACCATTGAGCCCTACGTTTCCACCCAGTGGTTTGTGGCCACCACCAAACTCGCGCCGAAGGCCCGCGCCGCCGTGCCGGATCTGATCCGCATCTTCCCCGAATCGTGGATCAAAACCTACTACAACTGGCTCGACAATATCCGCGACTGGTGCATCAGCCGCCAAATCTGGTGGGGACACCGCATTCCGGCCTGGACGTGCGCCGACTGCGGCCGCCTGATCGTGTCCGAAACCGACCCCGCCGCCTGCCCGGACTGCGGCTCCGGCCGCCTGGAGCAGGATCCCGACGTGCTGGACACCTGGTTCTCGTCCGCGCTCTGGCCCTTCTCCACCATGGGCTGGCCGGAACAAACGCGCGATCTGGCCGTGTTCTACCCCACGTCGGTGCTGGTGACGGCCTTTGACATCCTCTTTTTCTGGGTGGCCCGCATGATCATGATGGGCCAGCACTTCATGGGCGAGGTTCCCTTCCGCCACGTCTACATCCACGCTCTGGTGCGCGACGCCCAGGGCCGCAAGATGTCCAAATCGCTCGGCAACGGCATCGACCCCGTGGACATGATCCAGAGCTACGGCGCGGACGCCCTGCGCTTCACGCTCGCGGCCCTGGCCGCCATGGGCCGCGACATCCGCATGTCGGAGGAGCGCATCGAGGGCTACCGCCACTTCATCAACAAGCTCTGGAACGCCTCACGCTTCGTGCTGATGAATCTGGACGAAAACGCGCCCGCGCCGTGCGATCTGGCCGCCGCGCAAGGCATCCACCACCGCTGGATTCTCTTCCGCCTGGAAGAGGTCAAGGCCGAAACCGACGCCGCCGTCCTCGCCTACCGCTTCAACGACGCGGCCCAGGGCCTGTACAAGTTCCTCTGGAACGAGTTCTGCGACTGGTACCTCGAATTGATCAAGAGCGACATGAAGGAGGAAGGCCCGGCCAAAGCCCAGGCCCAGTATGTCCTCTTCACCGTGCTGCGCGAGTTGCTGCTGCTTTTGCACCCCATGATCCCCTTTGTCACGGCCGAGCTGTGGGCCGCCCTGCCCGGCCAGGCCGGGGACGACATCGCCCGCCGCCTCTACCCCGAAACCCGGCCCGGCTGCCGCGAGCCCTTTGCCGCCGACGCCGACGCCATGGCCTTTTTGCAGGAAACCATCGTCGCCATCCGCACCATCCGCGCCGAACTGAACATCAACCCCTCCTACAAGCTCGCCGTGCTGCTGCGCCCGGCCGACGCCGCCCAAACCGCCCTGCTGGAGCAGGCCCGGCCCTGGTTCGCCGCCCTGGCCCGCGTGGGCGAACTGGAGATCAACCCCGAAGGACGCGCGCCCAAGGCCTCGTCCAGCGCGGTGGCGCGCGGCTGCGAGATCATCGTCCGCCTTTCCGGCGCGGTGGATTTCAAAACCGAACTCGCCCGTCTGGACAAGGAACTGGCCAAGACCGAAAAAGACCGCGCCGCCCTCGACGCCAAGCTGGGCAACCCCAACTTCGCCG
>JAVBMS010000024.1:0-14851 GCA_031552135.1 Mailhella sp.
ATGTCGGCGTCCACCAGCGCGCCTTCTTCCACGCCGGGGCCGCTGACGTAGGTGATGCCGTCCACTTCCGGGGCCTGGAACCAGGCGCGGCCGATGTGCAGGCCCGGCCATTCCTCGTGCCGGGCGTCCACCAGAATGGAAAGCCGTTCCCCGGCGTACGAGGCCAGAATATCCTCGCTGATGCCGTTTTGCAGCGCCATGATCTCGTCGCGCCGCATTTCGCGGACGCGCTCGGGCACCTGGCCGTCCATGGCGGCGGCGGGCGTGCCTTCCTCGGCGTGGTAGGCGAAAACGCCCAGGTGATGGAAGCGGTTTTTCACCACAAAGTCGGCCAGCGTCTGGAAGTGTTCGTCGGTTTCGCCGGGAAAGCCGGTGATCAGCGTGGTGCGCAGCGCGGCGTGGGGAAAGCGCGCGCGGATGCGATCCACCGCTTCCTGCGGGTTGCGGGCGAAGGGGCGGCCCATGCGGCCGAGGATGTCGGGGTGCGCGTGCTGGAGCGGCACGTCGAAGTAGGGCACAAAGGGCGCGCCCGCCGAGGCCAGAAAGTCCAGCAGATCCCCGGTCAGCCCGGCGGGATACAAATACATGAGGCGCAGGCGCGCCAGCCCCGGCAGGGGCAGCAGGCGCTCCAAAAGATGGCGCACATCGCGGCCGCTGTCCGCGCCCCAGGCCGTGACGTCCTGGCCCACCAGCACGATTTCCTTCACGCCGTCGTCCAGCAGGGCGCGGGCTTCGCGCTCCAGAACGTCGGCCGGAATCGAGCGCAGCGGGCCGCGGATCGACGGTATGGTGCAGAAGGCGCAGCGGTGCTGGCAGCCCTCGCTGACTTTCAGCCAGGCGTAAGACGGGCCGGTGCTGAGCAGACGCCCCGGCGCGGCTTCCCATCCCAGGGCCGAAGCCAGGCGCTGCGGCCAGGCGTCGAGGTCGGCCGGGTGCAGCCAGACGTCCACTTCGGGCAGCTCGCGCGCCAGTTCCTCCGCTCCGTAGCGGCCCACCAGGCAGCCGCCCACCGCCAGCAGCGGCCGGGGCGACGCGCCGTCCAGATCTTCGGCCAGCTGCACCATGGCCCGCACCGATTCCTCCACCGCCGGGGCGATGAAAGCGCAGGTGTTGAGGAAGACGAGATCCGCGTCTTCCGGGTTCCGGACGGTTTCCATGCCCGGGCCGAGCGAGCCGAGCAGACGCTCGGTATCGACGCGGTTTTTGGGGCAGCCAAGACTTTGTGAGTAGATACGCGGCATAAAACATCCTTGCGCGGGCGGCGGCCGCGCGGTAGAGGTTTTTTGTGCCACGAAACGGCCCGGCCCGCAAGACGGCTATGGCGGCTTGTTTTCGTGATTTCAGGACAGCGAAGGTAGGGCTAAGTCTATGGAAAACGTCGATCAGGCCGTCCGGCCGCTCATTCTGGCCACCCGCAACGCGGGCAAAGTGCGCGAACTGGCCGGGCCGCTGGCCCGTGTGGGCTTCGCGGTGCGCGGCGTGCCGCCTGAAATGCCCGACGTGGGGGAAAGCGGCGCGACATTTGAAGAAAACGCCCTGCTCAAAGCCCGCGCCACGGCCGCCTGGACGGGCCTGCCCGCGCTGGCCGACGACTCGGGCCTGGAGGTGGACGCGCTGGGCGGCGAGCCGGGCGTGCATTCCGCGCGCTATGCCGATGACGAGGCCCCCGCGCCGGACAGCAAGAGTGACGCGGCAGGCCGCGACGCCCGCAACACGCGCAAGCTTCTGGCCCGCATGGAAGGCCGCAGGGCACGTTCCGCCCGTTTCCGCTGCTGCATGGCCCTGGTGTTCCCGGACGGGCGGCCCGACATCGTGGTCAATGGCGCGTGGGAAGGGCTGATCGCCGAAGATCCGCGCGGCGACGGCGGCTTTGGCTACGACCCGGTGTTTTGCGACCCCGCGTCCGGCCGCACGGCGGCGGAACTGAGCCCGGAAGAAAAAATGGCCCGCAGCCACCGGGGCGCCGCGCTGCGCCATTTGCTGGAAGCGCTGGCGGCCGCTCCGGAAAGGGTTTGAGCACGTTATACGACATGATCATTGTGGGCGCGGGCCCGGCGGGTTCGACGCTGGCGCGCCTTATGGGAACCCTGCCGGGCTGGCGCATCCTGCTGCTGGACGCGCGCGCCCTGGACAAGCCCTACGCGGGGCGCGGCCGGATCAAGTGCTGCGGCGGCCTGCTCGCGCCGGACGCCCGGCGTATGCTGGCCCGGCTGGGCCTGGCTCTGCCCGGCAACGTGCTGGCCTCGCCGCAGATGTTCGCGGCGCGGGTGCGCGATGCGGATCCGGGCGCGCCGGAACGCCGCTACCGGCGCGATTACGTCAATATCCGGCGCGAGGCTTTTGACCGCTGGCTTTTTGACGCAGCCCGCAACGTGGAAAAAATATGCGACGCCGCGGCGCGGCATGTCCGGCGCGAAGGAGATGCTTGGGCCGTGGAAGCGGCGGACGGCCGCGTCTGGCGGGGGCGCTGCGTGGTCGGCGCGGACGGCGCGGGTTCGCTCGTGCGCCGGGCGCTTTTTCCCCGGCCGCGCGGCCAGGGCTATGTCGCTTTGCAGGAACGCCGCCCGTCAGGGCCGCCGGACGGCGACGCGGAATTTCTGCTCGCGTTCGACGCGGCGGCCACGGATTATTACGCTTGGGGCCTGCCCAAGGACGATGCCTATGTGTTCGGCGCGGCGCTGCCCGAAGGTCTGGCCGGCCCGATCACGCGAGCGCGCTTTGCCGCGCTCAAGGCGCGCTTTTGTCCCCGTTTGGCGCACGAAGCAAGCGGCCCAAACAAAGGGCTGGAAGCGGCCCGCCTGTACCGGCCCACCGTGGCTTCGCTGCTGCGTGATCGCGCCGTACTGCCCGGCGGGGCGTTTTTGATCGGCGAGGCCGGGGGCTTTGTCAGCCCGTCGTCGGCCGAGGGCATCAGCTACGCGCTGTCCACGGCCGAGCGGCTGCACCGCGCCGTGCGCGCCGCGCTTGACGCCCGGCTGCGGCCCGGAGATCCCGATTTTTTTCCGTTTGCCGCGCGTGCTTACGCCCGCCTGCTCTGGCCCGTGCGCTTAAAACTGCTGCTTAAATGCGCAAAGCGGGCGCCGCTGTACGCGCCCGCTTTGCGCCGCCTTGCGCTGCGCCTGGGTTGGGGCGCGTTGACGGATTAAAGCAATTCGGTTTTCCAGTTGAACTCGCCGGGGCGCTTGGTCGCGGGCAGGGCGGCGGGCACGTTTTCGTCCAGCGTGGCGAAAAAGGCGTAGCCCGCGGCTTCCAGCTCCGGCCGGTGCGCCGTGAGATCCAGCGGCCAGCCGGGATAGATCCACAAATTTTCCCCGTAGTTGCGCGCCCAGAACGTTTCGCCCTTGGGGCTCTGGAACGGCTCGTTGGCCTTGAGGTGGACAAGATTGTGGCGCGAGACGCCCACGGGCCAGAAGCCCGCGATCACCACGCCCAGCGGCAGGCAGGACTGGCGGGGCAGGGCCAGGAAGTCCTCTTCCGGCAGTTCGGGGCTGACCACGGCCGCTTCAAAGCCCAGCGCGGCCAGCACGGCCACCGAGGCGGCGTTGGCGACATTGCAGAACGGCCCGGCCGTCAGGTGCACGTCGCCGCGCAGGGGGCCGTCGAACAGCGCGCGCTGCCAGGGCGCGTTGCACACGAAGTAACGCGCGCCGTTGCGCAGGGCCTCGATCACGGCTTTCTGGCAGGCGGCTTCCTCGTCGGGCCAGATGACCGGGGGCAGCCACCAGGAAATGCGCGGGGCCACGGTACGGGAAACCGCGCGCACCGTGTTGGGCGAAAACCACAGCCCGGTGCGGGCCGAGCGGGGCACGCGGCCTTCCTTGCCGTGGGGCAGGGAGGGGCGCACAAACACGTCGGGCAAGGAAATCCGCTTGGCGGGCGCGGGCAGGCGCGGCGTGAATTCCGCCTGTTTGGTCTGCACGGCGCGGGCGGAGGCCAGGCGTTTTTCCCAGACGGCCAGTTCGGCCGCGAGTTCGGGCTCGCGCCGGTCGATCAGGAAAACCGGCGTGCCGGCTTTGGGCGTTTTGTGCTTGGCGAGGCGCGGCCGGTACGCCCCGGCCTTGGGCGTGCGCCGGGTGACGGGCACGGTGTCGTGCCAGGGCTCGTCCTCGTAGCCGATGCGCAGCAGATCCTGGGGCAGCAGGTCAATGCGCGGCTTGAAGAACGGAATGCCCGTTTCCGGCCGCGACTTGTCCGGCCGCGATTTGTCCGGCCGCGATTTATCAGGCCGGGCCTTGCCTTTTTTGGCGGGTTCGGGCGCGGCCTGTTCAAACTGGATTTTGCCCACCAAAAGGCCGGAGCTTGTGGGCTCGTCGGGCGTGGCAACGGGCTGTCCGCGCTGGGGCAAAAACAGCGCCTTGGTGCGCGGGCGGCCCAGGGCCATTTCCAGCAGGTCTTCCACATCCTTGAGCAGGCGCGAGCGCGACGTTTCGTCCGGCGCGCCGCCGCAAAAAGCGTCGCGCAGCAGCTTGTAGGCGGCCACGGCGTGGTAGACGTAGTGCGGGCCTTTTTTGCGGCCTTCGATTTTCCAGCAGACCAGGTTGGGGATGTCGGCCAGGGTTTTGACCAGCGCGTCGAGCGAGAGGTCGCGGCAGGAGAAGAAGCGGCCCTGGCCCTTCTGGCGGTAAACCCGGCGGCAGGGCTGCACGCAGCGGCCGCGCAGGCCGCTTTTGCCGCCCATGTAGCTTGACCAGTAGCAGCGGCCCGAAACGCACCAGCACAGCGCGCCGTGCACAAAAAGCTCCAGCCCCATGCCTTCCGGCGCGCTTTGGGCGGTCTGGCGGATTTCGTCGATGGAAAGCTCGCGCGGCAGGATGACGCGCGACGCGCCCAGCTCGCGCGCCACTTCCAGCGCCTTGGGATGGGTGAGGTTGGCCAGGGTGGAAAGGTGGATTTCGCCTTCAAAGCCGGCTTGGCGGGCCAGTTCGATCAGGCCCGGGTCCTGGAGGATGACGGCGTGGGGCTTGACGTCGCGCGCCAGGCGCAGCATGAGCCGCCCGGCCGCGTCCATTTCGCCCGGCTTGACCAGCGAATTGAAGGCGATGAACACCTTGCGGCCTTCGCTGTTCGCCAGATCGACCATGCGCGAGAGTTCGGTCAGGCTGAAGTTGTCGGCCCCGGCCCGGGCGGAAAAGTGTTTGAGGCCGACGTAGGCGGCGTCGGCCCCGGCGGCCAGGGCCGCCAGAAAAGATGATCCGTCCCCGGCGGGGGCGAGGATTTCGGGTTTAAAAGACGACATTAATTTCTCCCCTGACGCCGCGCCCCGGGGGGCGGCGTGCAAGCGCTCCGTCAGCTCGCGGCGTGCCGCTGCTTGGCGACGGACATCATGAGCTTGATGCGGTTGATCTGGTTGACTTCGCTGGCGCCGGGGTCGTAGTCCACGGCGGCGATGTTGGCTTCGGGATGGCGGCGCTTCAGTTCCTTGAGCACGCCCTTGCCGGTGATATGGTTCGGCAGGCAGCCGAAGGGCTGCATGCAGAGAATGTTGGGCGCGCCGCTGTGGATAAGCTCTACCATTTCCGCTGTCAACAGCCAGCCTTCTCCGGTTTGCTGGCCGAGCGAAACAATGCCGTTGATCGCGCCCCGCAGTTTGCGGAAGGGCAACGGCGCGTCGAAGCGCCGGCTTTTTTTGAGCGCGCGGCGGATCGGCAGGCGCAGGGCCAGCACGGCGTGGAGCAGAATGTTGCTCAGGCGGGCGCGCTTGCGGCTGCCGCCAAGATGCTGGTTGCTGTAAACGTCGTCGTAAAAGCTGTAAAGGAAGAAGTCGAGCAGGTCGGGCATGACGGCTTCGCCGCCTTCGGCCTCGATCACGTCCACGGCGGCGTTGTTGGCGTCGGGGTGGAACTTGAGCAGAATTTCGCCCACCAGACCCACGCGGGGCTTGCGCGGGATGTCGCGCAGCGGCAGCTTGTCGAAATCCTTGATCATCTGCTTGATATTGCGGTAGCAGGCCAGCAGCGAACCTTCGGCCACGTTGAGCTTGCCGCGTTCGGCCCAGGCGGCGGCCAGGCGCTCGGCGCTGCCGGGCTCCAGTTCGTAGGGGCGCACGCGGTAGAGCATGCGCATGATCAAATCGCCGTAAAAGCAGGCCATGATGCCGCGCTTGATGAGGTCGGCATTGATGTGGAAGCCGGGATTGTTTTCCAGACCCGCCATGTTGAACGAAAGCACGGGGATGTGATCCAGTCCGCAGTCGGTCAGCGCCTTGCGCAGAAAGCCGATGTAGTTGGTGGCGCGGCAGCCGCCGCCGGTTTGCGAAATGATCAGCGCCACCTTGTGCGGGTCAAAGCGGCCGCTGCGCACGGCGTGCAAAAGCTGGCCGATGACGGTGATGGCCGGGTAGCAGGCGTCGTTGTTGACGTAGCGCAGGCCCATCTCCACCGCCTCGCGCGACACCGTGGGCAAAAGCTCGCATTTGTAGCCGCAGGCCGTGAGCATGGGCGGCAAAAACTGAAAATGCAGCGGCGACATCTGCGGGATGAGGATGGTGTGCGTGGCGCGCATGGACTCGACAAAGGGCGGCGAGCCGGCGAACACCGGATCCGGCCGCATGAGCCGGGCCGGGGTTTCGGCGTCGTCGTCGCGCGGGGGCAGGTTGGCGGGGCGCACGTTGTCCGCGGATTCGCCGGGCTCGTTGAGCTCCAGCGGTGTTGGGGGCGGCGCGCCATCCTGCGGGGCGTCCTGTCCGTCATGCTGGCCGATGCCGGGGAGGCTGTCCTCTTCCAGCAGGCGGCCGAAGGTTTTGCGGTTGCGGCGCTCGCGCATGGTGGCCAGCAGCGAGCGCACCCGGATGCGGGCCGCCCCGAGGTTGGCGCCCTCGTCGATTTTAATCTGGGTATAGAGGCGGTCGCCCTGGGCCAGGATTTCCTCCACCTGATCGGCGGTGACGGCGTCGAGCCCGCAGCCGAATGAAACCAGCTGTACCAGGGCCACGCGCTCGGTGCTGGCCGCGTAGGCCGCGGCGCGGTAAAGGCGGGAGTGGTACGTCCACTGATCCACCACGCGCAGCGCGCCGGGGTCGGGCATCAGGTGGGCGATCGAGTCTTCGGTCAGCACGGCGAGGCCGGTGGAGGTGATCAGATCGGGAATGCCGTGGTGGACTTCGGGGTCAACGTGGTAGGGGTGCCCGGCCAGGATGACGCCCTGGCCGCCGTTCTTGCGCAGGAAGTTCAGGGCGTTTTCGCCGGCCGCGCGCATGTCGGCCTTGAAGCGCTCCTGTTCCTCCACGGCCATGCTGATGGCCAGGCGCAACTCGTGCTCGCTGACGCGGGAAAACAGCGGCAGCTTGCTGAGGTTCTGGAAGAGCGCCTTTTCCTCCAGCGGCAGGAAGGGGCAGATCAACTCAATGCCTTCGTTGCGCAGGCTGTCGATATTATTCTTTAAAAGTTCGGGGTAGCCGCCGACGACAGGGCAGTTGTAGCGGTTGTCCTGGCTTTCAAAATCTTGTGTTTCGCGCGGGACGCAGGGGTAGAAGATGCGCGGCACGCGGCGGCGGATCAGATCCACGATGTGCCCGTGCGCCAGTTTGGCCGGGTAGCAGACCGTCTGCGACGGTATGGTGGCGCTGCCGAGCCCGTAGAGATCCTTGGAGGAGTGGGCCGAAAGCTCCACCCGGAAGCCCAGTTCGGTAAACAGGGTGAACCAGAGCGGGTAGTTTTCGTACAAATTGAGCGCACGCGGTATGCCCACAACGCCCCGGTAAGCCCTGTCCGTGGACAGCGGCACATAATGCTCGAAAAGGCGCTGGTATTTGTAGGCGTAAAGGTTGGGCAGGTCGTTGCGGTTTTTGCCCTTGCCCGCGCCCCGCTCGCAGCGGTTGCCCGACACAAAGCGCGTGCCGTCGGCAAAGCGGCTGACGGTGAGCAGGCAGTGGTTGGGGCAGTGCTGGCAGCGGGCCACCGAGCTTTCCACATGGAAGGCGGCCAGTTCTTCGCGCGTGAGCAGGCTGGTTCCGCCCTGGGGGGCGCGTTCCCGCGCCAGCAGGGCCGCGCCGAAGGCCCCCATCAGGCCGGCGATGTCAAGGCGCAGCACATCGCGGCCCAGGCTCAGTTCCAGCGCGCGCAGCAGGGCGTCGTTGTTGAAGGAGCCGCCCTGCGCCATCACATGTTCGCCCAACTCTTCGGGGCTGCTGATTTTGATCACCTTGTACAGCGCGTTTTTGATCACAGAGTACGAAAGCCCGGCGGCGATGTCGCCCACGGGCGAGCCTTCCTTCTGGGCCTGCTTGACGCGCGAGTTCATGAACACCGTGCAGCGCGTGCCCAGATCCACGGGTTTGCGGGCGTTCAGCGCCTCGGTCACAAAGGCCGAAAGCTTCATGCCCAGCGATTTGGCGAATGTCTCCACAAAGGAGCCGCAGCCGGCCGAGCAGGCTTCGTTGAGCTGGATGCGGTCGACGATGCCGTTTTTTACATGCAGGCATTTGATGTCCTGCCCGCCGATGTCCAGAATAAAGGAGACATTGGGCAGGAAAAACTGCGCGCCCTTGCAGTGGGCCAGGGTTTCCACCTCGTCGATGTCGGCGCGCAGGCCCGCGCGCACCAGCCCGCTGCCGTAGCCCGTGACCCCGGCGGCGGCGATGCGCGCGTGCGCGGGCAGGAGGCCGTAAACGGTGTTAAGGATGCCGACGGCGGCGTTGAGCGGCTCGCCCTGGCTTGCGGCGTAGGACGTGTGGAGGATGCGGCCTTCGTCGTCCAGCAGCACGGACTTGATGGTGGTGGAGCCGATGTCGATGCCCAGATACACGGGCGCGGGCTTGTGCGCCGTGCCTTCGAGGTTGGCGATGTCCGCGCGCGGGGCCGCGTTTTGGGCGTGCCGGGCGCGAAAGGCGGCAAGATCTTCCGGGTTTTCAAAAAGCGGCGGCAAATGGGGCGAGCCGTGGCGCCCCGCGCCCTCGCCCAGCGTGACGGCCAGGTCGCGCAGTTCGTCCATGCTCCAGATATTGTCCTGGGCGTGGCCGTCGGCCAGGTCGCGCTCGGCCGCCATCAGCGACATGGTATGCAGCGCCGCGCCCATGCCCACAAAAAATTCCGCGTGCTCGGGAAAAATGGCCTCGCCTTCGTCCAGGGCCAGCGAGTCCACAAAGCGCTGGCGCAGCGCGGGCAAAAAAGCCAGCGGCCCGCCGAGAAAGGCCACCTTGCCCTTGATGTCGCGCCCGCAGGCCAGACCGCTGACGGCCTGATCCACCACGGCCTGAAAAATGGAAGCGGCAATGTCTTCCTTGGCGCAGCCCTCGTTGAGCAGGGGCAGGATGTCGGTTTTGGCGAACACGCCGCAGCGCGAGGCAATGGGATAGAGCGTGCGGTGGTTGAGCGCCAGCGCGTTGAGGCCGGGGGCGTCGGTGTTGAGGAAAGCCGCCATCTGGTCGATGAACGCGCCCGTGCCGCCGGCGCAGGTTTCGTTCATGCGCTGTTCCACGCCGCCGGTGAAAAAGGTGATCTTGGCGTCTTCGCCGCCCAGTTCAATGGTGACGTCCACGTCGGGTATGGAGTGGCGGATGCTTTCGGCCGAGGCCAGCACTTCCTGCACAAAGGGCAGGCTCAGCTCTTCGGCCAGGGCAATGGCGCCGGATCCGCTGGTGGCCAGGCTGAACTGCCAGGTTTCGCCGGGGGCGTTGAAGCGCGGCGCGTCCAGCGCCTCGCCCAGCAACTGGGCCACGGTGGCCCGCACGTCGGACATGTGGCGCTGATAGCGGGCGTACAGCACGCCGGCCGCCGCGTCCAGAATAATAACCTTGACGGTGGTGGAGCCGATGTCGAGTCCGATATGGGCAAGGCGAAACTTATTCATGCGGTATTCCTGTTTATTAACTCTAGCGTGAGGCCAAGCTTTTCGCAAGGTGGAAAAGCGTTTTTCCCACGCGGGGCGCGGGACGGCGCGGGGAAAAACGCGGCCGCCCCACGGCGGCTTTTGCGGGCCGGGAAAGGGGGCGGCAAATTCTGCCGCCGGGTGTCGATAAATCGACATTTCCCGGTACTTTAAAAAAAATCTAGACTTTGAATTCTTGTAATTTATTGAAATAAAATAGATTTTGCGTGTTGGCACGCCCCTTGCTTCAAGCGGCGCACAACCACCTCAAGGAGGGTGCACTTATGTCTTTGGTCATTAATCACAACATGATGGCAATGAATGCCGCGCGTAACTTGAATGAAAGTTACACCCGCCTCGCCACCTCAACACGCCGACTGTCGTCGGGCCTCCGCGTGGGAACCGCGGCTGACGACGCCGCCGGCCTCGCCATCCGCGAACTCATGCGCGCGGATATCGCCACGTTGAACCAGGGCGTGCGCAACGCCAACGACGCCATTTCCATGATCCAGACGGCGGACGGCGCGCTCCAGGTTATCGACGAAAAGCTCATCCGCATGAAAGAACTGGCCGAGCAGGCCGCCACCGGCACCTACGACTCCACGCAGCGCCTGATGATCGAGTCGGAGTACCAGCAGATGGCTTCGGAAATTACCCGAATCGCCAACGCCACGGACTTCAACGGCATCAAGCTGCTCGACGGCACGCTGAGCGGCGCGCACGACGGCTCGCAGATGAAGGCCACCGGCGAGCTGAAAATCCACTTCGGCACGGGCAACGATTCGGCAGAAGACTATTACTACATCAAGATCGGCAACGCCACCGCGTCCGCCCTTGGTTTGGGCAACCAGTCCGCGCTGGACGCCGGCCACAACATTTCCACCCAGCAGAACGCGCAGCTTGCCCTGGACGCCATTAACGACGCGATCATCTCCAAGGACAATATCCGCGCGCACTTGGGCGCCATTCAGAACCGCCTGGAAAACACCATCACCAACCTGTCCATCCAGGCGGAAAACCTTCAGGCCGCGGAATCGCGCATCTCGGACGTGGACGTTGCCACGGAAATGACCGAGTTTGTGCGTAACCAAATCCTGACCCAGGCCGCGGTCTCCATGCTGAGCCAGGCCAACTCGCTGCCCCAGATGGCTCTTAAGCTTCTTGGCTAGAGCCATTACGCCATAGAGGTCGAGGCAGACCAAAGACACAGGCCGGGGGGATCGGCCCCCCGGCCCGGTCTTGAAACGCCGACGCTATCGGCGCGCGCACGGCGGCTTCGCCGCGCGGCGGTCAATGGGCAAGCGTGTTACAGCATGGCCGCGCCAAAAGGATCGACCGGAGCGGCGTACCGTTCCAGGGCCTGGCGGGCGGCTTCCTGTTCCGCTCTTTTCAGGCTTGAGCCGCTGGCGGGAAACGTTGTTCCGTCCGGCAGCTCCAGAACCACATGGAATATTTTGGCATGTTCCGGCCCCTGGCTGCTTTGCGGCGTATAGACCGGCAACGCGCGGAATGTGGCCTGCGTCCATTCCTGCAATCGTGTTTTAAAATCCTTGCCCTTGCGCGTGGTGTCCAGCGCCGGCCAGTGCTTTTGGTACAGCCGTTCTAAAAGGGCGGAAGCCGCCGTATGGCCGCCGTCCAGAAAAACGGCCCCCAGCAGCGCTTCCAGGGCGTCGGCCAAAAGCGCCGGCCTCTCCCTTCCTCCCTGCGTCTCCTCCCCCCTGCCGAGCAGAAGCTCGTCGCCCAGCCCGACGCTCCGGGCAATCTCCGCCAGCTTGCCTTCGCTTACCAGGCGCGCGCGCAGCCGCGTCAGCCCGCCTTCGCGTTCGGCGGGAAAGCGCTCGAACAGGCCCTTGGAAATATTGACTTCCAGCACCGCGTCGCCCAAAAATTCCAGGCGCTCGTTGTGGGGTTCGGCCTCGTGCTCGTTGGCCCAGGAACTGTGGGTCAGCGCGGTTTCCAGCAGCGAGCGGTCGCGAAACGTGTAGCCGAGGCGCTCTTCCAGCGAAGGGCCGGCGGCTGTGTCGGGGGATGGGGGGCAAAAGGACATACGATTCTCCGTCCGCCACCATAAAGACAGAAGCGCGCTCTTGCAAGGGCCGCGTGGCGGATTCCTTCATCTCCCATTCTTGACAAGGGTTTGGCGAGTCCCTACTGTGCCTGTGGCGCGGTCGGCAAGGCCGTTTTGAAACCCAGCGCTTGCGGGCGGCCGCCGCCTCAAGCGTCCATTTTTTGGAGGAAACGCTCATGGCCTATGACGTCCGTTTGGTAAAAATCGTGACCGGCGAACTGGTGATCGGCAAATTTGACGCCGAAGCCAAAGCCCTGACCGATGTCGGCATCATGCAGACCGTGCCCACGCAGCAGGGCGTGCAGCTGATGATGCTGCCGTACGGCTATCCCTTCGAGCAGGAATTTTCCGGCCGCATCGACGCCGCCCACTTCCTGTACGAGTACCGCTCGGTGCCGCAGGACGTGCTGGACAAGTATCTGGAAGCCTGCTCCAATCTTTCGCTTTCTTCCGGCGGCATTCTGGATCCCAAGGGCGGCGCGTCGTCCTCCGGGCTGATTCTTTAATCGCTTTCCGGCGCGATACAGGGCGCGGGGGTCTGCTCCCGCGCCTTTGCTTCGCGCGTTATCCCCATGCGTGAAATTCTGGCGCTTCTGCCCCGGCCAAGCCGGTATCTGGGCATAGAGGAAGGGGCTGTGCGCGGCGATCCCGCCCAGGCCGAGCTGCACTGCGCTCTGGCTTTTCCCGATCTGTACGAGGTGGCCATGTCCTACCTCGGCCAGAAAATCGTTTACGGCCAGCTCAACGCCATGGACGGCGTGCTGGCCGAGCGCGTGTTCTCGCCCTGCCGCGACGCGGCGGCCATCCTGCGCGAGCGCGGGGTGAAACTGGCCACGCTGGAAAGCGACACCGATCTGGACAGGACGCACCTTTTGGGCTTCAGCCTCACGCACGAGCTGGCCTTCACCAATATTTTGCTGATGCTCGATCTGGCGGGCATTCCCCTGCGCAGCGCCGACCGGGGCGACAGCCTGTTCGACTGGCCGCTGGTGCTGGCCGGGGGCGGCTGCACGCTGTGCGCCGAGCCGCTGGCGCCCTTCATGGATTTGATGATCCTGGGCGAGTCGGAGGCCGTGCTGCCGGAACTGGTGGATCTGCTGCGCCGCGCCCGCCGCGAGGCCTGGAGCCGGGCGGCCTTTCTGGCCGAGGCCCGCCATGTGCCGGGCGTCTATGTGCCCTCGCTGTTCCGCGAGCTGCCGGACGGCGGGCTGGAGCCCGTGTACGCCGATTACACCCGCGTTTGCCGCCGCCCTGTGGCGGATTTGCGCGACGCCGCCTATCCCGTGGATCAGGTGACGCCCTTTGGCGCGGTGCACAACCGGCTTTCGCTCGAAATAGCGCGCGGCTGCACGCGCGGCTGCCGCTTCTGCCAGGCGGGCATGACCACCCGGCCCTCGCGCGAGCGCGGCATCGACGACGTGCGCGACCTGCTGGAGCGCTGCCTCGAACGCACGGGTTACGACGACGTTTCGTTCCTGGCCCTGAGTTGCGGCGATTTTTCGGGCCTCAAAACGCTGTTTCTCGACGTGGCGGATCGCTGCGCGCGCGAGCAGGTGGCGCTTTCGCTGCCGTCGCTGCGCGTGGGCTCGGTGGACGGCGACATCATGGCCCGCATGGCAAACATCCGCCGCACCGGAGCCACGCTGGCCCCGGAGGCCGGAACCCAGCGCCTGCGCGACGTCATCAACAAGGGCGTGACCGAGGAGGCGCTGCTGCGCCATGTGCGCCAGCTGGTGGGCTACGGCTGGCAGCAGGTCAAGCTGTATTTCATGATCGGCCTGCCCGGCGAAACGTACGACGACCTGGACGGCATCGTGGATCTGGGCGTCAAGGCGCGCGACTGCTGCCGCGTGCGCGATGAGGAAGGCCGCTGGAGCGGCCCCCGCCTGACCGTGACCGTGGCGCTCTCGCCCTTTGTGCCCAAAACGCACACGCCTTTCCAGTGGGAGCCGCAGATTTCGCAGGACGAGATGGAAGCCCGCATCCGCTATGTGCGCGAGCGGATCAAAACCTGCAAGGGCGTGTCAATGCGCTGGCACGAGCCCGCCATGAGCCGCCTTGAGGGCGTGCTGTCGCGCGGGGATCGCCGCCTGGCCGACGTGGTGGAAAGCGCCTACCGCAAGGGCGGCATCTTCAGCAGCTGGGTGGAAGGTTTTTCGATCGAGCCCTGGCTGGAAGCGCTGGCCGAATGCAACATGACGCCCGAACAGTGGACGCGCGGCCGCGATCTCGACGAGCCCCTGCCCTGGGATCATCTGGACGCCGGAGTGAGCCGCCGCTTTTTGCTGGCGGAGCGCGAGCGCGCCCTGCGCGGCGCGATCACGTCCGATTGCCGCTACAGCCCCTGCCGTCAGTGCGGCGTGTGCGACACCAAGGCCGGGCCGTCCCGCCTGCGCGAAGGCGCGGCGCACGAGGGCGAGCCGCTCCTGACGCCCCGCCTCAATTTCCCCGCGCGCGATCAGTCGGACGACAGCCCCATCCCCGCGCCCGCGCCCTTTGTGCCCGGCAAAAAGCACGCGCCCCCGGCCATTGACGAGGCCCTGACGCGGCGCGTGGCCCGCTGGCGCGTCTGGCACCGCAAGGACGGCCGGGCCGCCTGGATCAGCCAGCTTGAGCTGCAATCGCTGCTGGAGCGCGCCCTGCGCCGCGCCGGGCTGCCCATGGCGTTTTCGCAGGGCTTCCATCCGCTGCCGCTGCTTTCCTTCGGCAAGGCGCTGCCCGTGGGCGTGGCCAGCCGGGCCGAGTGGTTTGGCGTGACCCTGCGCGAGCCCCTGTCTCCGGCGGACATGCTGGCCCGCCTCGCGCCCGTGATGCTGCCGGGTCTGGAAGTGACGGCCGTGGACGCGCTGCCGCTTTTCGGCACGATCCCCCAGGCCGTGGAAGAAGTGTTTACGCTGGACTGTCCGCAAGAGGACGACGCGCGCTTCCATGAAAGCTGGGAGGCTTTTGCGCGCGCGGAGGCCTGGGACATGGAAAAGA
>JAVBMS010000047.1:0-2697 GCA_031552135.1 Mailhella sp.
TATGTATCAGTTCTGCTGCAACGGAGAAGTTTTGGGGAGCGGCCCCACCCGCCGCAAAGCCGTGCTGGCCTCCACCAACTGCGGCCTCATGTCCATCGGCGCGTGCATGCTGGTGGAAGAAAACACCACCGAGCAAACCCCGCCGCACCGTCTGATCGAAGTCTACGCCATGGCCCGCACGGTGGACAGAAACGTGGCCCCGGCCAAGGTGCCGGAATACAGCTTCCAGGAAGTCAAATAATTCAACAAAAAATTTACTTGATCAATTTTTAGTTTAGTGTCAGGTTGTCCTCGACGGCGATACGCCGTTGAGGATGCCATGACCGAAGCCACGCTCGCCAAACTGAATATCCTGGCCGACGCCGCCAAATACGACGTTTCCTGCGCGTCCAGCGGCGTCAGCCGCAGCCGCGTCCCCGGCGGCCTCGGCAACGCCGCCGGGTGGGGCATCTGCCATTCCTTTACGGAAGACGGCCGTTGCGTCTCCCTGCTCAAAATCCTGCTCGCCAACCAGTGCCTGTACGACTGCGCCTACTGCGTCAACCGCCGCGGCAACGACATCCCGCGCGCGGCCTTCAGCGTGCGCGAAGCGGCGGAGCTGACCATCGAATTTTACCGGCGCAATTACATCGAAGGCCTGTTTTTAAGCTCGGCCGTCGTCCAAAGCCCGGACTACACCATGGAGCGCCTGGTGGCCGTCGCCCGGGTTTTGCGCACGCAACACCGCTTCAACGGCTACATCCACCTCAAGGCCATTCCGGGCGCCAGCCGCGAGCTGATCACCCAGGCCGGGCTGCTGGCCGACCGCCTCAGCGTGAATATCGAAATCCCTTCCGAGCGCAACCTCAAGCTGCTCGCGCCGGAAAAAGACCATTCCGCCGTGTACCGGCCCATGCTGGCCATCCGCCAGGGCCTGGAGGAAAACGCCGAGGATCGCCTCCGTCTGCGCCATGCCCCGCGCTTCGCCCCGGCCGGGCAAAGCACGCAGATGATCATCGGCGCGAGCGACGAGCGCGACCGCGACATCCTGCGCCTCGCCTCCCTGCTCTACCGGGGGCCGCAACTCAAGCGCGTGTATTATTCGGGCTATGTGCCCGTCAACACGGGCGACCCGCGCCTGCCCGCGCTGGCGCGGCCGCCGCTGGGGCGGGAGCACCGCCTGTATCAGGCCGACTGGCTCATGCGTTTTTACCAGTTTGACGCCGAGGAAATTCTGGACGACGCCACCCCGGATCTGGAGCCGGATATTGACCCCAAACTGGCCTGGGCCCTGCGCCACCCGGAATATTTTCCGCTGGACGTCAACACGGCGGACTACGCCCGCATCCTGCGCGTGCCCGGCATCGGCGTGCTCTCGGCCAAACGCATCGTGGAGGCGCGCCGCCTGCGCAAGCTGGGGCCCGACCACCTCAAGGCGCTCGGCGTGGTTTTTAAACGCGCACGCTTTTTTCTGACATTTCCTTCCGCCCCGGCTTCGCGCGCCCTGACCATTCAGGAAACAGGGCCGCGCTACGTCCGCGCCGTGCTCACCGCGCCCAAAACGCGCAAGGGCGGGCTGGATCGGCCGGGCCAGTATTCCCTGCTGGCCGCCGACGCAACGGCCGCCCCCGCCCTTCCTTCCCTCCCGGCTCTCCCGGCTCTCCCGGCTCTCCCGGCCGGAGCCTGAACGCCATGACCATCTTCCGCTACGACAAAACCTTCGAGGGCCTACTCAGCGTTGTTTTTGACGCTTACACCCTCAAGCGCTTCCCCGACGCCCTCCAGAGCGGCGACGCGGACGGACGGCCCGGCCTGCTGGGCATGGCCCCCGCGCATCAGGTGCGCACCGAGCCCGACAAGGCGGCGCGGGTGTGGGCGGGGCTGAAAAAACGGCTTTTTCCCGAAGGCCGCAGGCGCGTTGTTTATGGCTGGTTGGCCGAAACCGAAGGCTGCGACCTGCTGCTGGCGCGCTTCATGCGCAAGGTTTTTGACGCGAAGTCGCCGCCGGGCGCGGTGGAAATGAACTTTGCGGACAAGGACGTGCTGGCTCTGGCCCGGCTGGCCCGCCAGGTGGCGCACGACGCGCAGCTCATGGCGGGCTTTGCGCGCTTCCAGAAAACGGCGCAGGGGGTCTATGTGGCGCTGATCGGGCCGCGCCACAACATCGTGCCGCTGCTGGTTCCGCATTTTCGCGATCGCTTCGCGGAGCACCCGTGGATTTTGTACGACGTGGGCCGCGGCTACGGCCTCTTGTGGGACAAGGCGGCGCTGCGCGACGTGACGCTGGATCCGGAAGTTCTGCGCGGCGGCAGGCTGGACGACGGCCTGCTGGCCGAAAACGAGGCCATGTTTCAGAGCTTCTGGCGTTCCTATTGCAAGGTGACGGCCATTTCCGCCCGGCTCAACCCCGAACTGCAACGCCGCCTGATGCCGCGCCGCTACTGGCCCTATATGACGGAAATGCAGGAGGCGCGGACGCGCGGAACTTCCGGATCCAGCGCCCCGCACGCGCTTGCCGGGTTTGATTCCGGCAACGGGGCCGCCCCGGCCGATGCCGTATCCGGCTGATCCGGCCCGCCCCGCGGAATAACAAAAGCCCCAGGGCTTTTGCATCACCCTGGGGCTTGTTGATTCTGCTGGTAGCGGGAGAGGGACTTGAACCCTCACACCCGTACGGATACTTGATTTTGAGTCAAGCGCGTCTGCCGTTCCGCCATC
>JAVBMS010000011.1:0-24303 GCA_031552135.1 Mailhella sp.
TAGAGCAATTTCGCTATGAGATTGTCGCTTAACGGCAGGCAAAGCCCGCCTACGCCAATCTCGCGGGCGTTGCTGCACTGCGTTCCGCAACGCCAGAGCATTTCATCCGCATAGACAATTTAAAAGTTGAAATGCTCTAACTCCGCGCTGGTGCCTGCGCACGGTTTCACAAGCCGAATGTCGTAAGCTCAAAACCTGTCCGCCGCCAGAAATATCAGACGGTTACAGAATAAGTTCTGTAACCGTCTTTTGTTCCCCGCGCCACGAAAAGGCCCGCCTTCATTTCGAAGACAGGCCGTTCCCTAATGCCGCCCCAAAACGTCGCGGACCTTGCGGGTATGTTGCAAGGCCCGCGCGGCCTTTACGGGTTCGTTACCCGCGGCGCAGGCAGACCCCTTCCCGGGCTCCTGTCAGCGTGTTGTTCCGCGCGGCGATTTTGCCGTTGACAATAATGGTGCTGATGCCTTCGGGCTTTTGGAAGGCGTTTTCAAAGGTGGCGGTGTCGCGCAGGGCGGCGGGGTCGAAAACGACCAGGTCCGCCACCTTGCCCGGCGCTATGACGCCCCGGTCCTTCATGCCCAGCATGGACGCGGCCAGCCCGGTTATTTTCCACACGGCCTTTTCCAGGGGCAGCACTTTTTCGTCCACCGCCGTGCGGATAAAGCGCGGGAAGGTGCCGAAGCTGCGCGGGTGCTGCGCGCCCTTGGCCTGGTCAAAGTTAAGGGCGTAGCCGTCGCTGCCCACGGAAACGAAATCCGAAGCCATCATGGTCAGCATGTCGCCCTGGTCCATGGAAAAATAGATCGCGTTGGCCGTGGCCTGGGTTTTTTCAAGAATACGCGCCGCCATTTCGCCGCCGGAAACCTTCTCGGCCTCGGCCAGTTCGCTCACCCGGCGGAAGTCGTACTCGGGAAAGCGCCCGTTGGAGGTGACCATGACCGCTTGCGGCCCGCCGCGCCGGTCCATTTCCGCGCTGATGTCTTCCACAAGCCGGCCACGCTCGGGCGAAGCCAGGCGCTTCATCAGGCCGCCGATGCCCCCTTCCATGGCCCATTTGGGCACCAGCACGCCAAGACCGGTGCTGCTGCCGGTGTAGGGGTACTGTTCCGCGTCAATGTTCACGCCTTCCTTTCTGGCGGCCGCGACCATCTCCAGCAGCTCGCCGGCGCGGCCCCACTGCGCCTTGCCGATGAGCTTGAAGTGCGCGATGCGCACATGCGCGCCGCTTTCACGGGCAAGGTCGATCATTTCCTGCGTGGCGTCAAAAACTGTGACGCTCTCTCCGCGAATATGCGAATGGATGATGCCGTCGTGTTTCGCCACCACGCGGCCCAGTCCCACCAGCTCGGGCAGGCTGGTGAAGCTGCCGGGCGGGTAGACCAGCCCCAGAGAAAGGCCCCAGGCCCCGGCACGGAGGTTTTCGTCGAGCAGGTCTTCCATTTTTTTCTGCTCGGCGGGCGTGGGGTCGCCGCTTTTGAACCCCATGACCGCGATGCGCAGCGTGCCCTGCCCTATGAGGGGAAGCGTGTTGATGGTGAATTTCCGCCCGTCAAGAAAGCGGGCGTAGTCCGCCATGCCGCGCATGTTTTTCCAGTCTATCGAGGCAAGGGCCTCATCGGGAAACAGCATGCGCGAATAGGCCAGGTGGTCTTCAAGGGTCGCGTCCGCCGCGGGAACGAGCGAAAGGCCGCACAGGCCCGTGACTTCCGAGGTGACGCCCTGCAATAATTTGCCTTCCAGCCGGTCGTTGACCAGGTACTCGGTGTCGGAATGGGAGTGCAGGTCAATGAACCCCGGCGCCGCCACCTGGCCGTTGGCGTCAATGTGCCGCGTTGCGGGAGCCGTTTCGGTTATTTCCGGACCCCAGGCGGCGATTTTGCCGCCGCTTACGGCCACCCCGCCCGCTATCGCGGGAGAACCCGTTCCGTCCACAATTTGTGCGTTCGTGATTACCAGGTCGTACATGATGTGCCCTCCGGCTTAGAGTCTTTTAGCGTTGCAATGCTGTCATTATGACCAAGGCTCCGGCTTTGTGAGGCGAAGTGTAACGAGGCCCGCGGGATTTGGCATGGGCGGGCGTTGCCCGCCCATGCCCGGCAATCACAAGCGCGAACTGTTCAGAAGGAGTGATATTTTTTTAAAATATCCTTAAAAACCTCGAGATACAAGCGCCGCGAGAGGCACGGCGCGGCCGCCCGCCAGCATGGCCTTGAGGCCGGCGGGCGCAACGTCCCGGACCCCTCGCGTTTTTTTGCTTGCAGTTTTCCCTGATTTGCCATAAACAGGCACCTCGCAATGCGCGCAGATAGCGTGCGTCGCCTTGCGGAGCGGTAGTTAAGACGGTTATAACGCCGGCCTGTCACGCCGGAGGCCGAGGGTTCGAGCCCCTTCCGCTCCGCCACCAAACATTAAGGCGCAAGCCTGATAACATAGACGGCAACATTCCGGATTGCCACCTGTTTGAGGACACGATCCTCGCCCTGTCCGGAGCGGTAGTTAAGACGGTTATAACGCCGGCCTGTCACGCCGGAGGCCGAGGGTTCGAGCCCCTTCCGCTCCGCCATTTGCATAAAATCAACGGATTACATGAAAATGTGATCCGTTGATTTTTTTGTTGCCCTCCGATAGGACGATTTTTGTTATGCCTACTCCCCATCCCTACGCAATCCAGGCTGCCCGCCCGGAGCACATACCGTTCTTGAATGATATTGAGCTGGCCGCCGCCACAATTTTTCCGCCCGGTTCCATTCCGGCGCACATCCTGTTAGAGCGCGTACCGGAAAGTGCGCTACTGGAAGCCATGTGCGACGGCAGGCTCTGGGTAGCCCTTGACGCGGACGCAAACCCGGTCGGTTACGGCTTGCTGCAATTTGTCGACGCTGCGGCGCTGCTGGCCCAGTTGGATGTGCACCCGGATCACGGGCGGCGGGGACTCGGCGCCGCGCTCGTCCGGCGGATAGTTGAAACTGCCCGCTCCCGTGGCGCACATGCCCTGTACCTGACCACCTTTGCCCAGGTGCCTTGGAACGCGCCGTTTTACGCTCGTCTGGGCTTTGTAGCGCTTGCGCAAGCTGATCAACCGCGCTGGGTTCAGGAAATTCTTGCGGAAGAGCAAGGCCGCGGCCTTGAAAATCGCACAGCCATGCGCCTGGCTCTGACAGCCGATTAAGCGAAAATACTACGGCCACTGCCGGGCCGCGTGCAGCACGCGCAAAACAGATACCTCGCCATCACCTTCGGCATATACCACCACATAATTCGCCCGCACGACCATTTCCCGTGTGCCGGTAACCCGGCCGGACTTGTACATCTGCGGGTACGCCGTCAATTCTGCCGCTCTTGCCTCAATTTCGTCTTTCAGCTCCTGAGCGGCATCGGGATTGTCGTCGGCAATGTAGTCGATGATCGCCAGCAAGTCCTCGCGGGCTGTTTGTCGCCAGCTAAGAACGCGCACGGCGTTTCCTGTCGATCAAGGCTTGCGCTTCATCCATTACCTGCTCATGGGGAACGGGAGGCCGTGTATCGCCAATCGCCTCATGCACCTTGGCGCGAAACCAGGCATCATAGGCTTCCGGCGAGGTGGTCAGCCCGGCGGGCAAGCCCCCTTCTTTGACGACGCGGGTCAGCAAAATGCGCACGGCATCCGCTACGGTCAGGCCGACATGGGCCAAATTTTCCGCCGCCTCAGCCTTGATTTTATTGTCCACGCGGACATGTAGCATTGATGTTTGGGCAGTCATATGACACCTCCATGCGGTCTCAATATATGTCTCAATTGAGATACAAGCAAGGGTTTTCACCATCCCCAGGTGCTTGTCTTGCCGGGCGAGCCCGGGAATCCCTGGATCGGCCCTGATCCGACGAACGGCCTTCGAGGCGGATCATATGGGATGATATGATATTTTACTGAATTATTTTGATAGCATGAATTTCGCTTACAAATCTTTGCGAGGGTAAAATCAAGGGTAAAAAATACTCTGCCATAAAGATACATAAATAATTATGCGGTATTGCAATAAAAACTTTACAACTCAGGGTATGCCTGAGATACCGGGAATCCTACAGCAAATAGGATTCCCGGTTTTCTTTGTCCCATTTGGCTTTCATACTTAAAAAATAGAGAGCGTTTTGGGGTAGCGGAGCACTATTGTGCTCATCCGGGTGTGAAGGGGGGGCGTTGCTTTATTGCATCAGGCGCAGAGTCATTTGCGGTATGCTGTTGGCCTGGGCAAGCATGGCTACGGCGGCCTGGCTGAGAATCTGGTTACGCACGAACGCGGTCATTTCCTTGGCCACGTCCACGTCAGAAATGCGGGATTCGGAGGCTTGCAGGTTTTCGGCCTGAATTTGCAGGTTGGATACGGTATTTTCCAGCCTGTTCTGCATGGCCCCAAGATGCGCCCTGATTTTGTCCTTGGCTATAATGGCGTCGTCAATTCTCTCCAGCGCCTTTTGGGCCGAATCCTGTGTCTGAATAGAAATGGCTCTCACAGCGCCGCCAGCATCGGCGCCTTCGCCCGGCATTGCGTCCCATGTTGCGGTGATGCTATAGCCCCCTTCTCCCGGCAGGATAAGAAGCAAATCTTCTGTCACCTCGTCGATGGTTAGGTATTCATGGATGCTGGTGGACGCATTTGCGTGGCCGGAATAGCCTATACTCATGCCGTTATGGCTGACCGTGTTGCCAGCGGTTCCTGGCGTAAAGGGGGGTTCCATCCCGCTAGGTAAGAAGCTATAGCTAGCACCCGCATCAAAGCCGTTTTGAGTGGTTAGAACCCGCGCGACATCACTTCCGGTCAATATCCCTGCTTCAGCCCAACCGGGACCGCCTGTTATCTGCGTGCCAGCAATATGTAGGCCCGACTTCGTGAACAATTGGAGGGCATCATCTTGTCCCCAATAATCAAGATGGATGGAAAGATTCTTTGTGCCCGTGGGGATAACGCCGAGAAAGACTAAGCCGGACGAGCCCGATATCTCTACTCCATTAGGAAGCGTTTCCCATAATGCACTACCGGGCGCAGCCGCCCCGGGGGGGAGAACGCCGCCCGCCAATCCCAGGCCACGCAGCGTGGCGTCGCCGACATTCAGGTAGTAGTAATCTTCGGCGGAATCGTTGCCGGTGCCGAAATGCACTTTCAGCTCACCTGTGGACTTAAGCCCGGAGCCATTGTGTTGCCCGGAAAGGGAGCCGTCCAGCAGCTTGACGCCGTTAAAATTCGTGGCCGTCGCTATGCGCTGGATTTCAGCGGCCATGGCCTGGAATTCACTGTCGATCATCAGGCGCTGGTCGGAGTTGTAGGTGCCGGTGGCGGCCTGTTCCGCCAGTTCCTTCATGCGGATCAGCTTTTCGTCAATGACGCCGAGAGCGCCGTCGGCGGTCTGGATGAGGGAAATGGCGTCGTTGGCGTTGCGGACGCCCTGGTTGAGCGTGGCGATGTCGGCGCGCATGAGTTCGCGGATGGCGAGTCCGGCGGCATCGTCAGCCGCCGTGCCTACACGCAATCCTGATGACAGCCTGCGAACGGATGTAGCCAGATTGCTATAATGGTT
The DNA here is from genome assembly GCA_031552135.1 of Mailhella sp. Lineage (GTDB taxonomy): Bacteria > Desulfobacterota > Desulfovibrionia > Desulfovibrionales > Desulfovibrionaceae > Mailhella. The sequence continues at coordinate 5,554 of JAVBMS010000011.1, forward strand.
GCCCAAGTTGCGCGAGGCATTGAACGCCATCAGATTGGTATTGAGGGTAAGCGCCATGCTACACCCCCAATCCCTGTGAACAGCTATGCCGATAAAAAGCGAAGAAGCACCCAAGATAGAACACTATCAAGGTTGCCATTTGCGGCAATCTATACCGGGAAATTAATGGAGAGTTAAGAGAGAGAGAGAGAGAGAGAGAGAGAGAGAGAGAGCAAAGAACATGCCGAAAAACAGCACGTCATTACCGCGTGACATCAGGGAAGTATCCCTTTGCCATCCAGCGTTGCGTATTTCTACGTCAAAGCGCGGTAAAACGAGCAGCCTGCTTTCCATGGCCTGTCCCTGCCGTAACCAGTATTGTTTTCTGTGCCGACTTTTTCTCTCAATCAGGGATTGGCGCTGATTCCGAGCGCCCCATCAACGTCTTCTTACCTGTGGTATCGTCCGGTTAATGATTTTCGTAAGGTTTCTTTACAAATTTTTTCCGGCACAGGGCCATTGAAAAAGCTCTGTATTGCGGAAAGAATTTCCCTGTTAGAACTATAGCAATAAATATTCCAATAACGCGCCTATGGCCCGGCGAGGATACATTTTTCCCGCCGTGCGAGGGCGCCGGCAAAGGCGCCCCCCCACCGGGAAGAAAAGGTTTGCCCGGGGGAGAGGGGAAAAGACAAGGAGAAAAAACCGTGATCGCAGGCAAGCCCCGGTTACAAGGCTCGGCGAATTGTATCCGGGCTACGCCTCGCTTTTTGCGTATCCTGCCTGTAAGCTGCCGCCATGAACATGCCTGTGCTTGTTGAACGGCTGGAAAACCCCAGCCCGCAAGAAATCCTTGCCCTGCTGGACGTATGGGAAAGCTCCGTGCGCGCCACGCACTCTTTTTTGGCTGAAGCGGACATTGGGGAGCTGCGCCGCCAGATCCCGGACTACTTCAATGCGGTCCATCTCTGGGCCGCGCGGGATGCGGGCGGCGCTATCATCGGCTTTGCGGGCATTGCCGGAGACAGCCTGGAAATGCTTTTTGTGGCGGCCGGAGCGCGAGGCCGGGGCACAGGCCGCGCGCTGTTAAACCGCGCGCTGGCCGAGGGCGTCACCCGGGTGGACGTCAACGAGCAAAACCCCCAGGCCGCCGGCTTTTACGAGCGCATGGGCTTTGCGATCACCGGCCGTTCCGCTCTGGACAGCCAGGGCCGGCCTTTTCCGCTGCTGCATATGCGCCTCTTGCCTGCTTCCTCCAGATGAAGCGGCAGGCCCGGCCGCCGCGGGCAGCGCGCGTATAGTCAGCGCCGTGTTGTCGTACTTGTGATACATCGCCAAACAATTTGCCTAAACAACGATATCCGGCATCTCTCAGTCCGCAAAACAGACAAGACCTGATAGTTGCGCCGGATACACGCAGCCGGTTTTTCTTTTAAATTTTCCGCAGCCGCCCACGGGCACATCCGCCTTTCTTTCCCCGTCTGGCAAAATGTTCGACGCCGTCCCCATCTTCCCTCCCTGTTCCCGGTTTCCCGAGGCCTACGCGCCGAGGCGTTACAGCGTCTCTTTCTTTTTTTAAAAGGCTGCGCTATAGACTCGGCGGTTTAGTTTTTGAATGCATCTCTCATTTTCTAGGTCAAGGAAGAAAGAATGAACAAGGTTTTTGCGTCCGTGGTCGCAGCGTTCATGCTGCTCGGCTCCTCCGCCCCCGCCGGGGCCGAGGGTTTTTACATCTCCGACTGGAGCGCGCGCGGCGCGGCCCTGGCCGGGGGCCTGGTGGGCCGCGCCGATGACGCCTCCGCCGTCATGTACAACCCCGCCGGCATCACCCAACTGCCGGGCACCCGCCTGATGATGGGCACAGCGCTGCTTGCTCCCGTCTCCCAAATCGCGTTTACCGACGCTTCCGGCAACGTCACCTCCGTCACCAAGCCGGCACGCGACGTCTGGCCCGTCCCGCACACGTTCATCACCCATCAGCTCAATGACGATTTTTGGATCGGCGCCGGCCTGGTGTCGCGTCTCGGCCTCGGCACCGACTACGGCGACAACTGGCCCGGCAGCGCGGCGATCGTGTCGTCTATGATGCAGTCCGTCACGTTCAACCCTGTGCTGGCCTGGAAGATCTCCGAAAAGTTTTCCGTGGCCGTGGGCCTGGAAGTGACCGGCGCGATGATGAACAACGAGCAGAACATCCAGGGCCTCAACACCGCCAAAATGGACGCTTCCGGCGTGGGCTTCAGCGCCAGCGTCGCCGCGCGCTACCAGTTCAACGACGCCTGGGCCGTGGGCCTGACGTACCGCGCCCCGCTCAGCCTTCCCCTCTCGGGCTGTATCCGCTGGGACAGGCAAATCCAGGTTCCCGGCGTGGCCGACATGCGCAATTCCGACGTGCACACCACCATGAATCTGCCCGACACCGCGGCCCTCGGCCTCATGTGGAAGCCCACCCCCCGGCTGAGTCTGGAGGCGGACGTTACTTACGCGCACTGGAGCACCTACCAGAACCTCAACATCTACATGGAAGGCCCCGTCAACAGCGTCATGTACATGCCCAAGCACTGGCAGGACAACTGGGGCTTCAACATCAGCGCCGAATACCAGGTGCTGGACTGGATGACGGCCCGCCTGGGCTACCAGTACGAAACCGGCCCCGGCAATCCCAAGTATGCGGACTACCTGATTGCCGCCAACGGGCGGCACATGATCGGCACCGGCCTTGGTTTTGCCTGGGACAAGTGGACGCTTGACCTCAGCATGAACCTGGTGCTGCCCAACACGCTTTCGCTCGACGAAGCCGCCGCCCAGCCGGGCAGCCATACTCATGCGGGCAGCTTTGAAAGCCAGCGCGTCTACATGGCCATGATCTCCGTGGGCTACCGTTTTTAATTTCTGCCCCCTTTAAACGCAAACGGCGGCCCCAGAGCCGCCGTTCGCATTTAAAAACCGTCAACTATCACGCGCCCAGCACGCGCCGGGCCGCCCGCACAAAAGCGTCGATTTCCTCCTGCGTGGTGCAGAAGCTGCACATCAGGCGCACTTCGTGGGTTTCCACATCCCATTCGTGAAAATAGAACTCTTCCTGCAGCGCGGCGATAGGCTCGGGCGCCATGCGCGCGAACACGGCATTGGCTTCGGGCGGAGCCACCGTGATGCCCGGCAGCGCGGCCAGGGCATCGGCCAGGCGTCTGGCCATCGCGTTGGCGTGCCGGGCGGTTTCGAGCCACAGGCCGTCTTTGAGCGCTTCTTCAAATTGCGCGGCCACATAGCGCATTTTAGAAATCAACTGCAAAGATTGTTTGCGCATGGTCAAAAAATCCTCGGCCAGTTCGGGCCGGAAAAAGACCACGGCCTCGCCGAACAAAAAGCCGTTCTTGGTGCCGCCAAAGGAGAGCGCGTCCACGCCCGCGTCGCTCGTCAGCAGGCGCGCGTCCGTGTCTTTCAGGCCCAGCGCGGCCATGGCGTTGGCCAGGCGGGTGCCGTCCATGTGCACCAGCAGGCCGTGCCGATGCGCCTTTTCCGCCAGGGCGCGGATTTCTTCCGGCCGATACACGCTGCCCACTTCCGTGGTCTGCGTGATGGAAAGGACGTGCGGCGTGCTGTGGTGGCAGTTGTGCAGGTCGGGCAGGTAACGATCCAGCGCGTCCGGCGTGATTTTGCCGTTGACCGACGGCACGGGCAGCACCTTGGCCCCGACGCCCCACTCCGGCGCGCCGCTTTCGTCCGTCTGGATATGGGCCACGTCGGAGCAGACCACGGCCTGCCAGGGCCGGAGCATGGCGCGCAGCGAAAGCACATTGGCGCCCGTGCCGTTGAGCGCGCAATAGGCTTTGACGCCCTCGCCGAACAGCCTGCCAAAGGCGGCCTCCGCGGCCGCGCTGTATTCGTCCTCGCCGTAGGGCTTGCAGAAACCCTGGTTGGCGCGGATCACCGCGTCCAGAAGGCGCGGATGCGCGCCCGAAGCGTTATCGCTGGTAAAGCCGACAAACATGGCTACTCCGTTTGTTTGTGCGTGGGAGAAAGAACCGCGCGGTACAGGGCCAGCGTCTGTTCGCCAAAGGCGTCCAGGCTGAGATCCGCCATGCGCGCGCGGCAGCGCCCGGCAAGATCGGCCCGCCAGGCGGCATCCGGCGCTTTGGCCATCAGCCGGGCCATGGCCGCTTCGTCGCCGGGTTCAAAAAGGGCGTCGCCGGGCGCCAGATCGGGCATCACGCCGGTGGTGCTGGAAATCAGGGGCACGCCGCAGGCCATGATCTCCAGCGCGGCCCGGGCAATGGCCTCCGAGCCCAGCGACGCGACAACGCCGAGATCCAGCGCGTTGATATAGTCTTCGGGCCGTTCCGCGCGGCCGGTCAGCACAACCCGTTCGCCCAGCGGGCCAAGCCCCGCCTCGCGCGTCCAGCGCTCCACGTCGGCCGCGCTGTATTGCGAGTCGAAGCCGATCAGCAGCAGACGCAGGCGCGGGTCGCCTGCCGCGCCAAGGGCGCGGATCGTTTCGCGCACGCCCTTGACTTCATCCAGACGGCCCAGCAGGCCGATCGCCACGTCATCCGGGCCAAAGCCCAGGCGGGCGCGCACAGCCGCGCGGGCGGCGGCGTCCGGCGCAAAGCGCGACGTGTCCACGCCGCCAAGAATGGTATGCACCCGCCCGGCGGGCACGCCCAGCACGTCCACGCAATGCCGCGCCATAAGGCTGTTGGTGGCCACCACGGCGTCGGCGGCCGAGGCGTGCAGCCAGCGGTTGAGGCGCGTGTTTTTGGGCGGGCGGCGGTCGCCGCGCGTGCGGATCAGCGCGAAATGATGGCGCCGTTTGAGCAGCGCCCACAGAATAAACGCTTCGCCACGGTGGCACTGCACGACGTCGGGCCGGAACTCGCGTACCAGCGCGTCCATATCCCGCCAGAGACGCAGCAGCGCGGAGGGACGGAGCGTATTGAGCGCCAGGGCGCGCGCCGGCAGCCCCTTGGCGGCGGCCGCTGCGAGGGGCGGCGTGTTTTCCAGGCCCACGACCAGTGAGGGGTGGCCCGCGCGGGTCAGCACGTCGGCCAGCGTCACGCCGTACCAGGCGGTGGCGTTGTACCAGCGGACATTGACAACCTGAATCGCGCGCAAAGACGGCCCCTGCCAAAGCAGTTTAACTTTGAGATCACACATGACCCGGACACGATGTTCTGTCGCTTAAGTTTCACGCCTCCGCCGTCGTTTGACGCCGCAAGTGAATTGCGGCTACTCCGGCTTCACGGCGGAACCTCGCTACGCTCAGTTCCGTGAGCATTTTCAAAGTGAAAATGCTCTAACGGGGCGCTTTGGCGAGTTCGGCCGCGCGCGTCAGCGCGGTGTCCAGCGACTGGAACACGTTGTTTTCACCCAGGCTTTTCAGCAGGCCCATGCGGCGCAAAATGCGCCGGGTGGACGCGGGCACCGAGGCCAGCACGACGCGGTAGCCGTCGGAACGATGCGCCAGGAGCGATTCCAGCACATGGATGCCCGTGGCGTCGATGTCGGTCACATGCTTCATGTTCAGCACATAAACCTTTGCCTGGGCCGGGCTGCCGCTGATCGCGTTCTGGAAGCGATCCACCATGCCAAAAAAGAACGGCCCGTTGATGGAGTACAGGCGCACGCCTTCGGGCAGAGAAAATTCGGACTCGCAATCCTCGTCACCCGGCTCGCAGGGCGTGTCTTCATGCACGTCGGCCATCAGGCTCATGCGGCGCATAAAGAACAGCGAGGCCAGGATCACGCCCATGTACACGGCCACGGTCAAATCGACGATCACCGTCAGGCCGAAGGTCAGCAGCATGACGCCCCAGTCCGCAACCGGGCCGCGAAAAATGGTTTTGATGGCCTTGGTTTCCAGCATGCCCCAGGCGATGATCAGCATCACCGCCGCCAGACTGGCCAGAGGAATGGCCGACGTCAGGGGCGAAAGCCACAGGATGAACACCAGCACCGTCACCCCGTGGATAACGGCCGCGACGGGCGAACGGCCGCCGCTGGCGATGTTGGTGGCGGTGCGGGCAATAGCCCCCGTGGCCGGGATGCCGCCGAAAAGGCCGCAGGCCAGGTTGCCCGCACCCTGGGCCACAAGCTCCATATTGGAAAAATGGCGGTCGCCGGTCATGCTGTCGGCCACCACGCAGGTCAGCAACGACTCCAGGCCGGCCAGCAACGCGATGGTCACCGCGTCGGGAAAGAGCACCTGGATGCGATCGATGGTGAATTCGGGCCAATGGAAGGACGGCAGCGCGTCCGGAATATCGCCGAAGCGCCCGGCGATGGTTTCCACCGGCAGGCCAAAAGCCCAGACCAAAAGCGCGCCGAAAACCACGCCCACCACAGGCGCGGGAATGCGCCGGAAATAGCGGCGCACGACAATCATCAGCGCCAGGGTGGAGAGCGCCACCGCGCAGGTGACGGGCGACGACTGATCGATATGCCCGAGGTAAACAGCCCATTTGCTGAAAAATTCCGGCGGCGCGTTATGGATGGGCAGGCCGAAAAAATCCGCCATTTGGGAGGAAAACAAAATGACCGCAATCCCGGCGGTAAAGCCCGTGGTGACGGGATAGGGCACAAATTTGACAATTGCGCCCAGCCGGAAGAAGCCGGCCACAACCAGCATGGCCCCCGCAAGCAGCGTGGTGATCACCAGGCCGTCGTAGCCGTGCCGGTAAACGATGCTGTAAATGATCACCACAAACGCGCCGGTGGGGCCGCTTATCTGGTAACGGCTGCCGCCGAGCAGGCCGATGATGATGCCCGCGATCACCGCCGTGTACAGCCCCTGGATGGGTTCGAGGCCGGAAGCGATGGCAAAGGCCATGGCCAGCGGCATGGCCACCACGCCTACGGTAACGCCCGCGAGGGCGTCGCGGCGCAAATCCGCAAGGTTGTAGCCGCCTTTCAACACCGCCAGCAATTTGGGGCGCAGGCGCGCCACGTCCGAACCGGCGGGACGGCCCGCTCCTCCGGGCGAGGCGAAAGCCAGGGCGATACGACGGCTCAGGTGATGGGCGGAACGGGCAAGAGAAGCGAACATGGCGGCCTCGACTTGAGCAGGATGGTAGGGGCGGAAACCGCTGGAACCTGTGAACCTTTCGGCGTCAGACGTCAGTCATTAAAGAGCATGTGCGCGTAAACCCGCGCGTCTCCCACGGTGTAGGAAAGGCGCGAGCCCTCGTTCGGCGCGTGGTAATTGGGAATAACCCTGGCCCAGACCGCCGCCGGAACGCCCAGGCGGCGCATGTGCTTGGCCACCGTGCCGCCGCCCACGCCGCCGGGCCGGCCGTCGATGCCGTACACGGCCTTCATGGCGCGCGTCAGGCGCTGCACCACGTCGCTGTCCACCGGCGTGGCCGGATACACGGGATCGTGGTGGTCAAGCTCCACATCCACGGCAACGCCGTATTCGGCCGCGATTTCCGCGCCCAAATCCCGGAACGCCGCGAACACCGCCTCGTTGCCGTGCCGGGGCAGCACGCGGCAGTCCACAAAAAACACGTCCTTGCCGGGCAGCGTGTTGGCGTTGGGCACGTTGGCGTCGTGCCGCGTGGGCACCAGCGTGGTGCGCGGGGGCAAAAAGAGCGGATCTTCCTCGGCAAAGCGCGCCTCCAGATCCCGAACGCGCATGATCATGGCCGAGGCCGCCACCAGCGCATTGACGCCCTCATCCGGCGTGGAGGCGTGGCACTGCTTGCCGGTGATCGTCACCTTGATCCACATGCTGCCTTTTTCCGCCACTTCGATCAGCACGCCGTCCTCGGTGCCAAAGTCCGGCACCACCACAAGATCGTCCGGCGAAATCAAGTCCGGCAGGGTTTTCAGCACATGCACCACGCCGTATTCGTTGCCGGTTTCCTCGTCGGCCACCAGCAAAAGGCCAAAGCCCACGTCCGGCGTCAGGCCGCGCCTGGCCATGTCCGCAAGCTCGGCGGCCACCAGCGCGCCGGCCACAGCGGCCTGCTGATTGTCTTCCACGCCACGGCCCCGGATGATGTCGGGATCCGCGGGATCGCGCTCCACCTTCCAGGGATCCGTGCGCCACAGGCTGGCTTCGCCGGGCGGCACCACGTCGAGGTGGGCCATAACCCATAACATGCGCGGCGTTTTGCCCGGCACGCGGACAATGAGGTTCGGGCGCTTGCCGGAAGGCACGCGGGCGTCCGGCGCGTCGCAATGTTCGATGTGTTCCAGGCCGAAGGCGCGCAGACGCTCCTCAAGCCAGGCCGCTTTGTCCCATTCGCCAGGGCCGCCGTAATCCGGCCCGGTGGCGGGAAACGACGTCAAACCCGTTTGCAGATCGAGCACGCGTTCCGTTCGATCCGCCAGGGCACGCATTAATGCATCGCGCATACGAATCCTTTAAATTATCACGGAGGAGAATGTTCCCACTCTCCTCCGGGGCTTGCTTTGAGCGGCGCGGGCCGCCGATCCGCCGGCCAACATCGGCCGTCCGGGCCTAACGGCCTTTGGCGGCGCGCTTGGAGGCCTTCAGCGGGTTGACCTTGGCCTTGGCGGCGGCCTCCGACTTCAGGTGCGTGGCAAAATTGCAGCGGCCGCCCGTCCACTTGCGGGAGGGCACGGGGTAGCTGCCGCAAAACTGCTGCTCTTCAAACAGGCGGATGCGATCGCAACCGCCGCACTGTTCCACGACAGGCTGAAGCAGAACGCCGTTCAGCTCCACGCCCGATTCAGTTTTAACGGCATTGTCCAGGGTTTTGGCAGGGGCGCTCATGAAAATCCTCCGTATGCCCAGAGGGCGGGTTATCTCGAAACCGAATATTTGTCTCTCCCGGCAAGGAATGTCAAGCTTTTTCCGGCGCAGCGCCAGGAAAGGAAAGGCGGGCTCCGCCGTCCGTGGCTTCGGAAAGAGCGCGGCAAAACGCCTCCAGCCGATCGTCCGGCACGTCGAGCCGGAACAGGGCTTTTTCGGCAAATTCCTCGCCCAGCAGGCGGGCCTGATAGTCCGGCAAAAGGCGGCGCAACGCGGCCGCCCGCGCGTAATCCGCATATTCCAGCGTCACCTCCGCCACAAGGCGGCGCGTTTTTTCCTCCGTGGGCAGCAGGGCCAGCGCTTCGGCCACGCCGGCCTGATAGGCCCGCGCCAGCCCGCCGGTGCCAAGCTTGACCCCGCCGAAATAGCGGCTGATCACCGCCGCCACCTCGCCCACGCCGCCGTGCAAAAGCTGGTTCAGCATGGGGCGTCCGGCCGTGCCGTGGGGCTCGCCGTCGTCGCTCTGGCCGATGGCGGACGTATCGCCCGGAGGCCCGGCAACGTAGGCCCAGCAATTGTGGGTGGCGTCGGGGAACTCGCGGCGCACCGCCTCGATGAACAGGCGGGCGCTCTCTTTGTCCGGCGCGCGCCCCAGCGTGGCGATAAAACGGCTGCGCCGGATTTCCTCCTCCCTGCGTATATAAAACTTCGGCGCGAGCGGGCCGCCTTCAGGCGGCAGAGTGGCGGGATCGCTGGGATTAAGCGCGGCAAGGGCCGGAACAAGATAGCGCATGAACACTTTCTACTTAAAAAGAGCTTTACTTTCCATTTAATATTAGCTAAACAGGAATCGTTCCTAATACATTTTACCCCAAAAGGAGCTAATATGAGCAAGACTATGCAAAACCTGATGGACGCCTTTGCTGGAGAATCCCAGGCCAACCGCAAATACCTCGCCTACGCCAAACAGGCGGAAAAAGACGGCTTTGCCCAGGTTGCCAAGCTGTTCCGCGCGGCCGCCGAGGCCGAGACCATCCACGCCCACGCCCACCTGCGTAGCGCCAAGAAAGTCGGCGGCACGGCGGAAAATCTCCAGGACGCCATTAATGGCGAAACGCACGAATACACCAACATGTACCCCGCGATGATCAAGGACGCCGAGACCGAAGGCGAAAAGGCCGTCGCGCAGTATATGGGCTTTGTCAACGCCGTGGAAGAAGTGCACGCCAACCTGTACAGGAAAGCCGCCGCCAACCCGGCCGGCCTGCCCGCCGTGGACTACTACATCTGTTCCGTGTGCGGCTACACGCACGAAGGCCCGATGGACGGCCCCTGTCCGGTCTGCAAGGCCGCGGCCAAGGCCTTCTACGCCGTGTCCTGATGCTGCGCGCTTGAGGCATTTCCATTTTGGACTGCCGCGCTTCCGGCGGCCGGGGCCGTGCCCCGGTGCCCACCATGCGGAGTGATTTCCCCTGAACCGCTTGCCTGGTGTCCGGCATTTCAAAGTTCACCTGCTCTCAAACGCGAACGCCGCGCCTCGTTGTGCGGCGTTTTTGCTTTTAAAACGTTAACTGGGCAGGGCGCGGCGTCATGTCCGTCACCTGCTCCTCTCCCGTGGGACGCCCCACCAGAAGCGGCGACGCCGGATCGTGCGCCGCCCGGTTACGCGCCAGAGCGGCCTGGCTGTTGACGGCGTAGCAATAGGCGCAGCCGTGCGCGCAGGTGTTGTACATGCCGATGTCCACGGAGGCGAGACAGCCGCAGCGCGCCCGCTGGCCGTTGTCTTTTGCGCGGGGCAGCACACGGCCGCAAAGAGTTTCCAGCCAGGGCCCGATGCAGGCGGAAGGCTCAATGCCGTACGGCCGCATGTCCATGTCCTCCGCGCAGGCGGCCAGCGGCAGGCGGTGCTCCGCGGCCACGGCGGCGAAGGCGCGGGCCAGCCTGTGCCTGTCTTGCTCCTCCGGGCGGCGAAAATTCCGGAGATGCCGGTACTCGTCAAAAAAGCTGAAGACGCAGCGCCCCACATAGGGGCGCACCACGGCGCACAGCGCGGCAAAACGTTCCTCGTGCCAGGATGGGGGCATGCCGGGCGTCACGATCACAGGGTCGTAGCGCCAGACAAGGGCTTCGGGGCCCAGCCGATCGGCCAGCGCTTTCAGGGCGTCCAGGCGCTCCGCCAACGGCGGAAGGCCCGGCTCCAGCCCCGACAGGCCCGAGTCCGCATAGGGCGTCAGGGTGTACTGCACGGCAAGGACAAAGCCGGACAGTTTGCGCCACAGTTCCGTCAACGCCAGCATGGGCACGGGATTTTTTGTCCAGAACACCATCGCCGCAACAGCGTCCGGCCGCAACGGCACCCGGCGCAGTTGCCCGTGGCGGCGGGGGTTTTGCGACAGGACATGCCCCTCCTCCAGACGGCGCAACAGCCAGGGGGCGTAAAAAGCCGGAATGTCCGTGCGGCGGCTGGCGCTGACGATCACGCGGCGCCCGGCTCCAGGCTGAAGTGCCACGGCACGCCGAACTTGTCGGTCAACATGCCGTAGCCTTCCGCCCACGATGTTTTTTGCAGCGGCATATGCACCTGCCCGCCCCGGCTCAGGCGCTCGAACCAGGCGTAAACCGCCGCTCTGTCGTGCCAGATGATCGTCAGGCTGATCGTGTCGCCCGGCGTGCGCGCCCAGCCGGGGTGGCCGTCGGAAAACATGACGCCGCCGCCCGCCAGGGCCAGGCGGGTATAGGCGATGCGCCCGGCGTATTCGGCCGGCAATTCGTCCGGCATATCGCCGTAGGTGACCATCGGCGGCACGGGCACGCCGAACGCGCCGGCATAAAACGTCACGGCCTCGCGGCATTCGCCGTCAAAATGCACAAACGCTTCCACAGACATGGGTATCCTCCCTTTGTTATCGCCCGACGCGGCACAGCGCATCCCATGTCTTTTCGGGCATCGCGCCGCGCCGGTCAAGCGTTCAGGACAGGCTTAAAACAAGGGCTCGCCCAAGGCCGCAGCCAGAGCCGCGCCATCGGCCACCGGGCAGCAAATGACGGAAACCGTGTCGTCCGCCAGAGCTTGCCGCAAAACAGGCAGCAAATCCCCCTCCCGCTCGATCCGGTAGCCTTTTGCGCCAAAGCTTTCGGCATAGGCGACAAAATCCGGATTGCAAAAATCCACGGCCGCATGCTCGTCCGCCATGCGTTCCATCTCCCATTTCGTCATGCCGTAGGAGCCGTTTTCCCAAATCAGGACGACAAGGGCCAGGCGTTCCCGCAGCGCTGTCTCCAATTCGTGGGCGCTTGCCAGAAACGAGCCGTCGCCCGTCACCGCCAGCACGCGGCTTGTGGGCCGGGCCAGCCTGGCGCCCAGCGCGCCCGGCAGGGCGAACCCCATGGACGAGGCGCGGGCGGGGAAAAGGCAGGCGCCCGGACGCCGGGCCGGAAACAGCAGCGCCATCCAGAACGCGGCCAGACCGGCGTCCACAAGCGCGATGTCGTCCTCCGCCAGCGCGCTGCGGATATCGGCCGCAACGCGCCGGGGCGACAGCGGCACGCCGCCGTCGCGCGCGCCGCCCTCCCGCTCCGCGCGCAGCAGTTCGGCTATTTTGGCGTCGCCTGTCCAGGTATCGCGACGGCTGACCGGCAGCAGATCGCGCAGCATGTCCAGCGTGGCGGCTATGTCCCCTTCCACCGGCACATCGACGCGCACGCCGGGATCGACGCCGTCGTGCAGCGACAGCACAGCGGCGTCCAGCTCCGGGAGCGCGAACTCCCGCGCTTCGCACCCCGCCAGAATAAGCAGGTCGGCCTTGGCCAGGCCAAAATTTTCGGCGTCGTTCGCCAAAAGCCCGATCACGCCCAGCAGCAGGGGGTGATCGTCCGGCAGCGCGCCCTTGGCCATGCGCGTCACCGCCACCGGCAGGGAAACGCATTCCGCGAAACGGCGCAGGGATTCTCCGGCGCCGGCGCGGGCCAGGCCGCTCCCCGCCACAAGCAGCGGATAACGCGCCGCGCGTATCCTTTCGGCGGCGCGCCGCACCTGCACGGGATCGGGGTGCGCCGCCGGCGCGGCTGCCAGCGGCCAGGGCCGCGCGCCGGCGGACGGCGAAAGGTCGCCGGGAATCGACACATAGACCGGGCCGGGCCTTGCGCGCCGCGCCGTTGCAAAAGCCTTGCGCAGCATGTCCGGGATCAGATCGGCCCGCGGCACGGCGGCGGCCCACTTGGTCACGGGCGCGAACAGGGCGTCGGCATCCAGCGCCGGGTCGGCGCAAATCCAGCGGAAGCTTTCCCGCGCCGCGACAGCCACCACGGGCGCGCCGCCGGCCTGGGCTTCGGCCATGCCGGGCAGCAGGCGGATCGCCCCCATGCCCTGGGAGGCCAGGCATACGCCCGGCTTGCCGCTGACCCGGCCATACGCGCAGGCCATCATGGCGGCGGACTGCTCGCCGCGGGTCAGGACAACGCGCAGGGGCGACCCGGCCGCCGCCAAGAAAAGCCCCGCGCTCCCCTCGCCCGGCAGGCCAAAGACGCATTCCACGCCCTCCGCGAGCAGGCAATCCACAAGAATATGCTCCGGCGTGCGTTGACGGCTCCACTGCATACGCGCTCCTTTGCTGACTTCGACCGGCATTCAGCAAAGACGCTGCATGGTGATAGCGCCATGATTTTTTTGGAAAAAATCTAGAATATTAGGGGAATGGCATGATAGTTCTGAGAATAAGCGCCGCGCTTTAAAAAGCCTGTCCCGTGCTCCTGCTGGCAGGAACGCGCGCGGCGTTCACGGCAACAGGAGCACGGGACAGGCAACAACGTGGCGAAAATTCAGCGAGGAAGCCTGAAGGCCGCCTTTTCGAGCCGCAGCAGTTTTTCCTTGATCGGCAGGCCGCCGCCGTAGCCCGTCAGCGAGCCGTCCGCCCCGATGACGCGATGGCAGGGAATGATGAGCGAAATTGGGTTGTTGTGGTTGGCCATGCCCACGGCGCGGAAGGCTTTGGGCCGGCCGACGGCCGCCGCGATCTGGCCGTAGCTGCGTGTTTCGCCGTACGGGATGTCCAGCAGAGCCTGCCAGACGTCGCGCTGGAACGCCGTGCCCTCCGGTTGCAGCGGCACGTCAAAGGAAGTGCGCTTTCCGGCCAGATATTCCCGCACCTGGGCCACAGCCCGGCGGATCAGGGGCGTTTCCTCGCGGGCTGTGTCCTCGCGGGGCGCGCGTTCGTCCTCAAAGGCCAGCCAGGTGAGGCGGCCGTCTTCTTCCACTGCGGTCATGGGGCCCAAGTCCGTCGCAAACACATGCATAGCGCGCATACACCCTCCAGGCGATCACAGTCATAAAAACGGCGGCGTTCCTTCGGAAAGGAACGCCGCCGGACAATCAGCGTTTTGCGTTTTCGAGCGGCAGCGTCACAAAATAAGTGCTGCCGCGGCGGTTGATCTGAAGCAGCACCGCGCCGCGCTCCTGCCCCTGCTTTTTGATGATGGAAAGCAGTTCGTCCGGCGTGCTGACGGGCGTCAGGTTGGCGGAAAGGATGACGTCGTTCGGCTCAAGGCCGGCCGCCGCCGCAACGCCGCCCGCCTTGACCGACAGGATCAGGAGGCCCTGCGTGTCGGGCAGCGAAAGGGCGCGCGCGTCGTCCCTGGTCAGCGGGCGCACGGTCAGGCCCAGGTTGGCGGCGGATTCGCCGCTTTCCGGCGAGCCTCCCGTATGGGAGCCGCGTTCGCCCAGCGTGATGGTGGCGTTGATTTCCCTGCCCGCGCGCATCACGGTAACGTCCACCGCCGTGCCGGGTTTGAGCGCGGCGATGCTGCGCAGCAGTTCGGAAGAACTGTGCACGTCCGTCCTGCCCACGCGGGTGATCACGTCGCCGGCCTTCAGACCGGCCCTGGCGGCGGGTTCGCCGGGCATGACCGAACCGATGAGCGCGCCCTTGACGCCTTCCATGCCAAGCGCCTTGGCCGTGTTCTCGTCCATGTCCTGAATGCTGACGCCTATCCAGCCGCGGCTGACTTTTTTGCCGCTCTTCAAATCCATCACCACGCGGTCGGCCAGGTTGCTCGGAATGGCAAAGCCGATGCCCTGCCCCGAGGCGACGATGGCGGTGTTAATGCCCACGACTTCGCCGTTCATGTTGAGCAGCGGGCCGCCGCTGTTGCCGGGGTTGATGGAGGCGTCGGTCTGCAAAAAGTTGTCGAACGGCCCGGAGTGGATGTCGCGCCCCTTGGCGCTCACTATGCCCGCCGTCACCGTATGGCTGAGGCCGAACGGATTGCCGATGGCCAGCACCCAGTCGCCCACTTCCATGGCGTCGGAATCGCCGAACGGAAGCACGGGCAGAGGCTTTGAACTTTCCACCTTGAGCAGCGCCAGATCGGTTTCCTGATCCGTGCCGATCAGCTTGGCTTCCAGCGACTGGCCCTTTTCTTCGGCGCCCTGGAGAGTGACGAAGATTTTATCCGCGCCGTCCACAACGTGGTTGTTGGTGACGATGTAGCCGTCCGAAGAAATAATAAAGCCCGAGCCGAGCGAGCTTTGCTTGCGCGGCCGGGGATCCTGCTGGAACGGCCCGAAGCGCTCAAAAAAACGATCCATGCCGGGCGGGAAGCCGAACATGTCACGCCCGGAAACCTCGCGCTCGGTGCTGATGTTGACCACCGCCGGGGCCGCGGCTTTGGCAAGAGGGGGAAACTGGGGCAAAGCCGGGGCCGCCGCCGCAGATTGGGCGGCAAGAGCCAGAACGGCCAATGTCAACGCCGTCAGGCGAAAGGATTTGTACATGGGATACGCTCCTCACAAAACAAATGATTCATAAAATGGGGGATTTGCCGCCGTATGTGCTGATTCCGCCGGAATCAGTGGCTGCCGCTTCATTGAAAGCCGGAACCGCCCGGACATCCGCCGCCCACAGAGGGACGCGCGGGCAGCGGGGGCCCCGGCTTAAACGGAAAAGCCCCGGTTTTCTGCGGGCTGGGCGCGGAAACAAGGCGTTCCACATCGCCGGAGCCGCAGCCCGGACATACGGGGCGTTCGTCGCCGCAAACCAGTTCTTCAAACTGTTTGCGGCAGGCTTGGCACACAAAGTCGTACAAAGGCATGGGCGTTCCTCCCGGGAATGGGCTGATGATCGCGCCGCCGCGCGATACAACGGCTGTTCAGGAAGTTAATCACGCCAAACTACAATGGCAAGTTCCTCCATCTTGTCAAGCCCCGCGCCTTGTGCCACAAAAGGCGGGTGAAACGTGTTTTTCTTATATTTTTGCTCTGCGCCGCGCCCGGCCTCCTGGGCTTCGCCCTCCCCGCCCATGGCGAGGGCAACGCCGTTTTCTGGCTGCATTATCTGGCGGTGGAAAAGCAGCGGGACAACACCCTGCTTGCCGTTTCGCTCGGCGCCCGCCAGGCGGCCCCGTTGCAAAGCGCGCTCAAGGAAGGCTCGCTGCTGAACCTGACGCTGGAATGCGCGCTGGAAGAACGGCGCGCGCTTTTGCCCAACCTCTCCGTGGATCAGCGCACCCTGATCCTGCAACTGCGCTTTGACCCCCTGACCCGCGAATACCTTCTGCTCCGCCAGGACGAACCGCCGCTGCACCAGCGCGATCTGACCGGCCTGCTCAACGCCGCGCTGGCCGATCTGAGCATTCCGCTCGCGCCGCCGGCAACCCTGGAGCCCGGCCGGGAGTATAACGTTACGCTGACGCTGGGCGTCCGCCACGCCGACGTGCCGCCCTGGCTGCGCCAAACGCTTTTTTTCTGGTCGTGGGATGTGATCGCGCCGGTTTCGTTCAGCCTGAGTTTTACCGCCCCGGAGGCTGTGCATGACAGCGCCGAATGACGCGGACGAAGCCCGCGCCCGCAAGCGCCGCCGCCTGGAACTGGCGGCCGCCTTTGTGCTCCTGCTGGCGGTGGTGCTTGCCACCTGGGTTCAGCTTGCCTACTTCGGCACCGACTCCTGGATGTTTTTGGGCCTCCTGAACCTCAACGTCGTGCTGATGCTGGTGGTTTTCTTTCTGGTGGCGCGCAACGTGGTCAAGCTGCTGCTGGAGCGCCGCCGCAAAACCTTCGGGGCGCGCCTGCGCACGCGCCTGCTGCTGGCCTTTGTTTCCGTTTCGCTCGTTCCGGTGGTCATCATTTTTCTCGCGGCCAACCGGGTGCTCGGCACCAGCGTGGACTACTGGTTCACCTCGCAGGTGGAAAACTCCATGCAGGCCGCCCTGGAGGTGGGCCAAAGCTTTTACAACGCCTCGGCGGCGCGCCTGCGCGGCAACGCCGGGCTGCTGCTTGACGAGCTGAAAGGCCTGCCCTTTGAAAGCCCGGAAATGGACGAACTGCTGGTCAAACGCCAGCGCGAGACGGGCCTCATCCTTGCGGGCTTCATTTTGCGCCGCCCGCCGGAGGGCCAGGCGGCCGAGGCTCCGCCCGTCTACATGGAAACCATGTGGCACGTTGATCCGCGCTTTGCGCCCGTGTGGAACCAGGCCCGCTACAGCATGAAGTGGGACGTGGTCAGCCGCACCGGCTTTGATTCGCTGCTCTGGGCCGATCCCAGCGGCGACTACGTCATCTGCGCGCTCGCCATGCCCGGCAGCGAAGGCGTGTACCTTGTAGCCGCCGAAAGCATCGGCCGGGGCCTCTTAAGCCAGCTTGAGCGCATCAGCAAGGGCTTTGAGGAATACACGCAACGCAAAAGCCTAAAGAAACCCTTGAAGTTTTCATTCACCATGGTGCTGGCCCTGCTCAGCCTGACCATGGTGTTCGGGGCGGTATGGCTGGCTTTCCGCCTTTCCCGCCAGTTGACGGATCCCATCATGGCGCTGGCCCAGGGCACGGATCAGATGGCGCGCGGCGATCTGGACTTCAGCCTGGAGGACGCGGAGCTGGAAAACGCGGGCAAGGACGAACTCGGCCAGCTTGTAAGCTCGTTCAACCGCATGGCCCGCGAGGTGCGCGAAAGCCACGACAACCTCGTGCATCTCAACGCCCTGCTCGAAGAACGCGGCACCCTGCTGGCCGAGCGCAACCAGTATATCGAAACCGTGCTGGAGCACATCGCCACGGGCGTCATCACGCTCGACGCCGAGGGCCGCATCCTGACCATGAACAAGGCCGCCTGCACCATGTTCGCCACCACGGCCCAGCAATGGAAAGGACGCAAGCCCGCCCTGCTGCTCCAGCCGGAATACGGCGAGGCGATCCGCGCCATGTACGCCTTTTTGCGCCGCCACCCGGAAAGTTTATGGCAGCAGATGCTGGAATTCACCTGGCGCGGGCGGCACTGGAAGCTGGTGATCCACGCCGTGGCCCTGCCCGGCCTGACCATGCCGCAGGACGCGCCGCGCGCCGACGAGTACGGCAGCGTGGTCGCGGTGTTTGAAGACATCACCGAGCTGGCCCGGATGCAGCGTTTTGCGGCCTGGCGCGAGGTGGCCAAACGCATCGCCCACGAAATCAAGAACCCGCTGACGCCCATCAAGCTTTCCGCCGAGCGGATCGAGCGCAAATTTGCCGCGCAGGTCAATGATCCCGCGCTGGCGCAGTGCACCGCGCTGATCGTGCGCGAGGTGGAGCGGATGCAGAACATGGTGACGGAATTTTCCGCCTTCGCCTCGCTGCCCGAAGTTGTCCTGACGCCCGGCAACCTTCTGCCGCTGCTGGAAGAATTGATCACGTTGTCGCGCGCCAGCCGGAGCCGCCTGGAGTGGGTGCTGGACGTCGAGCCCCTGCCCGAAGCGCGGCTGCTTGACATGCGGCTGGACGCCGACGCCATGCACCGGGCGCTGCTCAACGTGCTGAACAACGCGGCCGAAGCCCTGGAGGCCGGTGGCGCGCCAAACGGCCGCATCGTGCTGCGCGTGCGCCGCACACCCGCGTCCATTGTGCTGGAAGTGGAAGACAACGGGCCCGGCCTGCCCGACGAGGATCTGGATCGCCTCTTCGAGCCCTATTTTTCGCGCAAGCGCGGGGGCACGGGCCTGGGGCTGGCCATTGTCCGCTCCGTGGTGCACGATCACGGCGGCGTGGTCAGCGCGGCCAACGCGCCCGGCGGCGGGCTGATCATCCGCATGGAATT